>CAMVRE010000290.1 GCA_947169825.1 uncultured Verrucomicrobiota bacterium | reverse complement strand
CATGAACGACTGCATCTTCTGCAAGATCCTCGCGGGCGAGATCCCGTCCGTCCGCGTCCACGAAGGTCCGAACGCCGTCGCGTTCCTCGACGTGAACCCGATGGCGAAGGGCCACGTGCTCGTGGTGCCGCGCCGCCACTGGGCGGACCTGGCGTCCGTGCCGGTCTCCGAGGCGGGCGACGTCGCCGCCTTCTCCGAGCTCATGCACACCGTGCGCGCGATCGCGAAGGCCGCGATCCGCGCGGGGTGGGACGGCGCCAACGTCCTGCAGTGCACCGGCGAGAGCGCCGGCCAGACGGTCGGGCACCTGCACTTCCACGTCATCCCGCGCCGCGCGGGCGGCCCCGTGCCGCCGGCGTTCGAGTCCGGCGCCGGGCGCTACGAGAGCGACGCGGAGCGCGACGCCGTCGCGGCGAAGCTGCGCGAGGCGATCGCCTCGGTCTTCGCCGAGGAGCAGCTCTACTAGCGGTGCGCGCTACCGGGACGGCGCCGCGACGAGCCGGTGCGTGATGCAGCGCGGCTCCGTGTCCGCGAGGTGCGTCACGTAGAGCAGCGTCGTGGCGGGGTCCGCGCAGAGGCGGTCGACGAGCGCGACGAACCGCTCGCGGTTCGGGCGGTCGAGGTTCTGGCAGGGTTCGTCGAGGACCAGGAGCGGCGGCCGCTTCACGACCGCGCGGGCGAGGAGCGCGAGGCGCTGCGCGCCGCCGGAGAGCGCGCCGAAGGGCTCCGCCTCCGCGCCGGAGAGCCCGACCGAGGCGAGCGCCTCGCGGGCGCGGCGGACGCGCGCCGGGGTGCGCGAGCCGTTGAGGTAGGGCGTGTCGTCGAGGCCGGAGAGCACGGTGTCGAGGACGGACGCGCCGCGGTCCATGCACGCGTGCAGCTCGGGCGAGACCCACCCGATGCGCCGCTTGATGCTCCAGATCGACTCGCCCGTGCCGCGTCGCACGCCGAAGAGCCGCACGTCGTTCGCGTAGGCCTGCGGGTGGTCCCCGATCACGAAGGCGAGAAGGGTGGTCTTGCCGCTTCCGTTCGGGCCCGCGACGAGCCAGCGCTCGCCGGCGCGGACCGTCCAGTCGAGGTTCTCGAACACGACGCGCTCGCCGTAGACGACCGAGACGTCGCGCATCTCGACGAGCTTGCGCGCCCGCGGGTCGGGCGTCGGACCGCTCGCCACCCACCGCGTAGGCGGCGCGGGTCCGACGGTCGAACGGTCTGACGGTCCGGTCCGACGGTCCGACCGTGCGACCGTGCGGCCGTGCGACCGTTCGACCGGCCCCTGGCGGACGACGCGGCCCTCGGCGTCGAGCTCGAGAACGTGCGTGAGGCCGCGGGGGAGCTCCTCGCGGCGGACGGTGGCGAGCATGACGGCGGAGGCGCCGCCGGCGACGGTGCGGTCGACGGCGGAGGCGAGGATGCGGCGGCTGGCGGCGTCGAGGCCGACGTAGGGCGCGTCGAAGAGCAGGAGGCGCGGGGCGGCGAGGAGCGCGCGGGCGAGGAGCGCGCGGCGCGTCTCGCCGTTGGAGAGGGAGACGAGGTGGCGGTCGAGGAGGGCGCCGAGGCCCATCTCGCGGACGACGCGCCCGCGGCGGCGCGCGAAGGCGGCGACGGCGCGGGACGTGCGCTCGACCCGCTCCCACGGGTCGACGTCCTCGACGGCGTCCTGCGAGAGCCACGCGCCGAGCGTGGGCGTGGCCTCCTCCTCGGAGGCGATCCACCGCATCTGGACGTAGGCGTCCATCTCGGCGAGGAGCTGCGCCTGGCGCTCGAGCGAGACGACGGCGACCGCGCGCTCGGGGTCGCCGCCGCGCGGGCCGGAGAAGCCGTATCCGATCTCGGCCTCTGGCGCGAAGAGCGCGCCGGAGAGGAGGCGGGCGAGGACGGACTTTCCGCAGCCGTTCGGGCCGACGACGCCCCAGTGCTCGCCGCGGCGCCAGACGAAGCGCAGCCCGGGGAAGAGCCGCCGCCCGCCGAGGGCGAGCCCTTCGGCGGGGATCTTCAGCGTGGCGAGCGGGCGGTCCATGTCACCTTCCGAGGCGGTCCTGGAAGGGGATCGGGAGGTTGTGGGCGGTGCCGAGGCGCGTCATTTCGGCGAGCGTGGCGGGGTCCTGCTCTCCGGCGTAGGAGGCGATGAGGTCGTAGATTCTCGTCCGGGCCCAGGACTCGGCGATCGAGGCGTCGCCCGATCCCGGGGCGGGGTCGCCGAGGCGGAGCGTGAAGACCATGTCGTATTTCTTGCCGCCGTTGCGGCCGCGGGCCTGGAACGTGACGTCCTTCGTCCCGGCCGGGACGCGGCCGTAGAGGCGCAGCGGGCGGTCGAGGTAGAGGTTCTCGGTCATGCGCGGCGTGACGACGGCGCCGGAGGCGGTGTCGAAGAGGAACCGGATGTCGGTGAGGACGGGCGAGCCGACGCCCTCGACGGCGCGGGCGACGAGCTTCGGGATCTCGAAGCGGTCGCGGGAGACCAGGGCGGGGCCGCCCCGGTTGCAGAAGGAGAGCATCGAGAGGAGGTATTCGTCGGAGCGCTTGGAGACGCCGATGCCGAAGACGGAGACGCCGCCGGCGTTGAGCGCGGAGAACTCGCCGATGATGCGCGAGTCGCGGCGGACGTCGCCCGCGGTCGCGACGCCGTCGGAGAGCAGGAAGACGAGCGTGGAGCGACCGGGCTCGCGCGGCAGGTCGAGGATGCCGCGCATGGCGTTGTAGATGTCGGTGTTGCCCTCGGGGACGAGGCCGTCGACGAACGCGGTCGCGGCGGCGACGTTCTCGGGGGTCGGGGCGCGCCAGCCGTCGGGGAAGGCGTAGGCGTTGGCCGTGTTGAAGGAGAGGACGTTGAACCGGTCGCTCGGCAGGAGCCCCGACGCGATGACGCCCTTGAAGGCCTCGCGGCACTGGTGGAGGCGCTCGGGCGAAATGGAGCGGGAGGCGTCCTGGACGAACAGGATGTTGCGCGGGACGGGCGGGAGGACGTCCGCGCCCTTGCGCCGGACGTCGACGCGGAAGTAGACGAAGCCGTCGTCCCGCCGCGGGCGGTGGATGGCGAGCGACGCGTCGAGGACGTTCTCGATCGGCTTGGCGGGGGCGACCTCCGAGGGCACCTCGGCCAGGTAGGCGGAGACCTCGCCGCCGCTCTCGGCGGCGGGGTCGGCCGCGACGGGCGGCGGCGCCTCGGGCGGAACGTCCAGCAGCGCCGTCGGCGCGGCGAGGTCGGAGCGCGCGGGGACGGGGGCGGCCCAGGCGAAGGCGGGGACGGACGAGGCGGACTCGACGGCGGCGGCGGGGCGGAACTCCGGGACGACGTCGGTCGCGGCGCGGTCCCGCTCGACGGCGGCGACCTCGCGGCGCGGAATGGCGGCGATCTCGTCGTCCGCGAACCGCTGCGCGATCTCGAGGATCTGCTCGCGCGGCTGCCAGGGGACGGGCGGCTCGGTCTCGGACGCGAGCGCGGGCGG
>CAMVRE010000289.1 GCA_947169825.1 uncultured Verrucomicrobiota bacterium | reverse complement strand
CTCGTCACTTCCGATGCACGTCCCCGTCCTGCTCTCCGAAACCCTCGAGGCGCTCGATCCGCGCCCCGGGCGGAGCTACATCGACGGGACGCTCGGCGGCGGCGGCCACGCGGAGGCGATCCTGCGGGCGAGCGCGCCGGACGGCCGTCTGCTCGGCCTCGACCGCGATCCCGCGGCGATCGACCGCTGCCGCGAGCGCCTCGCGCCGTTCGGCGCGCGCTTCGAGGCGGTCCACGCGGAGTTCGCCTTGATCGCCGACGTGGCGCGCGAGCGCGGCTTCGACCCGGCGGACGGCATCCTGCTCGACCTCGGCGTGTC
The DNA here is from genome assembly GCA_947169825.1 of uncultured Verrucomicrobiota bacterium. Lineage (GTDB taxonomy): Bacteria > Verrucomicrobiota > Kiritimatiellia > RFP12 > UBA3636 > UBA3636. The sequence continues at coordinate 3,159 of CAMVRE010000289.1, read as the reverse complement.
CTCCTTCCAGCTCGACGAGCCCGCGCGCGGCTTCTCCTTCCGCGCGGACGGACCGCTGGACATGCGCATGGACCCGACGCGCGGCCCGACCGCGGCGGAGCTGCTCGCCGGCTACGGCGACGACTGGCGCTCGCTCGCGGCGCTGCTGCGCGAGCTCGGCGAGGAGCCGAACGCCGGTCGCATCGCCCGCGCGATCCTCGCGGAGCAGGCGAAGGCGCCGATCGAGACGACCGCGCGCCTCGCCGAGACCGTCGAGCGGGCGGTCGGCGGCCGCCGCGGCGCGGCGCGCCACCCCGCCACGCGGACGTTCCAGGCGCTGCGCATCGCGGTGAACCGCGAGCTCGACCAGGTCGCCGCCGCGCTCGAGTCGGCGCTGCCGCTCCTCGCCGAGGGCGGGCGCATGGCCGTGATCACGTTCCACTCGCTCGAGGACCGCGCCGTGAAGCGCGCGTTCGCCGAGCATGAGGGCCGCGAGGTCTCGCTGCCCCAGGGCGGCTCGCGCCACGAGGGCGCCGAGCCCCCGGTCCGCCGCCTCCTGCGCCGTCCCGTCGCCCCGTCCGAGGCCGAATGCGCCGCGAACCCGCGCGCGCGCTCCGCCAAGCTCCGCGCCGTCGAGCGCATCGCCTCCGCGTCGCGCAATGCCGAATGCTGAATGCTGAATGCGGCCCTCCGCCACTCGTCACTCGTCACTCGTCACTCGTCACTTTCAACCCTTCCACCCTTCGATCCTTGACCCTCCGATGAAGAAGCGTCCCCACTCCCGCCACCGGAAATACACGAACCGCAACCGCCCCTGGGACACCCGCCAGCACACCTTCGCCATCACGATGAAGGGCGCGGTGGTGATCATTCTCCTCATGCTCGTCGGCGTCGCCTGGCTCGTCGTCCGCCACGCCAACGAATCCCTCGCCGACGGAATCGTCCGCGAGGAGGCCCGCCAGCGCGCGCTCATGGAGGAGCTGCAGCGCGAGACGGCGAAGTGGAACGCCAAGCGCTCCCCCGAGAACCTGCGCGCGGTCCTGCTCGCCAACGGGATCGCAATGAACGTTCCGTCGAGCCGCCAGCGCATCGCGATGCGCGGCCCCGGCGCCCGCCCCGCGGGCGTCGCCGGCGGCGCGCCGGCCGCCTACGCCGCCAACCGCCGCTAGCCGCCGGGGAGTCCGCGATGCGCATGCCCCGGCCGCTCGACGCCTGCGGGCGCCTCTTCGCCCGCACCGGCCTGCGGTTCGCCATCGTCGCGCTCGCGCTCGCGAGCGCGTTCGCCGTCGTGACGCGCAAGCTCGTCCAGGTGCAGCTGCACCCGGACCCCGAGAAGATCGTCGTGCCGGGCGTCGTCACGAACGTCATCGCCGCGATGCGCGGCGGCATCTACGACCGGCACGGCAAGCGCCATCCGCTGGCCGAGTCGTTCCCGCTCTGGACGGTCGGGATCGACCCGACCGTCATCGCCGACGACGACGCGCGCCTCGCCGCCTATCGGACGCTTGCGGCGTGCGGCGCGTTCGACCGCGCGAAGATCTACGAGGCGCTCGTCTCGACCAACTGCACCTTCGTCGACGGGAAGGGCGCGGTTCGACGGAGGCAATACTTCGCGATCGGCACGACGGCCGACCAGTCGGTCGCGGACCTGCTCGCGACGAATCCCGCCGTCGCGCGCTGCACGAGCAAGAAGCGCATCATTCGCCGCAGCTATCCGCAGGGCTCCGCGCTCTGCCACGTCGTCGGGTTCGTGAACGCCATCGAGGAGCCCCTCGCCGGCCTCGAGCGCACGTTCGACCGCCGCCTGCGCGGCCGGCCCGGCTACAAGGCGGCCGACGCCACCGCGGGCCATCATGCGATCGCCTCGCGCCCCCGCGGGTCGCGCGACCCCGTCGACGGCAACGACGTCCTCCTCACGATCGACCTCGACGTGCAACTGGCGGTCGAGGCCGCGCTCGACGAGGCGATGGCCGAGGAGCTGCACCCGCGCGCCGCCTGGGCGGTCGTCATGGACGTCCGGACGGGCGAGATCCTCGCGATGGCCTCGCGCCCCGGCTTCGAGGTCTCCGCCTTCGGCTCCGCCGACGCGAGCGCGCAGCGCAACCGCGCCATCTCCGACATCTACGAGCCGGGCTCCGTGATGAAGACCTTCGCCGCCGCCGCCGCGCTCGACGAGGGGCTCGTCCGCACCAACACGCTCCTCGACGTCTCCCCCGGGCTCTACTGCGGCCGTCCGCTGAGCGACCACACGCACGGCCACGACGAGCTAACCGTCGCGCAGATGATCGCGTGGAGCTCCAACCGCGGCGCCTCGCGCCTCGGGATGATGCTCGGCAAGGCGCGCCAGCAGGCCCACCTCAAGGCGTTCGGCTTTGGCCGCCGCACGGGCCTTCCGCTCCTCGGCGAGAGCGCCGGCAGGACGATCGGCGACGGCTCGGAGCTCAACAACATCCGCACCTCGATCGGACAGGGGATAACGGTCACCGCGATCCAGCTCGTCACGGCCTATTCCGCGATCGCGAACGGCGGGCTGCTGATGCAGCCGATCCTGGTGAAGTCCGTCGCCGGGCCGGACGGAACGATCGTCACCAACTTCGAGCCGCGCGTCGTCGGGCGCGCCTGCTCCGAGGGCACCGCGCGCCAGGTCGCGGATATGCTGCGCGGCGTCGTCTCCCGCGAGGGCACCGGGCGCCGGGCGCGAGTCCCGGGCTATACCGTCGCGGGCAAGACCGGCACCGCGCAGATGCCCGTGCCCGGCGGCTATTCGAAGAGCGACTACTACGGCTCGTTCGTCGGCTTCTTCCCCGCGACCGACCCGCGCCTCGCGATCCTCGTGACGTGCGAGGCGACGCCGCGGCCGCGCCACGAGGGCGGAAAGTGCGCCGCGCCGGTCTTCGCGCGCATCGCGGCCGACGCCGCCCGCATCCTGCAGATTCCGCCGGACGACCCCGAAGGGCTCCTCTAGCTCCCGCCGCGATGCCTCCCGCCGCCGATCCCGCCGCCCCGCCGCGCCTCGTCCTCGCCTCCGCCTCGCCGCGCCGCGCGGCGATCCTCGCGGAGCTCGGGGCGCGCTTCGTCGTCCGCCCCGCGGACGCGGAGGAGCCGCGCCTCGCCGATCCGGTCGCGAGCGTCCGCGCCGCCGCGCTCGCTGCGGCCGACCTTCATGTCGCCGCCGTGGGC
>CAMVRE010000288.1 GCA_947169825.1 uncultured Verrucomicrobiota bacterium | reverse complement strand
GCGCCGCCGGAGCGGTAGGTGTCGATGCGCAGGTCCTCGGGGCGGATGACGAGCTCGTCCTCCTCCTCGGCCTCGGGGAACACGGCCACGGTCGCGGCGGAGGTGTGGATGCGGCCCTGCGCCTCGGTCTCGGGGACGCGCTGCACGCGGTGGCCGCCGCCCTCGTGGCGGAGGCGGTAGTAGGCGCCGTCGCCGCGGACGATGAAGGAGACCTCCTTGTAGCCGCCGAGCTCGGACGGCGCGGAGTCGGTGAGCTCGATCTTCCAGCCGCGCGCCTCGGCGTAGCGGCTGTACATGCGGAAGAGGTCGCCGGCGAAGAGCGCGGCCTCGTCGCCGCCCGTGCCGGCGCGGATCTCGAAGATCGCGGCGCGGTGCTCGTCCGGGTCGGGCGGGAGGAGCGCGAGCGAGAGCGCCTTCTCGGCGGCGGGGAGCGCGGCCTCGGCCTCCTCGAGCTCCGCCTTCGCGAGCTCCCGCATCTCCTCGTCCGTGGCGGGGTTCTCGGCCATCGCGCGGTCGGACTCGACCGTGTCGACGAGCCGGTAGTAGGCGGTCGCGCGGTCCTGGAGCTTGCGCAGCGAGGCGTGCTCGCGCACGAGCCCGCGGTACTTCTTCTGGTCGGCGGCGGTGCCGGGCTCGGCGAGCTGGGCCTCCACCTCGCGGAGGCGCTCGAGGATCTTCTCGACGTTGGCTTTCTCGATCATGGCGGCGTTCGGATTCGGTGCGCGGTATTCTGCCACACTTCGCCCCGCGGGGCAAGGCGCATTGACCCCGGCCCGGCCGGAATGCTAGAATGCCCGCGTTCGTCCAACCCCGCCACCGGCATCCGCATGAACATCTCCCCCGACATCCGCTACGTCGGCGTCAACGACCACGACGTCGACCTCTTCGAGGGCCAGTACGCCGTCCCGAACGGCATGGCCTACAACTCCTACGCGATCCTCGACGAGAAGGTCGCCGTGATGGACACGGTCGACGTCCGCTTCCGCCACGAATGGCTCGACAACCTCGAGAGGGCCCTCGCCGGCCGCAAGCCGGACTACCTCGTCGTCCAGCACATGGAGCCGGACCACTCGGCGAACATCGCCGCGTTCCTGGACGCCTTCCCCGCCGCGACGATCGTCTCGTCGGCCAAGGCGTTCGCGATGATGGCGAACTTCTTCGGCAGGGAGTGGGAGGACCGCCGCGTCGTCGTCAAGGAGGGCGACGCGCTCGCTCTCGGCCGCCACACGCTGCACTTCGTCGCCGCGCCGATGGTCCACTGGCCCGAGGTCATGGTGACCTACGACGAGGCGGACAAGGTCCTCTTCTCCGCCGACGGCTTCGGCAAGTTCGGCGCGCTCGACGTCGAGGAGGACTGGGACTGCGAGGCGCGCCGCTACTACTTCGGCATCGTCGGCAAATACGGCGCGCAGGTGCAGGCGCTCCTCAGGAAGGCGGCCGGCCTCGACATCCGCACCGTCTGCCCGCTGCACGGCCCGGTCCTGACGGGAGACGCCCTCGCCAACGCCCTCGCCAAGTACCAGACCTGGAGCAGCTACGAGGCGGAGACGGACGGCGTGTTCGTCGCCTACACCTCGGTCTACGGCCACACGAAGGAGGCCGCGCTCAAGCTCGTCGAGATGCTCAAGGCGCGCGGCTGCCCGAAGGTCTCCGCCGCCGACCTCGCGCGCGACGACATGGCCGAGGCCGTCGAGGACGCCTTCCGGCACAGCAAGCTCGTGCTCGCGACGACGACCTACAACGCCGAGATCTTCCCGTTCATGCACACGTTCCTCGACCACCTCGTGGAGCGCAACTTCCAGAACCGGACGGTCGGGCTGATCGAGAACGGCTCGTGGGCGCCCCTCGCCGCGAAGATCATGCGCGCGAAGTTCGAGAAGTCGAAGAACGTCCGCGTCTGCGAGAACGTCGTGCACATCAAGTCCGCGCTTTCGGACGAGTCGCGCAAGGAGCTCGAGGCGCTCGCCGACGAGCTCTGCGCCGAATACGTCGCGCGCGCCGACGCCGCCGTGCCGAAGAACGACCCGAAGGCGCTCTACGACATCGGCTACGGCCTCTACGTCGTCACGACGAAGGACGAGAAGGGCAAGGACAACGGCCTCATCGTGAACACCGTCACGCAGGTCTCGGACAACCCGACGCGCGTCGCCGTCACGATCAACAAGCTCAACTACTCGCACCACGTCGCGAAGCAGACCGGCGTCCTGAACGTGAACTGCCTCTCCGAGGACGCGCCGTTCGAGGTCTTCCAGCGCTACGGCTTCCAGAGCGGGCGCACGGCGGACAAGTTCGCCGGCGTCGAGGGACTCTCGCGCACCGCGAACGGGCTCGTCGTGCTGCCGCGGCACGTCTGCGCCGTCCTCTCGCTCAAGGTCGAGCAGTACGTCGACATGGGCTCGCACGGGATGTTCGTCTGCTCCGTGTCGGAGAGCCGCGTGCTCTCCGCCGCTCCGGCGATGACCTACGCCTACTACCAGGCCAACGTGAAGCCCAGGCCGCCCGCGGCCGGGAAGAAGAAGGGCTGGGTCTGCAAGATCTGCGGCTACGTCTACGAGGGCGACACGCTCCCGGACGACTTCGTCTGCCCGCTCTGCAAGCACGGTCCCGCGGACTTCGAGCCGCTCGCGTAGCATCCCGCCGCCCGCGCATGAACGCGAACGCGCCGAACGAATCGATCCTCGCGGAGGCCGCCGGAAACGTTCCGGCGTGCCTCGGGCACGACTGGCTCACCGGCATGCGCGGCGGCGAGCGCGTGCTCGAATACCTCTGCCGGGCGTTCCCGTCGGCGCCGATCGCCGCGATCGTCGGCGACCCGTCCCTCGTCTCGCCCGACATCGCCTCGCACCGGCTCCTGCTCTCGCCGCTCGGCCGCCTTCCGGGCGCGGTGCGCCAGTATCGCAGGATGCTCCCGCTCCTGCCGTGGGCGGCGCGGCATACCCGCATCCCGCGGGAGACGCGGCTCCTGCTCACGACGTCGCACTGCGTCGCCAAGGGCTTCCGCAAGCCGAAGGGGGCGAGGCACCTCTCCGTCGTCTTCACGCCGATGCGCTACGCGTGGACGTTCTACGAGGAGTATTTCGGCACGTCGCGCGCGAAGGCCGCGCTCGTGAAGCCGCTCCTCGCGCATCTCCGCGCGTGGGACAGGCGCACCGCGGCGGGCGTCGACCGCTTCGTCGCGATCAGCAACCATGTCGCGAGGCGGATCCGGGACTTCTACGGGCGCGAGTCGTCCGTCGTCTACCCGCCCGTCGACCTCGCGCGCTGCACGCCCGGCGCGGCGCCCGGCGAAGGAGGATTCGACCTGATCGTCTCGGCGCTCGTGCCCTACAAGAAGGTGGACCTCGCGGTCCGCGTCTACACGAGGAACGGCTGGCCGCTCAAGGTCGTCGGCGCGGGCGGCTGCGAGGCCGCGCTGCGCCGCGCGGCGGGGCCGAGCGTGCAGTTTCTCGGGCGGCTCTCGGACGAGGAGGTCGTCGGGCTCTACCGCCGCTGCCGCCTGCTCGTCTTCCC
>CAMVRE010000287.1 GCA_947169825.1 uncultured Verrucomicrobiota bacterium | reverse complement strand
CGCATGGTAGACTCCGGCGCCGTGAAGATCCTGGTCGGCATGAGCGGTGGCGTGGACAGCACCGTGGCGGCGCTCCTCCTCAGGGAGGGGGGCCACGAGGTGCTCGGCGCCACGATGATGCTCTGGGACGGCCGCTACCGGGGCGGGCCGCGCGACGCCTGCTTCGGCCCCGGCGAAAGGGAGGACGCCGCCGCGGCCGAGGCGTTCTGCGCGCGATTCGGCATCCCCTACGTCCGGCTCGACCGCGCCGCGCTCTACGAGAGCGCCGTGATCGCCCCGTGGCGCCGCGCCTTCCTCGAGGGCCGCACGCCCAACCCCTGCGTGCTCTGCAACCCGCTCCTCAAGTTCACGATCCCGGACGCCGCCCGCGCCGCGGGGCTCTCCTTCGACGCCTTCGCGACGGGCCACTACGCCCGCACGGACCGCGCCGGACCCGGCGGCCGCGTCCGCCTCCTGCGCGCGTCCGAGGCGGCGCGCGACCAGAGCTACTTCCTCCACCGGCTCTCGCAGGAGCAGCTCGCGGGGGTCGTCTTCCCGCTCGGCGCCATGCGCAAGGCGGAGGTGCGCGCCTACGCGCGCGAGCACGGGCTCGCGGAGGTCGCCGCGAAGCCGGACTCGCAGGACTTCTACAGCGGCGACACGGCCGAGCTCGTCGGCGCGGAGGACCGCCCCGGCGACATCGTCGACGAGGCGGGGCGCGTCCTCGGCCGGCACACCGGGCACTGGAAGGTCACGGTCGGGCAGCGCAAGGGCGTCGGGGTCTCGGGGACCGGCGAGCCGCTCTACGTCGTCGCGATCGACGCCTGCCATAACCGCGTCGTCGTCGGGCCGAAGCCCGCGACGGTGCGGCGCGAGCTCGTGGCGGAGTCCGTGAACTGGGTCTCGATCCCGCCGCCCGAGCCGGGTGCGACCCTCGACTGCTCGATCAAGATCCGCTCGACCGGAGAACCGGTCCCGGACGTCCGCGCGACGGTGCTGCCCGGCGGCGCCTTCCGCGCGGAGTTCCCCGCCGGCATCGCCGGCGTCGCGCCGGGCCAGAGCGCCGTGCTCTACGACGGCGACGCCGTCCTCGGCGGCGGCTTCATCGCATAGCGACCTCGCCCCGCAGGAACGGCGCCGGATCGACGCGCTCGCCGCCGCGCAGCAGCTCGAAGTGCAGGTGCTCGCCGGTGGCGAGGCCGGTCCTGCCCATGTAGCCGAGGCGGTCGCCGGGCGCGACGCGGTCGCCCGCGCGGACGCGGACCGTCCCGCATTCGAGATGGTAGTAGCGCGTGCGGAGGCCGCCGGCATGCTCGAGCTCGACGAAGTTGCCCTCGGGTTTTTCGCGGTCGAAGCCCGGGACGCCGTCGCGCGCCTCCGCGACGACGCCCGCGAGCGGCGCGACGATCCAGCTCTCGCCGAGCGCGGAGCCGGTCCAGACGGCGCCGTCCACGCCGCCGTGGAACTTGCGCTCGCCCGTGGCGGGGTGGACGCGCCAGCCGAAGGGCGAGGTCTCCATGAAGTCGCCCTCGCGCTCGAACACGCGGCAGCGCGCGAGCCCGTAGGGCCGGCGCCCCTTCGCGAGCATCTCCTCGAGCGTCCCGGGCGAGTCCATCGCGCGCGGCTCCGTCAGTCGATTCCGAGGTTCACGCCAAGGACCTTCAGGACGCCGTCGATGAGCCGCCGGATCGCGTCGTTGAACGCGGGGACGAAGAGCAGGCCGAAGACCAGGAGGATGCCGAAGCGCTCGATCGAGGCGTAGCGCCAGCGCAGGCGCGGCGGCAGGAGGACCGTGACGACGCGGGAGCCGTCGAGCGGCGGGATCGGGACGAGGTTGAAGACCATCAGCGTGGCGTTCGTCGCGACGTAGAGGTAGAGCCAGACGCGGAGGAGGGAGAGCCACGGGCGCATGGCGAGATACCGGAACCCGTTCCATTCCGTCCGAACCTCCGCGACCCAGCCCCACGAATCCGGCGCGGCGGCGGCGCGGGCGAGGAGCCAGCCCGTCGCGGCGAAGACGAGCGCGCCGAGGACGGCCTGGGCGAGGTTGCAGAGCGGGCCGGCGATCGCGGTGACCCAGTAGGCCTTCATCGGGTCGCGGCAGCGCCGCAGGTCGATCGGGACGGGCTTCGCGCCGCCGAACAGGATGCGCGAGCCGGAGAGCGCGAGGATCGCCGGCAGGATCACGCTCATGAACGGGTCGACGTGCCGCAGCGGATTGAGCGAGAGCCGCCCCGCCTCCTTCGCCGTGCGGTCGCCGCACCAGAGCGCGGCGGCGCCGTGCGCGACCTCGTGCAGCATGATCGCCGGCACGAGCGCGGAGAACGAGAGGAGGGCGAACAGCAGTTTTTCCATTGCGTTGTCGATTGAGACCTCGCACGGCGCAACCGCGCCGGCTTCGGCCGGTGGAAAGAGGCGAAGCGGATCAGGAAAGAGGGTGTCCCTGTTCAAGAAGGAGCTCGTCCACGATGAAAAGATCACCCATGTTGTGGAGACCGTTCTCGCCACTTCGGAGATCCTGATAGGTTCGGGATCGATAGAAAAGACCGAGAGCCTCGGATTCGGGGATGCCAAGCTTCTTCGCGAGAAGGGATACGATGCGCGCGTACTTCATTTGCAGCAGCGTATCATTGACGAGAGGATGTCCTTCCATGTCGGCCTCACGGGAGTTCGATTGCCTCGACGAAGCGCAAGAAGCGATCGAGGATGGACTGGTCGAGGATGCAGATCTGGTTGTTGGGTCGCTCGTAGCGGAGCTTTTTCAGCGTGTCCTCGCGAGGCGTCAGACCGGCGGCGAACAGTTCGATGGTGTTGAACACGCGGTCGTTCGCGATGCCACCCTCGACGACGTCGAGGTCCTTCCAGGCCGGCTCTCCACGCCGGTTCGCCACGACGAAGTCAAGCCAGGCTTCGTCGTATTCGGGGAAACGGCGATAGCGGACGTCGGGCGCGGCCGAAGGGTCGAAAGACCATTCATAGACATTCAGGATGTGCGGCTTTCCGGCATTGGCGGGCCTACGCGCCCATCGTTCGGCCTGCTCGCGCAGGTCGGTCAGGTAGAAGCCGGGTCCAAAATCAAGATTGCGGCGCCCGGCATCCACGCGGGGCGTCTCGATTCGAAGGGTCGAGCCGTGGAAGATCCTCATAGGGAGGACCCCACGAACGCCGGCATTCGTTCCCGAAGCCAACCGATGGTTTCGTCGACGATGTAATCCTTCCCCTGCGTGTGGAGGACATCGTAGCTCGGATAGAGAAAGCCGTCGATTCCGTTGCAGTCGACCAATGCTCGGTACACGTCCGCTCCGGAGCGACCGAGCTTCTTCGCCGCGTTCTCGATGGAGAACACGACGAATTCTGTCGCGGGGGAAAGGCCGTGGTTGTCGGTGCGTTCGTTCATGGCGCGGAGTCTAGCACACGCCGGGCGCGACTTCAATGATGAATGCTGAATGGGGGGCTCGCGCGGCGCATGCGATGGCATCCAGCACGAAGGGCCGGTTCGGGTCTGGGGTGTTTTGTCGCGGTTTGTCAATTGAAAAGGACACCGTAGCACGCCGCGCTCCGACCGCATTGA
>CAMVRE010000286.1 GCA_947169825.1 uncultured Verrucomicrobiota bacterium | reverse complement strand
GACCATCACGATGCTCCTCGCGAACACGCTCAAGGCCGCCCGCGCCCGCGCGTAGGATCGCGTCCATGCCATCCGATACGCTCTCTTTCGACAAGGTGTCGTTCGCCTTCCCCGGGATGGCCGCGCCGCTGCTGCGCGGGCTCTCCGTCCATCTCGGGAGCGGATGGACGGGCATCGTCGGCGCGAACGGCTGCGGCAAGACGACGCTGCTGCGGCTCGCCTCCGGCGAGCTCGAACCCACGGACGGGACAATCTCCCGCCCCGCCTCCGCGCTCTACGTCGTGCAGCGCACGGACGACCCGCCGGAGGGGATGGCCGAGTTCTTCGACTCGTCCGACGCCGAGGCGTGGCAGGCCCGCGTCGACCTCGGCGTCGAGGACGACTGGGAGGGGCGCTGGGGCACGCTCTCGCACGGCGAGCGCAAGCGCCTCCAGATCGCGATCGCCCTCTGGCGCGCGCCCGGGCTGCTCGCCCTCGACGAGCCCACGAACCACCTCGACGCCGCCGCGCGCGCCGTCCTCCTCGCCGCGCTGCGCCGCTACCGCGGCACGGGCCTCCTGGTGAGCCACGACCGCGAGCTGCTGGACGACCTCTGCGCGCAGTGCCTCTTCCTCGTCCCGCCGGACGCGACGCTGCGCCCGGGCGGCGTCACGCAGGGCATGGAGCAGGACCGCCGCGAGCAGACCTCCGCCCGCGCGCAGGACGACGCCGCGAAGCACGCCGCCGAACGCCTCCGCGCCGCCGCGCAGGAGCGCCGCGAGGAGGGCGAGCGCATGGCCGCCAAGACCAAGGCGAAGACGAAGGACGCGAAGCACAACAAGTGGGACCACGACGGCAAGGCCGAGCGCAACCTCGCCAAGCTCACGGGCAAGGACGCGTGGGCGGGCAAGCAGTCCGCCGCGCTCGCGAAGCGGGCGGCCAAGGCGCAGGCCTCGCGCGCCGCGTTCCACGTCCGCAAGGAGTTCGCCACCGGGTTCTGGCTCGAGGACGCCGACGTCTCGCGCCGCAACTTCGTCCTGCGCGCCCCCGCCGGCGAGCTGCCGCTCGGCCCGGGGCGCACGCTGTCCTACCCGGACCTCGAGATCGCGCCGACGGACCGCGTCGCGCTCACCGGCCCGAACGGCCTCGGCAAGTCGACGCTCCTGCGCGCGCTCGCGCCGCGCTTCAACGTCCCGGCCGAGCACCTCGTCCTCGTCCCGCAGGAGATCTCCGCGGAGGAGTCCGCCCGCGTCCTCGCCGAGGCGAAGAAGCTCCCGGACGACCGGCTCGGCGACGTGATGACGCGCTTCTCGCGCCTCGGCTCGCGCCCCGGCCGCCTGCTCGAGTCCGCGCAGCCCTCGCCGGGCGAGGTGCGCAAGCTGCTGCTCGCGCTGGGCATCGCGCGCGGCCCGCACCTGATCGTGATGGACGAGCCCACGAACCACCTCGACCTGCCGGGGATCCTCTGCCTGGAGGACGCCCTGGCGGACGCCCCCTGCGCGATGCTGCTCGTGAGCCACGACGAGCGCTTCCTCGCGCGCCTCGCCCGCAGGCGCTGGGCCCTCTCCGAACCGGCCCCCGGCCGCGTCGTCCTGACCGTCCGCCACGAGTTCCCGTAGACCGGCGGCCTTGCACGGCGTGGCGGGGTGCGCACCCCGCCACGCCGGCCGCGGCCGAACGCTCGCGGCTCCGCCGCTCGGCGAGCGCCCGCGAGAGAAGCGCGGGCGCGTTGCCTTTTGGATTGTGCGGGGCTATAATCCCGTCCCGTCGCAAGACCACCCACACCACACACACACCGGCACACGATGCACTACAAGCACTTCGACCTGCGCGCCTGCGCGGAGCGTTCGCTCAACTACCTGACCACGATGGTCGACCCCGCGAACGACAACCTGCCCTACTGGCTCATCCTCCCCAACAAGAAGCCGGCCGAGGCCGCCCACTGCCGCGTCGACGACGCGGAGCTCGTCGCCTCCTGGTACGAGGGGCTCGACGCGACGATGAAGATCCTCGGCGACGGCCGCGGCGCGGACGTGCTCGCCTCCTTCCGCCGCTACGTTCTCTCCGACTGGGGCCCCAAGGGCCTGCGCTACCACCGCAAGTTCCCCTGGACGCACACGATGCACTCCTCGTTCCACGAGATGGGCTACGTGCTCTCGGCCCTCAACCGCATGGTCCGCAACGACCCGGCCGACAAGGAGGCCGACAAGCGCGCCGCGGGGCTCGTCCGCGGCATGCGCTCGCTCGTCATCGAGCGCAAGGTCCGCACGTTCTGGTCCGGCGACTCCGAGGAGCCCGCGCCGATCTACGAGTTCCCCAACGACGTCTACCTCCTCGAGGGCGGCTTCGACCTCACGCGACACACCGGCCGCGGCGAACAGTGCATCCGCAACGGCGTCATGCTCGAGGCGCTCGTCGACCGCTACTTCGTCGCCAAGGACGACGTCGCGCTCGACCTCGCGGTCGGACTCGCCAACGGCGTCCTCGGCCCCGCGCGCTACTTCAACTACAAGAAGGAGTTCATGGGCCACGTCCACTCGGCGGTGTGGTTCGCGACCGGACTCGCCAAGCTCGCCCGCGCCACCGGCGACAAGGACTACCTCGCCGCCGCGAAGGGCGTCTACGACTACGCCCGCTCGCTCTCGTCATCCTTCGGCTGGGTTCCCGAATACGCGCAGTGGCACCCGATGGAGGAGGAGCACTGCGAGACCTGCTGCATCAAGGACATGATCTGCTGCGCCTGGCAGCTCATCCAGTCCGGCCTCCCGCAGTACTGGAACGACATCAACCTCTTCGCGCGCAACCAGCTCGTCGAGAACCAGGTCGACAGCGCGACCTACGTCGTTTGCGACAACTCCAAGCCCGACACGCCCGACGGCTCGATCACCTACCACGACATCGACAAGCGCATGATCGGCGGCTTCACCGGCGGCTCGCTTCCGAACAGCATCTCGCTGAGCAAGTTCCGCTCCATCGCCGGCTGCTGCGGCGGCACCGCCCCGCAGTCGATGCAGATCGTCTGGGAGAACGCCGTCACGAAGGAGAAGGGCGCGTGGGTCGTGAACGTCCCGATGGACCGCGAGACCGCCGCCTGGAAGCTCGTCTCCGGCTATCCCGAGAAGGGCTGCATGGCGCTCACCCTCAAGCGCGGCGGCACCGCCGCGTTCCGTCGCTACGCGTGGATGGGCAAGGCCATCCACGGCTTCGTGGACGGCAAGGAGGTGAAGCTCGAGGAGAAGAACGGCCTGCTCGTCTTCCCGAAGCTCAAGCCCGGCCAGACCGCCGAGCTGCGCCACGCGATCCGCACCGTCGTGAAGCCCGAGAAGGCCGCGGGCGTCGTCTACAAGGTCGCGTGGCGGGGTCCGGACGTCATCGACGTCCTCCCGCACGGCGAGCACCTGCGCCTCTTCCAGCGCGACCTCGAGAAGAAGCCCTACCTGCCGAAGCCCTCGGACGTCACCTCGGTGACGGCCTCCAACTTCGGCCCCACCCAGCAGAAGAAGTAAACCCCCTCCTGAAACCGTGGCGGGGTGCGGGGCTCGCCCCGCACCCCGCCACGGTTTCGAGCGGATTCGGC
>CAMVRE010000285.1 GCA_947169825.1 uncultured Verrucomicrobiota bacterium | reverse complement strand
CGCCCACCGCGGCCGCGGCGGCCGGCGGCGCCGAGGCGGGCGGGACGGACGCCCCGCCGCCCGCCCCTCCCGAGCCGCCGCCCGTCTGCCCCGTGCGCCTCAATTCGCTCACGCACTACGCGGGCGTCCCCGCCGCGGGGTTCGTCGAGCTCTCGTCCGGACGCTCGTTCCTGCTGCGCGAGGGCGAGGCGCTCGGCCCCTACCGCCTGCTCGCCGCGGACGTGGAGGTCGGCGAGGCGGTCCTGCTCTCCGGCACCAACTCCTTCACGGTCCCGCTCGCCTACGCGTCGGGGCAGGCGACGAACCTCGTCCCCTCCGCGCGCGAGCCGTTCGCCACCGTCTTCCGCGCCGACACGCCGACGGGCGCGGCGGCGCAGCCCTCCTCCGGCTTGCTCCGCGATCCGGCTCCGCCGGCGGTGGATCCGACGGCGCAGGGCGCCGCCCCCCTCCCGGAGGGGGCTCCGGGCGAAGCCGGGCGGGGGAGCCGGCCGCCGGCCGCATCGACGAAGCGCGCCGCCGTCTCCGCCACGCTCACGCGCGAGGAGGAGGCGGACCTCCGCCGCCGCGCGACCGTCCGCGGCGAGGACGGCGCCGAGCACCTCTCCTTCCGCGAGCTGCAGCGCCTCCGCGCCGCGCTCCTGGCGGAGAAGGCCGAGGCCGCGCGCGCCGCGGCGCTCGCCGAGGCGGAGGAGCGCCGAGCCGAGGCCGCCGCGAAGCGGGCCGCGGAGAACGCCGCGAAGAAGGCCGCCGAGGACGAGGCGAAGGCCGCCGCCGCCGAGAAGGAGCGCCTGCGCCGCGCCGCGGTCGTGCAGGCGCTCGCGCAGGGCTACGACGTCGAGGTCGACTTCACGCTCACGGCCGAGGAGGCGCAGCAGCTGCGCGACGCGGGCTACGACGTGCCGGACGCGGTCCTCGAGGGCCGCGCCACGCTCGGCGGCGCGGATTCGGCCGCGGACGACGACGAGGAGGACGCGGAATGATCGACTGGAGGGAGGCGGCCGCGCGCGCGGCCGCGCCGGGCGCGCGGCGCTGCGCGCTTCTCGTGCGGCACGGGGAGCGGCCGCCCATCGCGGAGGACGATCCGACCTACGGCGAGAACCTCGGCCTCACCGAGGCGGGGCGCGCGCTGGCGCTCGCCTGCGGGCGCGACGTCGCCGCCGCGGGGCGTCCCGCGGACTGGTCCTTCCTCGCCTCGCGCTACCGCCGCACGATGCTCACCGCGGCGACGGTCGCCGAGGGCATGGGCCGCGCCGGCGCGCCCGTCGCCGAGAGCGCCGAGGTCAGCCTGCCCGGGCTGTGGATCGAGGACATGCCCGAGACGCACCGCAGCTACCGCCGCTACGGCACGGCCGAGTTCACCGACATGTTCATGCGCGGCGAGGCCCTGGGCGGCTACCTCCCGATTCCGGAGAGCACGCGCCTCGCGATGGACTGGATCGACGGCGCCGACTTCGGTTCGCGCTGCGCGGTCGTCGTCACGCACGACATCTTCCTCGCCGCGCTGATGCGCGGGCTCGGCGTGTTCCCGTTCGAGAGCGCGAGCTGGGTCGGCTTCCTCCAGGGCTGCGCGCTCTTCGAGCGCCCCGGCGGCGGCTGGGACGCCGACTACGTCGTTCCCGACAAGTCCGACTGGCGCAATACGTTCTTCCAGTAGCGGGCCGCCGCCGCGGCCGCCTCGCATCGTTCGGACCGCCCTAGCCGCGGGCGGCGGATTCGGCGCGGAGGGTCTCCGCGAGGCAGGCCGCGGTTCGGGAGGCGGGCGGGAGGCGGCGCGCAAGGGCGTCCGGCGGGCCGTGGGCCACGATCCGGCCGCCGCCCGCGCCGCCCTCGGGCCCGAGGTCGACGAGGTTGTCCGCGTCGAGCATCACGTCGGTGTTGTGCTCGATCGCCACGACCGTGTGGCCCGCGTCGACGAGCCGGTGGATCGTGCGCAGGAGGTTCGCCACGTCCGAGGGGTGCAGCCCCACGGTCGGCTCGTCCAGGACGTAGAGCGTCGGCGGCGTCCGCGCGTCGGGGCGGCCGGAGGCGCACCGCGCCAGCTCCGTCACGAGCTTGATGCGCTGCGCCTCGCCGCCGGAGAGCGTCGAGGACTGCTGCCCGAGCGAGAGGTAGCCCAGGCCCACGTCGCGCAGCAGCGCGAGCGGCGCGGCGATCGCGGGCAGGCCGCGGAAGAGCTCCAGCGCCTCGGCGACGGACATCGCGAGCACGTCGGCGACCGTGCGGCCGTTCCAGCGCGCGAGGAGCGTCTCGGGGTTGAAGCGCGCGCCGCGGCAGACGTCGCAGCGCGTGACGACGTCCGGCAGGAACGCCATCTCGGAGCGGACGACGCCCTGGCCCTCGCAGGCCGGGCAGCGCCCGTCGGCGACGTTGAAGGAGAAGCGCGCCGGGCCCCAGCCGCGGATGCGCGCCTCGGGCGTCGCGGCGAAGAGCGCGCGGATGGCGTCGAAGAACCCGACGTAGGTCGCCGGGCACGAGCGCGGGGTGCGCCCGATGGGCGACTGGTCGACCTCGAGGACGCGCCGCAGCCCCTCCCAGCCCTCGACGGCGCGGCAGCCGACGGGCCTCGGCCGTCCGCCGCCGGTGAGCGGCGCGAGCGAGGCGAAGAGCACGTCGCGCACGAGCGTCGACTTGCCGGAGCCGGAGACGCCGGTGACGACGGTGAAGCGCCCGAGCGGGAACGCGGCGTCGACGCCGCGCAGGTTGTGCAGCGAGGCGCCGCGCACGACGACGGACGGGACGCCGCGCAGCGGGCGGCGCCCGCCTTCGCGCGTGGGGTGGGGGAGGGGATGCGAGAGCGCCTGCGCGGTCTTCGACTCGCGGCACCGGAGGATCGTCGGGAGCGGCCCCTGCGCGAGCAGGCGCCCGCCCTCGACGCCGGCGCCGGGGCCCAGGTCGCAGATCCAGTCGGCGCGGCGCATCGTCTGCTCGTCGTGCTCGACGACGACGACGGTGTTGCCCTTGTCGCGCAGCGCGACGAGCGTGTCCAGGAGCACCGCGGTGTCGCGCGGGTGCAGGCCGATCGTGGGCTCGTCGAGGACGTAGCAGACGCCGCGCAGGTTCGAGCCGAGCTGCGCCGCGAGGCGGATGCGCTGCGACTCGCCGCCGGAGAGGGAGGGCACGGCGCGGTCGAGCGAGAGGTAGCCGAGCCCGACGCCGCGCAGGAATGCGAGGCGCGAGCGCAGGTCGCGGACGGGCCCCTCGGCGATCGCGGCCTCGCGCGCGCCGGGGCGGAAGGCCTCGAACCACGCGGCGGCCTCCTCGACCGAGAGGCGGGCGAAGTCGGCGATGCCGAGGCCGTGGAACCGGAACGCGCGCGCCTCGGCGTTGAGGCGGGCGCCGCCGCATTCGGGGCACGTCGTGGCGGGGTCGTCCGGCAGCTCCTCGCGGGCGGCGTCGGCGAACGTCGTCTCGCGCTGCGGGCCGCGGTCGCCGCGGTCCGGGCGCGCCTTCTCCGCGCGGACGCGCCCGACGCCGAAGCCGCCGCACGCGGGGCAGCGCCCGCGGGCGGAGTGGAACGAGAAGAGGCGCGGGTCGGGGTCCTCGAACGAGCGGCCGCAG
>CAMVRE010000284.1 GCA_947169825.1 uncultured Verrucomicrobiota bacterium | reverse complement strand
GTGGAAGTCCCCGCGCCCACCATGCCCGCGGTCGCGGAGCAGCCGGCTCCGCCGCCCCCCGCGCCCGGCGAGGCGCGCGAGGGCGAGCGGCCCGAGCGGCGCGGTCCGCCGCGCTGGGAGGAGATGACCGACGAGCAGCGCGAGGAGATGCGCCAGCGGTTCCACCGCATGGCCGACGAGCGCGCGCAGCGGATGGCGTCGTCCTTCGTCGAGCGCAACGGCCTCGCCGAGGCCGACGCCGAGACGCTCCTCGCGATCGCCGACGGCATGAACGAGCGCGCGATGGAGCGCATCCAGCGCTGGACCGACTACCTGCAGCTGCAGGGGGCGAGCGCCATTCCGAAGGACCAGGGCGCGCGGGTGATGCGCGACCTCTTCGCGGATCTCGTCGACGGCTACGCCGAGCTCGACGAGGCGTTCGGGACGGAGTGGCGCGAGAAGGACCCGGACTTCGACCTCGGCCAGATGGTCTCGCCGGAGGTCTGGGGCTCGCTCTTCCGACTCGGCGGCGGCTTCGGCGGTCCCGGCGGCGGAGGACGCCGCGGCCCCCGCGGTCCGCGCGGCCCCGGCGGCGGCCGCCCGGAGGGCGGTCCTCCGCGCGCGGAGTAGGCGCGGTCCGACGACGCGGAAGAACCGACGGTCCTGCCGGCTGCTGAAGCCGGCAGGACCGTCGGTTCTTCGGGCCGATGCGACTACTCCGCCGGGGGCGGCGCGGAATCGGACGAGGCGGGGGGCTGGCCGCCGGATTCCGGATCGGCGCGGCGGTGGTGGCGGCGGCCGCCGCGATGGCGGCGCCGGCGCTTGCGCGGGGCGTTCGGATCGGCCGGATCGGCCGAGCGGTGCTCGGCCGACTCCACTCCGGGCTCGGGGTCGGCTCCGGACGGAGCGGGGTCCGAGACGGAAGGAGCGAGGTCGGAGACGGGTTCCTCGGATGCGCCCTCGGGCGGCGCCTCGCGGCGCGGGCGGCGGCGGCCGCGGAGGCGGTCGCCGGGGAAGAGCGAGTCGCGGTCCTCGGGCTGGTCGCCGGGGAAGCCGCGGCCCTCGGCGGAGTCGGGGCGCGTGGGGACGTAGCGGCCGCGGCGCGCTGGGCGGGGGCCGGAGGCGTACTGCTCGAACTGTTCGCGCCAGTGGTCGAGCGCGGGCGCGGCGGAGCGGTCGTCCTCGGCCTCGGCGCAGAGGTTCCAGAAGACCATCGCGGTGTGGAACCACGGCAGCGAGAAGGCGCTGCGGCGGCGCAGGTTGCGCGAGGGGTAGCGCACGAGCGACTCGAGGATGCAGCAGAGGTCCTCGCAGAGCAGGCGCGGCGGGCGCCAGCCGGGCGAGGCGAAGGGGCGCACGAGGACGCCGGCGACGAGCTCCTCCGCGAGCAGCATCGCGTTGCCGTTCGACGCGGCGAGGCGCTCGCGGTAGAGCGGCGCGAGGAGCGCGGCGAGGCGCAGGGCGTTCTCCTGGACGTAGCGCGGGTCGGCGCGGTCCTCGGTCTCGAGGCCCTTCTCGAAGGCGCGGTCGAGCGCGGCCAGGTACCGCCAGAGCGGGGCGCGGGCGCCGCCGGAGCGCCCGACCTGCGCGGCGACGTCGGGGAGGAGGCGCTCCATGAGGCCGGTCGCGTGGAGGCGGCGGAAGGCCTCCTCGGCCCGGCAGAAGGTGAAGAGGCGCAGGATCTCCTCGAAGAGGCGGGGGCGAGAGGCGGCGAGGATCTCGTCGGCGTAGCGGCCGATCGCCTCGAGCGCGTCGGCGTGGATCGTGAAGCCGAGGCGCGAGGAGAGGCGGACGGCGCGGAGCATGCGGACGGGGTCCTCGCGGAAGCGGACGTTCGGGTCGCCGATGCAGCGCAGGACCCTCTTGCGCAGGTCGCGCAGGCCGCCGACGTAGTCGATCACGCGGTCCTCGAACGGGTCGTAGAAGAGCGCGTTCACCGTGAAGTCGCGGCGGAGGGCGTCCTCCTCGGGCGTGCCGAAGGCGTTGTCGCTCATCTGGTAGAGCGCGCCGGTCGCCTCCGGGTCGCCGCCGCCGGGCGCGGCGGGGCCGGGGGCGTCGTCCGGCTCCGGGTCGCGGCGGAAGGTCGCGGTCTCGATCTGCTTCTCGCCGAAGCGGATCAGCGCGAGGCGGAAGCGGCGCCCGATGATGAAGGCGTTGCGGAAGAGCCGCTTGATCTGGCCCGGGCGGGCGTCGGTCGCCACGTCGAAGTCCTTGGGCGCGCGGCCGAGGAGGATGTCGCGGACGCCGCCGCCGACGAGATACGCGACGAAGCCGGCGTGGTGGAGGCGGTGCAGGACGGAGAGCGCGTCGGGGTCGATGTCGCGCGCGGAGATCTTCGGGGCGGGACGGAACCGGTCGAGAAAGGACATCAGCGGTACTTTCGGAGCATGGCGAAGAAGCGCAGCGTGTCGCGGACCGGATGGATCTTGCTGCGCTCGTCGCCGTAGACGGTGGAGACGGGCACCTCGCGGAACCGGAACCCGGCGCGGGCGAGGAGGAGGAGCTGCTCGGAGTCGGCGGCGAACCCGGAGGATCCGCCCGCGAGCACGACGGGGATCGCCTTGCGCGAGAGCAGGCGGTAGCCGCACTGCGTGTCCGTGGCCCTCTGGCCGAGCCGGCGCGAGAGGAGCCAGCTCATGTAGCGGTTGGTGCAGTAGCGGACGAGCGGCATCCCGCGGTGGTCGGCCATGCGCGAGCCGAGGACGACGTCCGCGCCGCCCTGCGCGAAGGCCTCCGCGAAGCGCGGAAGCTCGGCGGGCAGGTGCTGGCCGTCGCCGTCCATGAGGACGACGGCGTCGTAGCCCAGCTCGAGGGCGCGGCGAAGCCCGGTCGACATCGCGGCGCCCTTGCCCTGGTTGACCTCGTGCACGACGACCTCCGTCGCGCCGGCCTCGCGCGCCTCGTCGGCGGTGCGGTCAGGCGAGCCGTCGTCGACGACGATCGCGTCGAACCCGGCCTCGCGCGCGCCGCGCACGACGCCGCCG
Source organism: uncultured Verrucomicrobiota bacterium (assembly GCA_947169825.1). Taxonomy (GTDB): domain Bacteria; phylum Verrucomicrobiota; class Kiritimatiellia; order RFP12; family UBA3636; genus UBA3636. The sequence continues at coordinate 630 of CAMVRE010000284.1, read as the reverse complement.
ACATGGCCCTCCTCGCGGTAGCAGGGGATCAGGGCGGCGAGCCGGGGCTTGGCGGGCGCGGCGGCCGGCGCGGCCGCAGGGGTTTCGGGATTGGGCATGGCGGCGGGAATTAAACCACAATTCGCCGCCGCGCGCGAGAAAAATGTTGCGGGGCGCGGTTGCCCGCGTGGCGGGGTTGTGGTAGGATGCGCGTCGCATTCCCTCCCCGCTCCATGACCGACTTTTCCGCCGACTCCGACGATATCCTCGCTCCGACCCGTCCGCCCGCCGAACGCCCGCCCGCGCTCGTCTGGCGGCTCGTCGCCGTCCCGCTGATCGCCTGGGCCGCCTTTTCGCTGTTCGCCCTCGCCTCCTACCACGCCTCCGACGTGCCGTGGCTGCACGCGTCCGGCTCGGGCGCCGTCACCAACTGGATGGGCCTCGCCGGCGCCTGCAACGCCTACGGTCTGCTGCTCGTCTTCGGCCTGCCCGCCTACGCGATCCCCCTCGCCGCCGGCGCGTTCGGCCTGGCGATGCTGTTCGGCAGGCACCTGCGGTTCCGTCCGCTCTGGGCGGCGCTCCTGCTCCTGAACGTCTGCGCCCTCTTCCAGTATCTCGACGGCCCGCTCGCGGGCCTGCTCGCCTCGGAGC
>CAMVRE010000283.1 GCA_947169825.1 uncultured Verrucomicrobiota bacterium | reverse complement strand
TTGCCGCGCGTCTGGTCCTTGCCGGCGACGACGGGGCCGTTGTTCACGGCGTTCATGGGTTTGATCGGTCCGAGCACCTCGGACGGGAAGATCGTGATCGTTTGCATGGCGGGTTCGATTCGGGGAGCGGGAGCGGAAGAGGGGCTGCGTCAGCGCGAGCGGTCCGGTGCGGCGCCGGTGCCGGAGCAGGAGGGGCAGGCGGAGACGCCGCGGCCGCCGCAGTCGTGGCAGGGGACGGCACGGGGGGCGTCCCACGTGCCGCCGCAGACGGGGCAGGGGTCGCGCGTCGCGGGCGCGAGGACGGTCGACTCGATCGCCTTGCGGTCGGCGCCCTCGCCGACGGACTTCGGCGGGGAATGGAAGGCGCGGTTGCCGCAGAGGACGCGCCCGACGCCGCCGCAGGGGCGGCAGGGCTGCGTCCCGGTGCCGGCGCAGGCGGGGCAGGCGCGCCCGACGGTCTCGAAACGAAGGAGCGTGGCGCGGTCGGCGTCGGAGAGCGCGGCGGCGAGGCCGGCCGGAAGCCAGGCGCCGCCGGATTCCGCGAGGCCGGCGGCGCGGGCGGCGCGGCCGAAGTCGCGCACGCCCTCGCCGACGAGGCCGGCGAGCCGCTTCCGGTCGGTCGCGCGGCGGACCCTGCCGGAGCCGCCGCAGAGGGGGCAGGGCTGCGTCGGCTGCGCATTGATGTCCTTGACGGCGACCGATTCGATGCTCTTGAAGTTCCTGCCGCGCGCGGCGGGCTTCGGCTGGCGGGGCGCGTCGACGCGGCCGGTGCCGTGGCAGTGCGGGCAGGGCGCGATCTCGGAGGCGAGGCGCGCGAGGAGGGACGTCTCGAGCGAGACGAGGCGCTTGCGGTCCGCGGGGGCGAGGGCGTCCGGCGCGAGCGCGGAAAGCGCGAGCGCGTTGCGGGCCGCGGCGAGCGCGGCGGCGGGACGGGCCTCCGCGCCGGCCCTCGCGTCGCGGACGTTCCCGCGGATGGCGGATGCGAGGTCCCGGTCGGGTGCGGCCGGCGTGTCCGGCGCATCCTCCGGATCCGGCTCGGGGTCTGCGGCGGGCGGCTCGAGCTGCCTGCCGCACTTCGGGCAGACCCAGGGCGCATCGAGCGCCTCGACGTTGCAGTCGGGGCAGACGACCGGGACGATATCCTGCGCGAGGCAGGCGATCGGGAGAAGGAGAAGAAGGCGCTTCATGGTCACACGGTCACATGGTCGAACGGTCGCACGGTCGGACGGTCACACGGTCGGACGGTCACACGGTCCATTCAGCATTCAGCATTCAGCATTCAGCATTATGCCCTCGGTGCCTTTCTTCGGTTGAGCCTCGTCTCCTTCGAGACGGGGGGCTCGCAGAAGGGCGGGATGGAGTCGGCCTCGGAGACGGCGGGAGGGATGGGCTCGCGTGGAACGCCGGGCGCGCACTGGTAGAGGCGGTAGCCGGGGCCGGTGCCGTGCGGGAGGACGTCGACGAGGTCGGGCCCGCGCCAGAGCCCGTAGAAGTCGAGCGAGGTGATGTTCTCGAGGACGCGGACGGTGCGCAGCTCGTGCCGGAGGAGCGCGGCGCCGCCCTTGCGGCACTTCGGGAAGGAGATGTGGTCCTCGCGCCGCTCGAGGCCGGCGGGCTTGCCGTCGATGGTTCCCTCGTGCGGCGCCGGCATCCACGGATAGACGCGCAGGTTGATGCGGCAGGGCTTCTTCGTGCGGACGAGGATCTCGCCCTCGTTCGGATAGCCGACCTCGATCTTCGCGAAGTCGGTCTCGCGGTTCACGGGGAAGTTGACGGTGATGAGGTCGCGGTTGAGCTCGACCGCGCGGCGCCAGGCCCAGAGCATCGCGCGGGGCGCGGTGGCGGAGGCCCGGCAGGAGACGACGCGCGGGCCGTTGAGCAGGAGGAACGCCGGACCGGTCCCGCCGCTCATGCCGCCGCGGAGTCGCTCGCGGATGCGCCGGTAGGTGCGCTGCGGCGTGTCGGCCGGAGGATTGTCCGGGACGGGGACGAACGACGTGTCGTCGAACTGCGACTGGACGAGGTGGTTGCGCCAGAAGCGGTGGATGTCGTCCCAGTATTCGGGGAAGTTGCATTCCACGAGCTCCATCGCGCAGACCATCATGTCGGCGGTGCAGGTCGCGTCGCAGCGCTCGTCGGCCGGGAGCTGCCACTGCAGGAACTCCGGCACCCAGCCGAAGGCGGAGGAGTGGCGGCGGACGTAGTCGTAGAGGGACTTGGCGCGGGCGACGTAGCGGTCCTGCGAGAGGACGCGGCCGAGGCGCGCGAGGCCGGCCGCGGCGACGAGGGCAGCGTGGACCTCGCCCTGGAACTCGGTCTTGCTGCTGAAGAAGTGCGAGAAGCCGGTGATCGCGTTGGCGAGGCCGCGGGCGAGGTCGAGCGAGGCGGGGTCGCCCGTGAGGGTGTGGTGCACCATCACGGGGTGGATGAGGGTCGAGAGGCGCATCGTCGCGTCCGCGAAGCCCGTCGAGAGCTCGGGGGCGAGGCCGCGGCCGCGCACGGCGACGTCCGTCGGGAAGGTGTAGATCGGCCCGTCGGCGGGGAAGGCGCCCGCGGGCGTGAGGCGGCGCTCGTGCGAGACGACGAGGCGGCGCAGGCCCGCGACGAGCCCCGCCGCGCGCGCGGCGGCGTCCTTGTCCGACGGGTCGACCGCGACCATGCGGTTGAGGGCGGAGAGGACGGGCCCCATCTCGGAGAGCGTGCAGTAGTCGTCGTCCCCCGTCCAGGGGCGCCTCTTCGGGAAGCGCAGGCCGGTCGCCTTCTCCCAGCAGGCGGGGTCGAGGACGATCCGGCGCGCCGCGGCCTCGGCCTTCGCGCCGCGCTCGGGGAAGCCGAGCATCTCGCGCGCGCACGAAACGCCCTCGTACCATGCCGCGGCGAGCTCCGCGTCGTCGCGGCGCGTGTGTTCCGCGAACGGCGCCACGACGTAGGGCAGGACCTCGCCCCACGGCAGTCCGCCGAGCTTCGCGTCGGACATCGCCTCGAGGAAGTCGAGGGACAGGGCCGCCTGGCGGAGCGGATCGAAGACGCGGTAGCCGGCGGCGGGGTTGGTCTTGGAGGGTGCGGGCATGAGTGGAATCCCTAGCGCAGAGGTCGGGCGGCGGGGCGGGGAAGGGGCATGGCCGCACCCTGCCATCCGCGATTCTGTTGCTCCGCATTCTCGCAGAAATCGCCCGAAAAATCAAGGACGAAATCATACGCGGCCACGGAATCGTTGGAACCGCGCTAGCGGAAAAGGCGGGGGAGCGGGGCGAGGGCGGAGAGCCAGCGCAGCTCGCGCAGGCGCATGGCGCGATAGCCGGCGGCGGTGGCGTCGGCGGAGCCGGCGAGATGGTCGAGGCCGTGCGCGAGGTAGAGCGCCAGCTCGCGGTCGGGGGACCAGGCGAGGCGCCGCTCCTCCGGGAGCAGCGTGGCGGGGTCCCGCGCGGCGGCGGCGCGCAGCGCCACGTCGGGGCAGACGACGAGCTCCGCGCGGGCGGGCGAGAGCGGCGTCGCGGCGTAGGGCAGCGTGATCACGTCCGTCGCGCCCTCGGCGCCGTTGGCGGCGCGGTGCGCGGCGGCCGAGGCGCGCGGGCCGACGAGGAGGATGTCGAG
>CAMVRE010000282.1 GCA_947169825.1 uncultured Verrucomicrobiota bacterium | reverse complement strand
CGCGGAGCGCGTCGAGCACCGCGGGGGAGGCGCGCAGGGCGCGCATGCCGCCCATGCCGCCGGGCAGCGCGATGGCGTCGGCCGACGCGGCGAGCGCCGCCGCCTCCGCGGGGTCGTCGGGAAGGACGGCGTCGGCGCCGACGCGGATGCCGTGGGCGCCCTCGGCGTCCTTGGTTCCGCCAAGGGCGACGACAAGAACCTCGGCGCCTCCGCGGCGGAGGACGTCGACGATGGAGACGGCCTCGAGTTCCTCGAAGCCGGGGGCGAGATAGACGAGAACGCGTTTCATGTTCTTCGGACGGACGGTGCGTTTCGGGTTTTCGTTTCCGTTTGCGTCGCGGCGAACCGGTCGCGCCGCGGCCGGCCTACCGCGAGGCCTTCGTGCGTTCCGGCCCGATCAGGCGGTCGGAGAGCGGCTGCAGGGCGGTGCCGCGCAGGAGCGAGCGGATGGACTTGGAGTAGACCACCTCGAGGCGGTTGGAGACGGGGACGGGCGCGTGGAACTCGACGTCGATCTCGCAGGCGGTCTCGGCGGGGAAGCGGAGCGCGGCGAAGTCGTCCGCGGCCGGGCGCTCCTCGGGCGTGGCGGGGACGAGGTCGCAGAGCACCTCGAACGTCTCGCGCGGCGTGGGCGCGGGCGCGCCGCCGAGCCCGGCGTCCGGGCGCGCCTCGGGGACGACCGCCCTCATCGAGACGGGCTCGAGGCGGAACTCGAACGCGCCGAGCTCGGTCGCGGAGGCGGGCGGGCGCGGGCCGGGGATCGCGTCGTCGGGGCCGCCGAGGCGCAGCAGGCGGACCTTCCCGCGGACGGGGCGCGAGAAGGAGTCGGCCGACTCGCGCGGGAGGCCGGAGGCGCGGAGGCGCAGCCCGAGGCCGGTCGTGGGGAAGCGGACCTCGTGGAAGAGACGGCGGTTGAGGCCCTGGCGCGCGGCGCCGGCCTCCATGACGACGGCGGCGGGGCCCGTGTAGGGGTCGCGCCTGCGGTCGTAGGCGCGGAGCCCGGCCTCGACGAGGAACGGCGAGGCGAGCAGCAGCAGCACGACGAGCGCGAGGCCGAGGAAGAACTTGACGGCGGGGGACATTGGGATTCCTGTGGTTTCGCGAAACGCCGGGGATTATAGACGAAACCCGCGGCGCGTTCAACCCGCTTGCGGGCGGCGGCGCGGGTCTGCTAGAATCCGGGGCCGCCATGATCCCCCTCCTGCTCAAATCGTTCGCGCTCGTGTTCGTCGCCGAGATGGGCGACAAGACCCAGCTCTCGACCCTCGCGCTCGCCTCGTCCGGCGACGCCGCGGCGAGGCACCCGCAGCTGGCGGTGTTCCTCGGCTCGGCGCTCGCGCTCGTCTGCACCTCCGCGGTCGCCGCGCTCTGCGGCGCGTGGATCGCGCGGCACGTGAGCCTGCGCTACGTCAAGATCGGCGCGGCGCTGCTCTTCTTCGTCTTCGGCGCGGTCTACCTGCGCGAGGGGCTCCTGGAGGGCGCCGCGCGGTGAGGGAGGCGCGCACCTGGGTCGAGACGACCGCGGACGACGCGCACGTCCGCCGCGAGCGCGCGAAGGCGCGCGCGCTGCGGCAGAGCGCCTGGTGGCGCGCGCAGCTCGCGAAGGGGCGCTGCCACTACTGCGGCGGGACGTTCCCGCCCGCGGAGCTCACGATGGACCACCTCGTCCCCGTCGCGCGCGGCGGGCGCTCGGAGCGCGGCAACGTCGTGCCGTGCTGCCGCGCGTGCAACGCGTCGAAGGGCTGCCTCACGCCCGCCGAGCAGATCCTCGACTCGCTCGGACTCGCGGACCCCGCCGCGGAGCCGGCGCCGCCGGAGGGCGGCGCGGAGGGCCCGGGCGCATGACGCCTCGCGCGCTCTCCCCGGCGCGGCGGGAGGCGATCCGCGAATACATCCAGGCGCGCCGCCTCGCCGGGCGGGAGCCGCCGCCGGAACTCGTCGCGCGGCTCGACGCGGAGCGCCTCCCCCCGTTCCGCGACACCCTCCTCGCGATGATCCGCGAGCGCGGGCTCGTCGACTCGCGCGTCTACGAGGCGGCGGGGATCGACCGGCGGCACTACAGCAAGATCCGCAACCGCGCGGACTACCGGCCGACGAAGACGACCGCCGTCTCGTTCGCCTTCGCGCTGCGGCTCGGCATCCGCGAGGCGGAGAGGCTGCTGCGCTCGGCGGGCTACGCGTTCTCGGAGGCCTCGGACTTCGACCTGATCTGCTCCTACTTCATCGAGGAGGGGGAGTGGGACCCGGTCGAGGTGAACGACGCGCTCTGGGCCTACGGCCAGCCGCTCGTCTGCGGCGCGGTCCTCGACTAGAACGCCCAGTTGAGCTGCCAGCGGAAGAAGTAGGCGGTGCGGTCGCTCGCGTAGTAGTCGCCGGGCTGGAGCACCTCGAGGAAGAGGTGTCCGGTAAGATCGCCGGCGGCGCCCTTGCAGAGCGGGAAGGTGTAGAGGATCGTCTCGAGCCAGCCGCGGTCGCTCCCGCCGCCGGCGCCGTCGCGCTCGGGCGCCCAGAGCGGCCCCACGGTCGCCCTGACCTTGTGCGCGCGGTCCTCGCCGAACGCATAGCCGGCCTCGAGCCACGCCTGGCCGACGTTGTGCCACGTGCCGACGCCGTCCGCGTCGAAGGCGTAGATCATGAGCTCGCTGATCCACGGGTAGCGGCCGAAGAGGACGTTGAAGTCCTCGCGGCGCGCGGTGTCCGCGTCGTCGCCGGAGAGCCAGAGGCCGTTCGCGGAGACGTAGGCGCCGGGCGCGAAGCCCCATTTGAGGCCGCCGGTCGCGAAGCCCGCGCGGCGGTCGTAGCCGTCGCTACCGCTCCACTGGAACGCGCCCTCGAGCTCGGCGGAGAGCTCCTCCGAGAACTTCGGCAGCAGGCGCGCGCCGAGCGTGTGGACGTCCTCGTGCGGGACGCGGTCGCCCTCGCGCGTGCGCCAGGCGGTGTCGTGGAGCCAGGCGTAGTAGACGCCCCAGCCGAGCGCGTCGAGCGAGCGGTCGTCGAGGAAGAAGCCGGCGGTCGCTTCGTCCATGCCGTTCCAGCCCGGCGCGAGGCCGGTGAGATCGCGGTGCTCGTGGCCGATCGCCAGGTCGTTCTCGCAGCGGCCGTAGAAGCCGAAGAGATCGAGCGTCGTCTTCTCCGCGAGGCGGACGCGCGCGCGGACGCCGTCGAAGAAGCCGGTGCGGGAGCCGTCCTTCGCCGTGCCCTCCGCGAAGAGGCGGCCCGAGCCGAGCGAGAGGTCCTGGCGGCCGACCGTGAGGTCCACGCGGCCGTCGAGGAGGTTGCGGATCGAGAGCTTGAGCTGGTCGAGGATGAGCTCGTCCGGCCACTCGTAGGACTTCGGTCCGGCGTTCTGGACGCGAAACTCGTCGCACAGCCGCGCGTCGAGCGAGAGGTCCTCGCCGAAGTCGACGCCGGCCGAGAGCCGCGGCCGGATCCGGAAGTAGTCGTTGTGGCCGCCGCGCGTCACGGCGGGCTCGGCGGTTTTGAGCGGGACGTGGTCGAAGCCCTCCTGCCGCAGGCGCAGGTCGCCGCCGGCGCGGAAGCGGACGGCGGGCCGCTCCTCGGCGGCGGGGACGGCGGGCGCGGGCGCGCCGGGGCC
>CAMVRE010000281.1 GCA_947169825.1 uncultured Verrucomicrobiota bacterium | reverse complement strand
CATGAGCGATTCCTCCCTCGACGTGGCGCACGTCTGCGCGCTGGCCCACTTCGACCTCTCCCCCGAGGAGATGGAGAGGTTCCAGCGCGAGCTCGGCCCCATCGTCGCCTACGTGAACAAGCTTTCCGAGCTCGACCTCACGGGCATCGAGCCCACGCAATACGGCCAGCCCGTCGCGAACGTCCTCCGCGAGGACGTCGTCGAGCCCTCCCTCGACCGCGAAACGGTCCTCCGCAACGCGCCCGACGCGTCCGAGACCGAGTTCCGCATGCCCCGCATCGTGGAGTAGCGCCATGGCCGACATCGACATCTCCTCCCTCTCCGTCGCCTCCGCGCAGGACGCCCTCCGCCGCGGCGACTTCACGTCCGTCGAGCTCACGCAGTCCGTCCTCGATACGATCGCCGCCAAGGACGGCGCCATCGGCGCCTACCTCACGGTCGACGCCGACGGCGCGCTCGCCGGCGCCGCCGAGGCGGACGCCCGCCGCCGTGCGGGCGAGGACAGCGACCTGCTGGGCATCCCCGTCGCGATGAAGGACATCTTCAACGTGAAGGGCCAGCCCTGCACCTGCGCCTCGCGCATCCTCGAGGGCTACGTCGCGCCGTTCGACGCGACCGTCGTCGCGCGCCTCCGCACCGAGGGCGCGATCCCCTGCGGCCGCGTGAACATGGACGAGTTCGCGATGGGCGCCTCGACGGAGCACAGCGCGTTCCAGGTGACGCGCAACCCCGTCGCGCCGGACCGCGTCCCGGGCGGCTCCTCCGGCGGCAGCGCCGCCGCCGTCGCCGGCGGCCTCGCGCTCGCCTCGCTCGGCACCGACACCGGCGGCTCGATCCGCCAGCCCGCGTCGTTCTGCGGGTGCGTGGGCCTCAAGCCCAGCTACGGCCGCGTCTCGCGCTACGGCGTCACCGCGTTCGCCTCGTCGCTCGACCAGGTCGGCCCGATCGCGCGCGACGTCGAGGACGCCGCGATCCTCCTGCAGGCGATCGCCGGCGCCGACCCGCACGACCAGACGTGCCTCGACCGCCCCGTCCCCGACTACCGCGCCGCGCTCGCGGGCGCCTCGGTCGAGGGGCTGCGCATCGGCGTCCCGAAGGAGTACTTCGTCGAGGGCACCGACCCGCAGGTGATGGCGCTCGTGCGCGCGGCGATCGAGAAGGCCGCCGCCGCCGGCGCGCGCGTCGAGGAGATCTCGCTCCCGCACACCGAGTACGCGATCGCCGTCTACTACATCGTCGCCACCGCCGAGGCGAGCGCGAACCTCGCGCGCTTCGACGGCGTCCGCTACGGCCGCCGCGAGGTCGGGCCCGACGGCTCGCTGCAGTCGCTCTACGACCTCTCGCGCACGCACGGCTTCGGCCCGGAGGTGAAGCGCCGCATCCTGCTCGGCACCTGGGTGCTCTCGAGCGGCTACTACGACGCCTACTACAACCGCGCGCTCAAGGTGCGGACGCTCGTGCGCCGCGACTTCGAGGCGGCGTTCGCGAAGGTCGACGCGATCCTCTGCCCCGTGGCGCCGACGCCGGCCTTCAAGCTCGACTCGACCGTGAACGACCCGCTGCAGGCCTACCTCTGCGACGCGTTCACCGTCCCGGCGAACCTCGCGGGCCTCTGCGGCGTCTCGATCCCCTGCGGCCGCACCGCGGACCTCGGCCTCCCCGTCGGCCTCCAGATCCTCTGCCCGCCGTTCGAGGAGCCCCGCCTGCTTCGCATTGCCCGTGCTATGGAGGGACTGCTCAAGTGAAATACCTCGTCAACATCGGACTCGAGACGCACGTCCAGCTGAAGACCCGCACGAAGATGTTCTGCGGGTGCCTGCTCTCCACGGAGACCGAGCCCAACACGAACGTCTGCCCCGTCTGCCTCGGCCTGCCCGGCGCGCTGCCCCGCGCGAACAAGGAGGCCGTGAAGCTCGTCGTCATGTCCGGCCTCATGCTCGGCTGCAAGATCGCCCGCCACGCCGAGTTCGCCCGTAAGAACTACTTCTACCCGGACATGTCGAAGAACTACCAGATCTCCCAGAGCGGCGCCCCGCTCTGCCTCGGCGGCGGCGTGGAGATCCACGAGGGCGGCGTCCCCTCCGGCGCCCCGAAGCGCATCCGCCTCGACCACATCCACCTCGAGGAGGACGCCGCCAAGATCAACCACTACGCGCGGCATTCCGGCGTCGACTACAACCGCTGCGGCACGCCGCTCATGGAGATCGTCGGCATGCCCGACCTCGCCTCCCCCGACGAGGCGATGGAGTACCTCCAGCGCCTCCGCGAGATCCTCGTCTACGCCGGCGTCTCCGACTGCAACCTCGAGGACGGCAACATGCGCTCGGACGTGAACGTCTCGCTCCGCCCCGAGGGCTCCGACGCGCTCGGCACGAAGGTCGAGATCAAGAACATGAACACCTTCAAGGGCATCCACGCCGCGCTCGAGTTCGAGATCGCGCGCCAGACCGCCCTGCTGCAGGCCGGCGGCGCCGTCGTCCAGGAGACCCGCCGCTGGGATGGCGACCTGGGCGAGACGTTCTCGATGCGCACGAAGGAGAACGCCCACGACTACCGCTACTTCCCCGAGCCGGACCTCCTCCCCGTCGACCTCACGGAGGAGCAGGTCGAGCAGTGGCGCGCGCTTCTCCCCGAGGCGCCCGAGGCCAAGCGCGAGCGCTTCCAATCGCAGCTGGGCATCCCCGCCTACGACGCCGGCGTCCTCGCCGCGCAGAAGCCGCTCGCCGACTTCTTCGAGGCGACCGTCGCCGCCGGCGCGCCCGCCAAGCCCGCCGCCAACTGGATCATGGGCGACCTGCTGCGTCTGCTTGGCGCCGCGTCGCTCGACATCGCGGACCTGAAAACCGTCACGCCCGCGTCGCTCGCGTCGCTCCTCAGGCTCGTCGAGGCCCGCACCATCAACGGCCCGACCGCGAAGGAGCTCCTCGAGGAGATCTTCGCGAAGGGCGGCGACCCGGACGCGATCGTGAAGGAGCGCGGCCTCGCGCAGGTGTCCGACGCCGGCGCGGTCGAGGCGCTCGCGCGCCAGGCGATCGACGCGAACCCGAAGCCGGCGGCGGAGTTCCGCGCGGGCAAGAAGGCGAGCCTGCAGTTCCTCGTCGGCCAGGTGATGAAGCTCTCGAAGGGCAAGGCGAACCCCAAGCTCGCCGCCGAGGCCGTCGCGAAGCTCCTCGCCGAAGGCTAGCGCAGGGCCGCCTGCGCGAGCGGGCAGGTGCGGCACGACTCGGGCGACGCGGAGCAGTAGGCGTCCCAGAGCTCGAGCAGGCCCTGCGTGAGGAGCGCGCGGGAGGAATACAGCGCGGGGTTGTGGTCGGCGCCGAAGAGACGGAAGGCCATCTCCTTCATCGGCGCGCCGACGGCCTCGCCCGGCAGCGCGTCCTGCAGGCGCGCCGCCTCCTCCGGGTCGGCCGAGACGAGGGGCGCGACGACGTTGGCGAGGATGGCGTGGATGCGCTCCGTCCCGAGCGGGGCGCCGCGCTTCGCGGCGGGCGGCGGAAGAGACTCCGCGCCGCGCGTCGCATCGCGGAAGACCGCCTCCGCCGCGCGCGCCCACGCCTTCGCGTCGCCGCGCGGCAGCGCGTCGAGGGCGCGCAGGACGCCGTCCGACGTCCGGAAGAG
>CAMVRE010000280.1 GCA_947169825.1 uncultured Verrucomicrobiota bacterium | reverse complement strand
TCGGACCGCGGCGCCGCGCTCGTCCTCAACGCGCTCGCCGGCGCGGGCGTCCGGGTGCCGGGGCGTGTGAAGGTCCTCGGCGTGGACGACTCGCCCTTCTGCACCTTCGCGGCGGTCCCGCTCTCGTCCGTGTCCACCCGGGAGAAGGAGCGCGCCGCCGCCGGCGTGCGCCAGCTCGACGAGGCGATCGGGGGAGGCGCCCCCGACTCGCTCCTGCAGCGCCCGGCCGTCGTCGCCCGCGAATCCACGCGGGCGTGACGGTCTCTCTCGGCTACCGCTTCGTGCGGAAGGCTGCGGGTCCGGCGGCCCAGAGCTGCCGCGTGGCGGGGTCGTAGCGCAGGACCAGGGGCTTGGTGTAGGCGATGTCGCCCGTGATCTCGGTCCAGGTCCTGCCGCCGTCCAGGCTTTCGTAGATGCCGCCTTCGCGGTTGCCGTTCCAGGTCGAGGCAGAGATCCAGACGCGGTTCTCGTCGGCCGGGTCGACGGCGATGCCGACCACCGTGACGCCCTTGAGCGAGGTGACGGCGCGGAAACTTTTGCCGTGGTCGTCGCTGCGCCAGAGCTGCGAGCCGCCCGCGTAGACCGTACCCTTCGGCGTGACGTCGACGTTGAAGATCCAGTCGTTCAGGCCCGCCGCCTTGGTCCAGCTGCCGCCGGCGTCCTCGGAGACGTAGACGCCCGCCGTCTCGCCGCAGGCGCCCCAGACGAGGCGCTTCGGGTTCGTCGGATCGACCGCGAGGCCGTACATCATCCGGCGCGAGCCGGGCTGGGCGGGAAGCTGCGTCCAGTTGTGGCCGCCGTCGACGGACTTGAACACGCCGCCGCCGGCGTGGCCGCCCTCGGGGTCGCCGTCGATGCCGAGGTAGATCAGGTCGGGGTTGGTCGGGTCGGCCGCGATGGCGCGCCCGTGCCCTTCGCCCCACATCGTGTTGGCGTGGGTGCGGTAGTCGGGGAGGCCCTTCGCCTCCTCGAAGGTCTTGCCGCCGTCCTCGGAGACGATGACCTTCACGGGAAAGTCGTGGCCGTGCGCCCACGGGGACACGGTGCAGAGGACGCGCGTGCGGCCGTCGGCGAGCTTCTGCGGGAGGACTCGCCAGTGGTGGCCGGAGAGGCCGGCCTGCCACTTGAGGGGCGCGAGCGCCTTCCAGGTCGCGCCGCCGTCGGAGGTGGCGCAGGTGCCCTCGTCCATCGCCGCGCCGTAGGTGACGCCGCCCAGGTGGCGGATGTCGTGGAAGCAGGTGATGTCGGCGCCGCGGGCGCTCTCGAACCACGTCCGCGCGCCGTCGTGCGTCATCGCGGGGTTCCAGTTGCCGGCCATGTGGATGCGCTCCGGGTCGGCGGGGCTCAGGGAGAGGTTCTCGGGGCCGCTCATGTTGGCGCGGTCGCCGTTGCCGGGGAGCGTCGGGTTGTAGACGCGGTCGGCCTTCATGTCGCGCGTCGCGGTCCAGGTGGCGCCGCCGTCGCGCGTGGTGGAGACATAGCCGCCGAAGCCCTGCGAGACGAGGACGTGCGCGGTCTTCGGGTCCTTGGGGTTCACGACGACGTCGCGCGCGCCCTGGTCGCCCTGGAGCGGCAGGCCGAGGCTGCGCCACGTGAGGCCGTCGTCGGTGGAGAGGAACGCGCCGCTGCGGCCGAAGGCGCCGTACCAGGTCTTGGGCGCGCGAGGGCCTGCCCAGCACACGACCGAGGCGCCCTTCGGGGCGTCCTTGAGGTGCGTCCAGGTGGCGCCGCCGTCGGTCGAGCGGAAGAGGCCGAACTTGCGCTGCGTGAGGAAGACGAGCTTCGGGTCGGCGCCGGACACGGCGAAGCAGCCGATCGGGTCGCCGGCGGCGGGCACGGAGGGCTGGCGCGAGGAGACGATGGCCTTGGTGATCGACTTGGTGTTGTTGTCGGGACTCACGCGCCAGCCGTCGTCGCCGGGGCCGTCCCATTCGCCGAGGACGACGCGCTTGCCGGCGCCGGTCGCGACGAAGGCGTCGAGCCCGACGTCGCCCATGAAGCCGTTGCCGTTCGTGCGGATGACGAAGTGGACCATCTGCACCTTCTTCGGGTCGGTGTAGGCCGACATCGGGTACTCGACCGTCGTCCACGCGCCGGGCGCGAGGGTCTTCATCGGGCCTTCCTTCCAGGTCCATGCGCCGCTCTGCAGGACGATCGTCGCCGCAAGGCCGACGGGGGCGTCCTTGGGGAGGAAGACCTTGACGCCGACCGTGTCGCACCCGCTCCAGTCCTCGCCGTCCTGCGAGAGGAACTTCTGGATGCGGACGTAGTTGCTCCAGTCGTTCGCGTTCGCGGCGACGGTGAGGCGGCCGTAGCCCGAGCCGGAGACGGGCTCGGCGATCTCGCCGGCCTCGGGCGTGCGGGACGAGAGGTAGTCGAGGACCGTCCAGGTGCGGCCGCCGTCGGTCGACTTCACGGCGCGGCCGCTGGCGCCGCCGGCGTAGACCGTGCGCGGGTCGCGCGGATCGACGGCGAGGGCCTTCACGCTGCCGCCGCGGCTCGCGGAGACCTTGAGCGCGCCGTTGCGCGTCTCGGCGCACGGCGTCCACGTCTTCGCGCCGTCCGCGCTCGCGGCGACGCCGTCCTGCGTGAGGGCGTAGACGAAGCGGCCGTCCGAGGGCGCGACGGCGAGCGAGTAGACGCCGTAGTTCTGCAGGCCCGCGTTCGCGAAGAACCAGCTGCGGCCGCCGTCGGTCGACTTCCAGAGGCCGTCGACGTCGCCGCCCATGTAGAAGACGTTCGGGTCCTTCGGGTCGGCCGCGCTCGACCAGAACCAGCCGCCGCCGCCCCAGCCGGACCAGGTCCAGTGGACGTTGGCGGTTTTAGATGGTTCGGATGGTCTGGATGGTCTGGATGCTGCGGGCGGAATGTCCTTGGATCCGACGACGGTCACTTCGGCGCCGTTCGGGACGGCCTTGACGAGGGCGACGCCGTTCTCGACGCGGACGGTCGCGACCGCGCCGTCCTTGCCCTGGCGGAACTTCGCGGCCTTCCAGTCGGAGGGCACCTCGACCTTCAGCGTGAGGGGGTAGTCGTAGAGCTTCGGATCGGCGTCGCACGTGACGGCGAGCCGGATGCCCAGCGCGCTGGCGGCGAGGGCCTTGACCTTCGCCGTGGCGCGCTCGGTCTCGTACTGGTGGACCGAGATGTGGTCGGCCACCCAGATCTCGCCGCGGTGGCGCATCGCGGCGACCTCGTCGAAGAACGGGATGTACTCCTTCACGGGCACGGCCCAGAAGTCCTGGTAGCCGCGCTTCGGGTCGTCCACCTCGACGCCGTGGAAGATCACGTATTCGGCGATCCCCTCCGCCGCGGCCTTCTTCGCCTTGGAGAGCAGCTCGTCCTTGTTCTTGAGGTGGAACGTGGCGCCGTGGTCGTGGAAGGGCGGGCGCGCGACGAGCCCCTGGTCGCGGCAGATTTGCTCCTCCTGCTCGCGGTTGATGTTCCATCGGCCGCCCGGCACGCCGGGCTGGGCGTAGGAGATGAGGCGGCCCGGCTTGCCGGGGACGTTCGCGCGAAGGTAGTCCGTGCACTTGCCGAACTCCTGGACGGCGCCCTCGTAGTCGTCGAAGCCGCCGTGCGTCCAGGTGTGGTTGCCGAAGCGGAAGAGCGGGTTCTTGAACTTCTCCTTCCAGAC
>CAMVRE010000279.1 GCA_947169825.1 uncultured Verrucomicrobiota bacterium | reverse complement strand
GCTTCCACCAGCCCTCGAAGGGGCGGCCCATGTAGACGCCGATCGTCTTGCCGAGGACGGCGGCGTAGACCTGCTTCTCGTAGTCGGGGAGGGGGGTGCTCATGCGCGCGGATTCTAGCAGAACGGCGCGCGGCCGCGCAAGGCGGACCGGGCCTGCGATTTTCCGTGGCGCGCGCGGGCGTTTGTGGTATGCTACGCGCCCGTCCCCCGCGATCCGGGGGCGCCCGCGATGATCCAGCCCCTCCACGTCATCTACCTCCACGAGCCGGCCGGGGACGACGCCGCCGTCCTCCCCGAGATGGAATACGGCCTGTCCGACGCCTTCCGCGCGTTCTGCAAGGAGACGTTCGCGTGCGGCCGCCCGCTCGACTTCCCGCGCCTGCGCCTCTTCACGGCGGACTCGCCCGCCGCGCTCGACAAGCTCCTCTTCGACGTCCAGGGCGAGCACCGCTTCGTCTCCGACGCCGCCAAGCACTGCTGCCTCTTCCTCTTCGACGACGACTTCGCCGCCGCGGAGGGCGCGCCCCGCACGCCCGTCCATCGCCTCGAGCTCGACGGCATGCCGCTCGCGCGCTGGTTCCTCGCCTACTTCCCGGCGATCCCGAAGATCGTCCTCACGAGCCCCGGCGAGGCGGACCCGCCCGCGCCCACGCGCCGCTGGAGCGCGCGCCCCGCGGAGGTCTTCCGGCATCCGGAGCGCAACCGCGAGAAGCTCCAGCGCGCCTTCCGCTCGCTCTGGTCGCCGCGCTTCTGGACCGCGCTGCGCGAATACGTCTGCAACCGCGCCGGCACCAACTGGCACACGCCCGGCCACAACGGCGGCAACGCGTTCGAGAACTCGCCCTTCCTGCGCGGCTTTCGCGACGACTTCGGCGACATGACCTTCCGCGCCGACCTCTCGGTCTCGGTCGAGCGCCTCGGCGACCTCTCCTCGCCCGAGGGGAGCGCGCCGCTCGTCGATGCGCAGCGCCTCGCCTCCGAGATCTTCGGCAGCGCCACGACGTGCTTCATCACGAACGGCACGAGCACGTCGAACAAGGCGATGCTGATGACGCTACTGCGCCCCGGGGAGGTCGTGCTGCTCGACCGCAACTGCCACAAGTCCGTCCACCACGCCGTCGTGATGTCGGGCGCCGTCCCGCGCTACCTCCCCGCGCGCTACAACCCGCGCTACGGCATCTGGGGGCCCGTCGCCCTCGCCGACATCGCGGCGGAGCTCGCGCGCCCCGCCGGACCAGCCGGCCCGCCGCGCCTGCTCGTCCTCACGACCTGCACCTACGAGGGCGTGCTCTACCCGGCCTGGGAGGTCGCGCGCCTCTGCGAGGAGCGCGGCGTTCTCTTCTACGCGGACGAGGCCTGGGCGCCCTACCTGGCGTTCCACCCGTTCTACTCGACCGAGCTTGCCGACGGCACGCCCGCGCGCTACAACGCGGTGAACGAGCTGCGCGGCGCGCACTTCGCGGTGCAGTCCACGCACAAGGCGCTCTCGGCCTTCTCGCAGGCGTCGATGATCCACGTCTCGACGCGCTTCCGCGCGCTGCTCGAGGACGACTCGCTGCGGCCCTTCCGCTGGCTGCGCCGCCGCTTCGCGCTGCACGGGCGCGGCTCGTCGGAGAAGTTCCTCCACGACCTGCACGAGTTCCTCCGCTACTGGCACTCCACCTCGCCGCACTACCCGATGCTCGCGACGCTCGACATCGCCGGCGTCCAGATGCGCCTCGAGGGGATGGGCCTGCTGGAGGACCGCCTGCACTGGGTCGACGCGTTCAAGGCGCGCGTCGCCGCGATGCTCGGAAAGCCCGTCGAGGACTGCTTCCCGGACCTGCCGCAGCTCGGCGGCGCCGGCCCCGACTGGGCGGCGCAGGGGTATCTGCACGACCCGCTCAAGCTCGTGCTCTCGTTCCGCACCGCCGAGGCGCGAGAGCGCTTCGAGAAGGCGCTCCTCGCCGCGCGCATCCAGTGGGAGAAGGCCTCGCCCGTGACGCTGCTCTTCCTCGTCACCGTCGGCACCGTCGAGGAGCACTTCGAATACCTCTTCCGCGTGTGCCGCCAGTTCGCCGACTGCATCGGGCGCCCCGAGGAGGAGTTCCGCATCAAGACGATCCCCGCGGCGATCGACGAGCAGGTCTCGGTCCTGCCGCGCGACGCGGCGCTGTGCGACGGCGAGCTCGTCCCGCTCGCCGAGAGCGAGGGGCGCATCTGCGGCCAGATGGTCGTCCCGTATCCGCCCGGCATCCCCGTGCTTCTGCCCGGACTGCGCATCACGCGGCCGATGATCGACCTGCTCCTCGACGTCGTCGCGACCGAGGGCGCGGGCGCGGTCCACGGACTCTTCGTCCGCGGAAAGTCCCTGATGGTCGAAGTCCTCAACCGCGACGAGGAAGGCCGCGTCCTGCGCGTCGACGCCGATGCCGAACCCGCCTCCGCCACACCCCAGAGAACCCATCCGTGAAGAACCCAGCCACCATCGGCCGCGGCGCGAAGGTCGCGCTCGTCTCGCTCGGCTGCCCGAAGAACCTCGTCGACCTCCAGGTCGTCGCCTCCGCGCTGCGCGGCACGGGGTTCGACGTCGGCGTGCCCGAGGACGAGGCCGACGCGATCCTCGTCAACACCTGCGCGTTCATCGAGAGCGCGCGGGAGGAGGCGCTCGACGCCATCGAGGAGGCCTGTTCGCGCAAGGCCGAGGCGGCGGGGCGGGGGAGGGGAGCGCCCGCGGTCGTCGTGGCGGGGTGCCTCCCGCAGCGCTACCGCGGCAAGGTCCTCGAGGCCTGCCCGGAGGTCGACGCCATCCTCGGCGTCGACGACCTCGACCGCGCGCCGGAGATCGTCCGCGCCGCGATCGACCGCGCGGCCGAGGCGGACGCCGCCGCGCCGGCGCTCGACGCCGTCACGCGCGGCCGCTCGACGAGGCTCTTCACCGCGCGCGAGCCGTGGTTCGTCCTCACGCCCGGGCCCTACGCCTACCTCAAGGTCGGCGAGGGCTGCCGCCACGCCTGCGCCTTCTGCGCCATCCCCGGCATCCGCGGGCGCCTGCGCTCGCGCCCCGCCGCCGACCTCGTCGCCGAGGCGCGCGCGCTCGTCTCGCACGGCATCCGCGAGCTCGACGTCATCGCGCAGGACGTCATGAGCTGGGGCCGCGACCTGCCGGGCCGCCCGAGCCTCGCCTCGCTTCTGCGCGAGCTCGACGCGCTCCCGGGCGAGTTCCGCGTCCGCCTCCTCTACGGCCATCCCGCGGGCTGCACCGACGAGCTGCTCGACACCGTCGCCGCGAGCCGGCGCGTCGTCCCGTACTTCGACATCCCGATCCAGCACGCCTCGCCGGACGTCCTCCGCCTGATGGACCGCCGCGACACGATCGCCGAGGTCCCGCGCATGGTCGGGCGCATCCGCGAGCGCGTGCCGGGCGCCGTCGTCCGCACGACCTGCCTCGTCGGCTTCCCGGGCGAGACCGACGCGATGTTCGAGGAGCTGCTCGCGTTCGCGAAGGCGACGAAGTTCGACCATCTCGGCGCGTTCGTCTTCTCGCCCGAGGAGGGCACGAAGGCCTTCTCGATGCCGGATCCCGTCCCGGCGCGCGTCGCGCGCGCCCGCCACCGCCGGCTGATGAAGGCCCAGGCCGCCGTCGTCGCGGAGAAGCTCGACGCGCTCGCCGGAACGGAGGCGACGGTCCTCCTCGA
>CAMVRE010000278.1 GCA_947169825.1 uncultured Verrucomicrobiota bacterium | reverse complement strand
GCGGAGCGGCCCTAAGAAAACGCCCCGCGAGAATCGTATAATGCGACGGAGACCCCGACAATGAAACGACTCCTCTCCCTTCCGCCGCACGGTCGCGCGCTCTGCGCGCTGGCCGCGCTGGCTCTGTTCGCGCTCGCGCCGCCGTCCGCCGCGCTGGATCCGCTAGACCCCTTCGAGACTGCCGTCTACGACGCCATCCATGACGTGGAGGCGGAGTCCGCGCCGAAATCGTCCCAGCCGGTTTCCGCGTCGGACCTTCTCGTCGACGGACACCCCCTTCTGTCGCCCGAGGAGGGATCCCTCAAACGGACCGGCCGCGCGGTCACGGTCGTCCGCTCCCCTCCCTTGCCGCCCTTCGAGGCCGCAAGCCAGGCCCTTCGCTTTCTCGCCTCCCAGCAACGGCCCGACGGTTCCTGGGGCCACGACGGCTTCCATTCGGTCGCCGCCACCTCGTGGGTCCTGCTCGCGCTGCTCTACAACGAGGGCGCCAACATCGCGGACGACGACTGGCGGGACATGTACGAGCACGCCGTCCGCTTCCTATTGGACTCCCGGCGGGAGGACGGGTCCTTCGCCGACGCGGGCTTCCTGCCCGACGGCAGCGGCGACGGGAACGCGCCCGTCCACGCCCTCCTCGCCGCCGCCGCCGCCACCCGGGATCCCCGTATCGCGAAGGCGGCCGAAACCGCCGCGCGCGCCGCGTTCGGGACGAACGCCCCGCCCGACCTCTTCCGCCAGCTCGACCGGCTCGCCGAACATCCGGCGTTCCGCAGGGCCTTCATCGACATCCGAAGGGAGCGCGCCCGCTCGCTGCTCCCGGCCCGGGAGATTTCCGACGGCCGCCTCGCGGGCTTCTGGAACGCCCCGCCCGAATACGGCGAGCTCAAGGAACTTCTGCCGGAACTGCCCGACTCGTCGCTTCCGCGGTGGCTCCGGAACGACGTGCGGACGTTCGACGGACCGCCCGTCGACATCGTCGTCGTCGCCACCGCCGCCTCGCTGCTCGTCCCAGGGCGGATGGGCGTCGTCAGCCGCATTCCGCATTCCGTCGAGGAGATCCTTGCCGAAACCGGCCCCGCGACCGAGCGCATCGACGCGCGGCCTCTCGATTCCGACGACACCCGCACCTGTGCGTGGCGCTGGCTTTTCGCGCAGCAGGCGCCGGACGGCTCCTGGCCCGGCGCCGACCCGGTCGTCGACACCTCGCTCGCGCTTCTCGCCTTCGCCGCGGAACCGTCCTGCGGCAGCGGCATCGCGGAATCCTCCGACGCGGTCTCCGCCGCCGTGGGCTTCCTCGCCTCCTCGATCCGCGACGACGGTACCTTTCCCGTCCGAGACCCCGAAGGCGACGCCGCGCGGCTTCCCGTCCTCGCGCTCCGCGCCCTCGCCGGCATCACCCCGCACCCCGAAGTCCTCTCCCTGCTCCGCAGGACCGGCACTGCCCCCGCCGACTACCGCCGCGAGTACTTCGGCGAGGAGCTCGCCTTCCGCCTGCCCGCCGTTCCTTCCGCCGAATGGAAGGCGCTCGCCGACGCCGACCGACGCGCGCGGCGCTGGGAGACCAGGACCATCGCCCGTCGCGGCGGCGACGGAACGGACGGCCCCTGCCTCCTCCTGCATTGGGACGAGCCGCCGGCCGCGCCCTTCCTCGCCGAGGACTCCCCGCTTCCGGCGGCGGCCTTCCGTCCGCTCCCCGCCGACGCCTCCCCCGAAGCCCGCGCCCTCCGCGCCACCACCCGCTGGCTCCTCGTCCCCGTCGCCCGCTCCACCCATTCCTGGATTCTGCGCCACGGTCCCGCGTTCGCCACCAACGCCCCCGCCGCCCTCTTCCCCGACGACGTCAAGGTCACCGTCCACCGCCATGCGGAGGGCGCGGAGGAAGAACCTCACGCAGAGAGCGCAGAGCCCGAACCTCACGCGGAGGGCGCGGAGGGCGTCCGATGAAACGCCCGGTCACATCTACCGTGCTGCGCGGGCTGGCGTGGGGCCTTGCCATCGCGGTCACGCTCTACGCGGTCGCGCTGTGGCTGCTCCTCCGCCCGCTGGCCTCGTCGGTCGCGGACGGCTGGGTCGACGCGGTCAACGGTGAGCCCGCGGGCGTCGCGGAGGAACCCGACGCGCCGCCCGACGCGCCGCCCGACGCGGCGACGGCGACCGCCGACGAGCGGATTCGCCGGGCGTTCGCGAATCTTTCCGCGCGCGTGTCGCCGGACGATGTCCGCCGCAATATCGCGGAAGCGGACGATGAGGTCTGGCTTGAAACGGCATGGTCGGCGCTCAATGCGCTCGAGGATTTCAGCAAGGAGACGGGTTGCCAGCCGGGCCGAGGCGAATACCATCCCGAGACCGCCGTTTTCGCGATGGCCGACGGCGCCATCTGGACGAACGGCCTTGATTACGCGCTCAACGGCACGCCCCGCGAGGCGCTGAATCTCCGCTGGTTCGTTCTCCTCAACCAACTCGTCCAGAAGGTCGGCCACTTCGACGGCGAGACGCTCGATGTCCGGCTCCGCGGAGAGGGCTCCCATTTCGACGAACCTCTCGTTGCGACCATCTGGAACGGCTTGGCAAAGGCCGGATGGTGGCTCGATTGGGACCACCGACGCCTCGTTCTGCGCATCTCCCGCCCCGCGGGGACGCCGGAAGAAGAAGACGCCTCCGCGGCCGACTTCGCCGCCTTCCTCGCCTGCGCGCACTTCTTCCACGACGACCCTGCGCGCATACCCGGCGAGAGCGAGGTCGCGGAGCGTCTGGCGAACCTCCTCGCCTCGTCGTGGAAACGGCTTCGGGCGAATGGCTGGACCGTAAAGCCGGCCGGTTTCGAAAACTGGCGTCGCGTACCCGATTCGGACGCCCCGCCGCCCGCCATCGTCCTAAAGGCGGCGATGTGGGACGATCTTCGCTGCTATCCGTGGGACGAAGAGCCCGCCATTCGCCGTTGCGAGGTTCTCGAATTCCTCTCCTTCCTCCGCCCCGCACAGCTTTCCGCCATCCTCGCGGGCCCGCCGGACGACCCCCGACGCGGCTTCGTCCTGCGCGCGCTCGGCCTCGCCCACGCCTTCGGCTGCGCGCCGGAGTGGGACGGAAAGGATTGGACCGACGCCGCCGATCGCTTCGCCCTCGACGACGCCGCGCGCGTCGAGCCCGCCCGCGCGCTCCTGTTCCAGTCCGACCTCTTCGCCCCGTATCGCGACGAGATCGAGCGCGCCGGCGCCGAGTTCCCCTTCCGCTTCCGCCTCGCGCCGCCGAAGCCGCCGTCCGTCGGCGTCTCCGACATCGGCCCGGACCCGCGCGCCGCGGAAGAAACCCACGCGGAGAGCGCAGAGAGCGCAGAGCCCTGACAATGTCCACCAACTCCCATTGCCACCATTGTCCACCAACTCCCATTGCCACCATTGTCCACCAACTCCCATTGCCACCAATGTCCGCCAACGCCAATGACAATCCCAATCCAAGTTCCGCCCGGCCCTCCCGCCAATTGCCATTGTCATTGATGACATTGCCGTTTGTTGGACATTGAGAGTTGATGGACAATCCCCCGCCACCCCGCCACGCAACTTGACCCTTTACACTTTACACTTTCAACTTCTTCAACCCCTTCAACCCCTTCAACCCCTTCAACTCGTGAAACGCCTCGCCCTCCTCCTTCTTCTTGCGTTCCTCGCGCTCGCCGTCTGG
>CAMVRE010000277.1 GCA_947169825.1 uncultured Verrucomicrobiota bacterium | reverse complement strand
CGCGCCGCCCTCGACGCGGACCGCCGCCGCGGGGGCGAAGTCCGCCTCCTCGCGGACGGACGCCGCGGTGCCGCGCGCGGCGGCGGCGCGCAGGAACGGGACGAGGTTCGGGTCGAGGCCGGGCGCGGCCGCGACGGCGGCGCGGAACGCCTCGAAGTCGAACGGCACCCGGTGGAAGTAGACGCCGCGCCGCTCCTCGTCGTAGATCACGTAGGAGGCGCGGGGGTCGCCGTCGCGCGCGGAGCCGACGGACCCGACGTTCACGAGGTAGCGCTTTCCCTCCTCCAGCTCGAAGTCCTGCGGCTCGATCTTGTAGACGTTGCCGCTCTCGCCGGTCAGGAAGACGGCGGCCTCGTGCGTGTGGCCGCAGAAGAGCAGCTGCTCCGGGACGGCGGCGAAGTTCGCGCGGGCGTCCTCCTCGGTGCGGACGTAGTTGAAGACGGCGGGGTCCGCGAAGTCGCCGTGCGTGCAGCGGAATCCGGGGCCCTTGAGGACGAGCGGGAGGGAGGAAAAGAGCGCGCGGGCGTTCTCGCCGAGGCGCGTCTGCGTCCACTCGATCATGCGCCGGGCTCGGTCGTTGAACGACTCGGCGGACATCCTCCCGGCGACGACGGCGTCGTGGTTCCCGAGCACCATCTGGTGCACGTGCGCGTAGACGCCGCTCAGGCATTCGGCCGGCTGCGGGCCGTAGCCGACGACGTCCCCGAGGCACACGATGCGGTCGACGCGGTGCACTGCGAGGTCGGCGAGCACCGTGTTCCACGCCGGCAGGTTGCCGTGGATGTCGGAGACGAAGGCGTAGCGCATCGGAAGTGACGAGTGACGAGTGACGAGTGACGAGTGACGAGTTTACGCCCTCAATTCAGCATTCAGCATTCAGCATTCAGCATTCGCCTAGATGCCGGGGCAGATCTGGATGGCGGCCGGACGGAGCTTGTCGACGATCTTCTGCAGCTCCTTCATCTCGGGCGTCTCCTTGACCGGGCGCCAGTGCTGCTCGGGGTGCTTGCGCTCCCATTCGGTCCACTTGTCGCGGATCGGCTTGAACGCGGCGTCCTCCGTCACCTGCTGGCTGCGGAGGGTACGGCTTTCGCTCAGGAGGCGGGCGCGCTCGGCGGGACCGCCGGGCAGGTCGTGCGTGTTGGCGTAGCGGACCTTGGCGAGCACCTCGTTGACGTGCTTCTGGAACGCGTCGTGCTTCGCCTTGGCCGCCTGGTACTCGGCCTCGTAGGGGTTCTTGCCGCGCTTGGGCTGCTGCGCGGCGCGGAGCGCCTCGAGCTTGCCGGCGGCGGTGCAGTAGTCGATCACGACGTCGCGCTCCTTCCGAGGGGCGTCGGCGTAGGTGACGCCCTGGAAGCGCACGAGATCGGCGGTGAAGAACACGACGGCGCGCGGCGCCCACTCGAGGTTGCGCAGCACGCGGCACGAGACGACCTCGCCCTCGGGCTTCTGCACGACCGTCATGTGCTCGATCACCGAGCCGGCGGGCAGCGTTCCGAGCTTCTTCATCTGCGGGTCGAAGAAGTCCGCGTTGCGGACGAGCACGCCCCAGCCGTAGCCCGGATCCGCGTTCTTTGCGGCGCGGGGATCGGGGCCTTCGTCGACGGGCTCCTCCGCGGGCTCGTCGTCCGCGCCGAAGGTCGCGGGCGGCTCCTCGCCGGTCACCGCGGCCACGGCGCCCGCGGCGCTCGCGGCGACGGAACGGCCGATCTTCTTCGCCCGTTCGGAGAACTTGCCCGCCTTGCCGCTCGTCGCCTCCACGGCCGTCGCGGCGATCTTCCTTTGGATGGCCTCGAGGTTCGCCCCGCGCCAGAACGGGTGGGCGATCACGACGGGGTCGACCGTGCCGGGCACGACGAAGTCGCGGCCCGTGACGTTGGCGGCGATCTTGTAGTAGACGGGAGGCGAATACTTCTTGGCCGCCCAGAGCCCGACCCAGATCAGGACGCATCCGGCGACGAGGACGATGGCGTAGCGCTTGATTTTCTTGAGCATGGCGTTCAACGGTTCAACGATTCAAAAGTTCTCGGGGTCGCCGAAGGGGCGTTACGGATTCTCGGACTCCTTCCCGTCGCCGGCTCCGAAGAGGGATCCGAAGGCGCCCGTGACGGCGTCCGCGGCCTTGCCGGCCGCGTCTCCGATGGCGTCCGCGGCCGCGCCGGCGGCATCGCCCACGGCGTCCGCGGCCACGCCGGCCGCGCCGGCCGCCGCATCGACCGCGGCGCCGCCGAGGTCGACGAGGACGTCCTTCACGGCGACGACCGTGCCGACGGTGATCTGGCGCAGGATCTGTCCCGTGGCGTCGAGTGCCGTCGCGCCGCCGGAGCTCCTGCCGATGTCCTTCAGCTCGATGTCCGGCAGCGGGACGACCGCGCCCTTGCCGCCTGCGACGGCGACCCGGACCTTGGCGTCCTTGAAGAGGAAGTGCTCGATGACGACCTTGCGGCCGCCCTCCTTCTCCTCCTCCGGACTCTCCTTCTCCTCCTCCTCGGGCTTCTCCTCCCCGTCGTCGTCCGCGCCGAGGTTGGAGAGGAGCTTGTGGAGGTTGTCGCGGATGCCCTTGAGCTCGTAGGTGACGAACGGCCCCTCGATCGTGATGTCCCGGACGACGATCGGCTCGTCCGCTTCGCCGAGCAGCGACGCCGTGTCGAGGTCGACGCGGAGGTTCTGCATCTCGAAGACGTTCGCGTCGAAGCCCTCGGGCGGTCCGACCACGACTCCCTCCATCCGCACGAGCCCGGAGAGGATGCGCATGTGGGCGTTCGTGACGTCGACGCGCGTCCCGAGGACCGAGGGGCCGAGCTTCTCCGCGGTCGTCTTGACGATCGGCCCGAGGGCGTATTGGAGGACGAGGAGGAGGGCGGCGAGGAAGACGACGAATCCAACCAGCGCGCGAGGCCAGCGCGACCTGCGCTTCTTCGTTTCGGTGCTTTCGTTGCTCATGGCGTTTTCGCCCCGCCCGGGAGGCGGCGCGCATGGAGGGGATTGTAGCAGAACCCCCTCGCGCGCGCAACGCCCCTACAGGATCTCGCAGCCCGTCGCCGTGACGGCGACGGTGTCCTCGATGCGGACGCCGCCGAGGTCGGGGTAGTAGAGCCCGGGCTCGACGGTGACGACCATCCCCGGCTCGAGTTCGCCGCCCGTGACGGAGAGCCGCGGCTCCTCGTGGATCTGCAGCCCGACGCCGTGCCCCGTGCCGTGGAAGAAGCCGAAGGGGCGGCCGGTGGCGTCGCGTCCGCTCGGCCAGCCCGACTCCTCGAAGAACCTCGCGACCGCGGCGTGGACGTCGCTTCCCTTCGCGCCGGGCCTCACGAGCGAGAGCGCGAGCCGCTGCGCGTCGGCGACGGCGCGGTAGAGGCGGCGCAGCTTCGCGGACGGGCGTCCGTTCATGAACGTGCGCGTCATGTCGCCCCAGTAGCCGGTGCGCAGGTCGCGCGGGAAGATGTCGCACACGATCCATTCGTCCGCGCGCAGCGGGCCGTGGCCAGCCTCGTGCGGATCGGCCGCCTGGCGTCCGCCCGCGACGATCGTGCCCTCGAGGTCCATGCAGCCGTGCGCGAGGAGCGTTTCGCGCACGAGCGCGCGGGCGCGCTCCGACGTGAGGAGGCGCCCGCCGAGGACGAGCCGACCGCGCGCGTCGGGGCGCGCGGCGCGGATCGCCGCGCCGGCCGCGCGCTCGG
>CAMVRE010000276.1 GCA_947169825.1 uncultured Verrucomicrobiota bacterium | reverse complement strand
GCCGCTCGGGCAGTGCGGCGAGCGCCGAGTAGACGCGTTCGTAGACGGTGCCGCCTGCGGGCGCGGGCTCCGCGACCGCGTTCGTCGCGGCGGCGGGCGCGGGCTCCGCGCCGCTCTGCGCGGCGAGGAGGGTTGCGAAAAGGAATGCGAGCGTTCGTTTCATCGGGAGGGGTCCGGTTGGAAAGGGTTTCGCGTGGCGGGGTGTCAGGAGGCGGTGGATTTGGCGAAGTAGCCGCCGGTCTTGCGGCTGCCGCGGTGTTCGATGCGGCCCGCGCGCACGAGCGCGCGAACGGCGCGCTCCACGGCTAGTCCTCCTCCTGGCCGTCGCCGAGGGAGTTCTGGGCGATCTCGACGTCCTTGGACTCGGCGATGCGGGCGATGCGGCCGTCGGTGATCCAGACCATGCGGTCGGAGACGGAGAGCATGTTCGGGTCGTGCGTGGCGCAGATGACGGTGACGCCGCCCTTCTTGTTCAGGTCGTGCAGCAGCAGGTGGATGTCCTTGCCGCTCTTGAGGTCGAGGTTGCCCGTCGGCTCGTCGCAGAGCAGGATCGACGGGTTGTTGGCGAGCGCGCGCGCGATGGCGACGCGCTGCATCTGGCCGCCGGACATCTCCTTCGGGCGGTGGTTCCAGCGGTCGCCCAGGCCGACGCGCTCCAGCAGCGCCATGCCGCGGGCGCGGGACTCGTCGGCCGACACGCCGGCGAAGACCATCGGCAGCGTGACGTTGTCCAGCGCCGTCATCGTGGTGTTGAGGTTGAACTGCTGGAAGACGTAGCCGATCTTGCGGCAGCGCAGGAACGCGAGCTCGTCGGCGTTGAGCTGCGCCATGTCGACGCCATCGATGAAGACGCGCCCGCTCGTCGGCGTGTCGAGGCCGCCGACGGCGTTGAAGAAGGTCGACTTGCCGGAGCCGGAGGGGCCCATCACGCAGATGTACTCGCCGCGGTAGATGTTGAGCGTGACGCCGTCGAGCGCGTGGACGGGCTCCTCGCCGCGCCAGAAGGTGCGGCGAACGTCGTGGACGGAGACGAGGACCTCGCGGCCCTCGGCGTATTTCGCTTCGTTGAACTCGGTCATGGCTATTCGACCCTCATGGCTTCCATCGGCGCCATGCGCGAGGCGCTCCAGGACGGCTGCATCGATGCGAGCGCGGACAGGAGGACGCCCGCCGCGAGCGAGAAGACGAAGCAGAGCGCGACCTCCCCGGCGGGGAAGTAGCGCCAGAGGTGCGCGCCGTAGGCGAGGCCGGAGCGCGCGACCGCGATGACGAAGCCCACGACGGCGCCGAGCAGCCCGCCGAAGAAGCCCTGCAGCGCGGCCTCGAGCATGAACTGCGAGAGGATGTAGCCGTCGGTCGCGCCGAGGCACTTCATCGTGGCGATCTCGCGGAAGCGCTCGGTGATGGCCATCAGCATCGCGTTGGCGATGCCGACCATGCAGACGAGGAACGAGATGCACAGCAGGAAGATCTGGCGCCCGGTGAGGCCGAAGGCGGCGGTCTTGGCGCGCAGGACGGGCGCGAGGCGGTCCTGCAGGAGCGCGAGGCGCGCGGCGACGGCGTGGCGCGCGGCGATGCGCGGCAGGAGCTCGGCGGGGAACTGCGGCAGGAGCTGCGCGGCTCGCGGGTCCGCCAGCTGCGGCATCTTCTCCTCGGCGGAGGTGGCCTTCGTCTCGCGGAACTTCGTGGACCACTCCTTGCGGAGCGCGGGGCGGTTGAGGGCGTCGAGGACGTCGGCGTACTCGTTCGCCTCGCGCAGCTGCGTGCGCATGAGCGCGAGGTCGTCCGGGCCGAAGCGGAAGCCGAGCGCGGCGAGCGAGGCGCGCCAGGCCTCGGCGGCGTCCGCGGGGGCGTCGGGCACCCAGCGGTCGACCTCCTTCGCTCCGGTCGCGGCGGCGGTCGCCTCGCCGGCCTTCGCGACGGCGGCGTTCCACGCGGCGGTGAACGCGGCCATCTCCTTCTCGTAGGCGGGGAAGGCGTCGAGGAACGCGTCGAGCCCCTCGCGGCGGCCCGGCACGCGGACGTCGACCATGATGCCGAGCTGGCGGTGCAGCTCGTCGCGCTCCTCGATCATGTGCCGGAATGCGGCGCGGCCCGTGCGCTTGCCGACGAGGACGATGCGCTTGCCGACGGGCAGCTCGTCGAGCCACTCGGCGTAGACGCGCTCCTGCGCGGCGAGCGCGGCGAGCGCGAGGACGCGCTCCGCGGCGAGGCCGGTGGCGCCCGTGAACTCCGCTGCGGCGTCCTCCGCGCCGCCGGCGGCGGCGCGGGCGTGGAGCGCCGCGAGGCGCTCGACGGAGATCGCGTCGGAGGCGGGCGAGAGCATCCTCGTGAGGCGGACCTGCGAGGCGCGCGCGGCGGCGTCCTCGCCCGTGACGCCGCGGGCGACGGCGCGCTCGAACATGCTCTCGGAGAGGAGGAACATGAAGAACGCGACGGCGAGCACGACGACGGCGAGCGTGAGCGCGGAGCGGAACAGGCGGTGCTTGACGCCCTGGATGCAGAGGTGCCAGGTCTCGCGGAAGGACATGACGTGCTGCCTGCGCACGTCGATGTTCCGGACGGTTTTCGGAGGGGAGCTCATGGCGAAGTGGAAAGTGACGAGTGACGAGTGACGAGTGAAAGGGGCGGGGCTAGCCGGGGAGGAACCAGCCGACGACCTTGGCGGGCTGGCCGTACCAGAGGTAGTGCGAGAACTCGACGACGAGGGCGACGCCGGCCATGCCGAGCTCGCCGGTGATGATGCCGATGAAGAACGGCTTGAGCTTCTGGTAGACGCCGCCGCCGCCGAAGCGCACCACGGCCTGCTTGATGAACCAGCCCAGGAGGAACACGCCCCAGGCGCCGTAGCCCGGGTAGGTGCCGACGATCAGGAAGATCACCGGGTGCAGCGGGAACTTCGAGAAGCGGAACCGCAGCATCGAGACCAGGATCACCGCGAGCATCCCGTAGAGGATGTAGTGGCTGCGCAGCGCGTTGGGCTGCGCGAGGCCGAGGCGCCGGATGGGCGCGAGCAGCTCCGAGGCGAAGGTGCCGTCCGGCTCCAGCGCCATCGTCTCCTCGAGCATCCCCGAGGCCTCCATCCCGCCGAGCATCTGCGCGGTCTGGTCGAAGTACATCCGCGGCGTGTAGTTCGCGGCCCAGGAGTCGCTCATCGGGTTGTAGTTGTAGATCGAGAAGGTCGAGCCGGCCCAGGCGACGGCGAGCGCGACGAGGACGGCCGCGACGGCGAACCGGAAGACCTTCTTCATCGGGATCCCGGCGTCGTCCGCCACCTTGGCGCCCGTGGCGGCGTAGGGCATCAGCGCCTCGCGCGGGTCCTGCGTGAGGATCGAGGTGCCCCACACCGTGAAGTTGGTCGCCTGCGGGCCGAGCGCGGAGGCGCCGAGGAGGTTGAGCAGGAGGTCCGAGGGGTTCCACCCCGCCTGCGCGAACGGGATGCCCGTCTCGCACGCGATGCGCGAGAAGACGAGGAACAGCGCCATCATCAGCAGCGAGTAGAACAGCGCGACGAGCCAGCTCTGGCACATCCACGAGAAGACGAGCACGAACCCGGCGAACGCCATCACCAGGACGCGCGCGGCGAGGACCGATCCCTCGTCCGGGGCGGCCAGGTCCGCCGCCGCCGCCGCGTCCGCGGCGGCCTCGTCGCCGCCGGCGGCCCCGGCGGGCGCGGGCTTCGAGCCGGACGCGG
>CAMVRE010000275.1 GCA_947169825.1 uncultured Verrucomicrobiota bacterium | reverse complement strand
CCCGAGAAGGCGTCGCGCTTGACGCCACGGCGGCGGTTTTGATACTCTGGCCTCGCGGACCCGCCGTGGTCCGGCCACCTCTCCCCTCCAACCTCTCACCTCTCCCCTCCAGGCCATGAACACCGCACTCACGCTCGGCTCCTTCGTCTTCTTCACCGCCCTCGTGGCCGCCATCACCTGGTGGAAGAGCCGCGGCGGCGACTCCGGCTCGAACGACGGCTTCTTCCTCGCCGGACGCTCGCTCACGTTCCCGTTCATCGCGGCCTCGCTGCTGCTCACGAACCTCTCGACCGAGCAGCTCGTCGGCCTCAACGGCCAGGGCTACACGACCGGCCTCGCGGTGATGATGTGGGAGGTCGTCGGCGTCATCGCGATCGTGATGATGGCGCTCTTCTTCCTGCCGAAGTTCCTCCGCAGCGGCATCACGACGGTCACCGAGCTGCTGGACATCCGCTTCGGTTCGCGCGCCCAGCTCGTCTGCAACGTGATCTTCCTGCTCGCCTACATGTTCATCCTGCTGCCGATGATCCTCTACACCGGCGCGAAGGGCATGATGGGCATCCTCGACCTGAACGCCGCGACGGGGATCCGGAGCAACACGACGCTGCTCTGGATCATGGTCTGGGTCATCGGGTGCATCGGCTCGGTCTACGCGATCTTCGGCGGCCTGCGCTCGATCGTCGTCTCGGACCTCCTCAACGGCATCGGGCTGCTGGTCGGCGGCTTCATGATCACGTTCTTCGGCCTCTGGGCGTGCGGCGCGGTGGACCTCTCGGGCGAGGCCGCCGCGCAGGGCGGCTCGATCGTCCGCGGCCTGCGGAACCTGGCCGTCGACATCCCGGAGCACGTGAACTCCATCGGTCCCGAAGGCGGCCAGGCGCCCTTCCTCGAAATCTTCACGGGCGTGCTGCTCATCAACGTCTTCTACTGGTGCACCAACCAGCAGATCATCCAGCGCACGCTCGCGGCCTCCTCGCTCAAGGAGGGGCAGAAGGGCGTGCTGATGTGCGGCCTCCTCAAGCTCATCGGGCCGCTCTACCTGGTGCTGCCCGGCATCATGGCCTTCTTCCTCTTCAAGCACGGCGCGATCGCGCCGTCGTCGCCCGCGGTGGTGGACGAGGCGACGGGCCTGCTGCGCGAGGCCAACGCCTACGGCGAGCTCGTCCGCACGGTGCTTCCCCCGTGGCTCGCGGGCTTCTTCGCGGCCGTGATGGCGGGCGCGGTGCTCTCGAGCTTCAACTCGGCCCTGAACTCCACCTGCACGCTCTTCTCGCTCGGCATCTACAAGAAGCTGCGCCCGCAGGCGCCGGACCTCACGTGCGTGCGCGCCGGCAAGTGGTTCGGCCTCGCGATCGCGCTCGCGGCGATGACGCTCTCGCCGATGCTCGACGCGGTCCCCTCGATCTTCGGCTACCTCCAGAAGATGAACTCGATCTACTTCATCCCGATCCTCGCGGTGGTGCTCGTCGGACTCGTGTCGCGCCGCGCGCCGCAGGCCTCGGCGCTCGTCGGGCTCGTCGGCGGCGTGGTCCTGCTCTCCGCCGGCTACTTCGTGCTGCCGCGGTTCGAGGGGCTCGACGTCGTGGGCGCGATGGGCGAATACCACTTCGTGGGCGCGTGCTTCCTCGCGCTGACGGACCTGATGCTCCTCGTCCGCCTCCTCGCGCCGCTCCGGGAGCCGCATTCCTTCGCGGACGCGAAGGCCGTCTCGCTCGAGCCGTGGAAGGGCGCGTGGGTCGCGAGCGCGGCGCTCCTGCTCGTGATCCTCGGCATCTACGCCGCCTTCGCGGACTTCTCGGTCCTGCGGGACGCCGCCGGCGCCTATCCCTTCGGCCGGTTCCTCGCGCGCGCCGTCCCCGCGATCGTCCCGACGCTCGTCCTGCTCTGGCTCGACCGCCGCCTCGACCGCGCGCGGAGCTAGACAGGCGTAATCCGCCGGGCGGTCAGCGCAGTTCGAGCAGGGCCTTGAGGTCGCCGAAGCGCGAGTGGCGCAGCTCCTTGCGGTGCGAGGGGTTGGGCTCGCCGCCGTGCTCGGCGGTCCACGCGCGGGCGCGCCTCGCGAACTCCTGCCGGAGAGAGGGACGGAGCAGCTCCAGCGCCTCGAGCCGCCGCGCGAAGGTCTCGGCCGAGACGCCGTAGCGCTTCTTCTCGCGCAGCAGCAGCTCCCAGTTCCAGCCGTCCGGGCGGACGGCGAGCCGGTAGCACAGCTCGCGCAGCGCCGCGGCCGGCATCAGGAACGCCGCCGCGAACGCCTTCGCGAAGGCGCGGTCCGCCGGCGCGTCGCCGACCGGCGTCCGCGCGCCGCCCGCGACGAACCGCAGCGCGTCCGCGAACGCGCACATCGCGCGGAACTGCTGGCGCTCGTCCGTCGCGCCCTTGCGCAGCACGAGCCAGACGTTGCGCGCGGCGCCGTCCCAGAGCGCGAAGGCGTCGACCGCCTCCGGCAGGTCCGCCGCGACGACGCGCAGGCCCTTGTTCTCCAGGAGCGCAATCGAGTCGAAGAGGACCGCGTCCGCGATTCCCGCCGCGCGCCGCACGGCGCCGGCGAGCGCCTCCGCGTCCCCCGCCGCGATCTCGGACGGGTAGTCCAGCGGCAGCGACGGCAGGACCGGCACGCCCGCGCGCCTCTCCAGCTCGCGGTATTCGAGGATGCGCCGCCGCACCTGTGCGCGCGCCGCCGGCGGCAGGTCCGCGAGCGACGTCGCCCCGCACGGCCGGAGCGACGAAACGAAATCCGTTTCGTCCTCGGTCGTTTCCGGATTCGGCGCGGCCGGACGCGATGCCGTCCCGGCCGCAGGCGGGCCTCCCGCCAGCTCCGCGAGCGGGACGCCCAATGCGTCCGCGATGCGCTGCAGCGTCCGCGTCGACGGCGCGTTGCGGTCCTTCTCGACGTGGCAGAGCTGCGCCGCCGACATTCCCGCCTTCCTCGCCAGCTCGCCCTGGCGCAGCCCGAGCTTCTCGCGCCACGAGCGGATCGCCCGCCCGATCGCGCCCGGCGCCCCGGCGCCGTTCCGTTCCGTTTCCGTGTCGTTCATGCGGCCGGATTCTAGCAAAAACGCCAATTGACGCGCAAGTGTCAATTTTTATAAAAAAGTATATTGACAAACGAGTAAAATTCTGCATAATGCCGGTCCTGTTCCCGCGTGGTGCGGGAGAAAGGAGAAAACGATGGACCTCGAAGAACGGATGAAGGCGCTCGCGGAACGCGGGCATGCGGGACAGCTCCGCAAGGACGGCAGGACGCCCTACGTCGAGCACCCGCGGGCGGTGGTCGCGCTCCTGCGGAGCTGGGGCGTCGAGGACGCGGAAACGCTCGCGGTCGCGTGGGGGCACGACCTGCTCGAGGACACGAACGTCGCGGAAGCGGACATCCTTGAAGCCGCGGGACCCCGCCACGGCGCCGAGGTCCTCGCCTGCATCAGGACCCTCACGCGCGACAAGGCCGCGTGGCCGGTGAAGCGCGACTGGCTCCGCGCGCTGGCCGAGACGGCGGACGAACGCGCGCTGCTCGTCAAATGCGCCGACCGCATCTGCAACACGCGCGACTTCGTGCCTCTCTCCGGCGCCGCCCGCGCGCGGTCCTACCTCGCCGACGCCTCCGCAATCTTCTCCGCCGCGTCGCGGACCGACTTCGCCGCGCCCATCGCCACGACCCTCGCCGCTCTCCGCGCCGACCTCGGCGACATCCCGCCATCTTGCAAACCCGAAAAC
>CAMVRE010000274.1 GCA_947169825.1 uncultured Verrucomicrobiota bacterium | reverse complement strand
AGAAGAAGAACACCCCCGCGTATTCCTGCAACCCGCTCGTCGACGCCATCGGCAAGCCCTCCGCCGCGTTCACCAAGGCCGACATCGAGAAATACGTCGTCTCGAACGGCATCCGCCACGTCAACTTCATGTATCCCGGCGGCGACGGGCGCCTCAAGACGCTCAACTTCGTCGTGAACGACGCCGCCTATCTCGACGAGATCCTCACCTGCGGCGAGCGCGTCGACGGCTCCAGCCTCTTCTCCTACGTCGAGGCGAGCAGCTCCGACCTCTACGTCGTCCCGCGCTTCCAGACGGCCTTCCTCGACCCGTTCGCGGAGCTGCCGACGCTGTGCCTCCTGTGCTCGTTCTTCGACAAGGACGGCAACCCGCTCGCCAGCTCCCCGGAATACACGCTGCGCAAGGCGTGCGCCGTCTTCCGCGAGGAGACGGGCCTCACGTTCGAGGCGATGGGCGAGCTGGAATACTACGTCATCGCGGAGGACACGGGCGCGTTCCCGGCGGCCGACCAGCGCGGCTACCACGAGTCCGGCCCGTTCGCGAAGTTCAACGAGTTCCGCCAGAAGTGCATGCTCTACGCGGCCCGCCTCGGCTGCCGCATCAAATACGGCCACAGCGAGGTCGGCAACTTCACCCAGGACGGAAAGCTCTACGAGCAGAACGAGATCGAGTTCCTCCCGTGCCCCGCGGAGAGCGCGGCCGACCAGCTCACGCTCGCCAAGTGGGTCATCCGCAACCTCGGCGCGCGCAGCGGGCTCGACGTCACGTTCGCCCCGAAGATCACCGTCGGCAAGGCCGGCAGCGGCCTCCACATCCACATGCGCCTCACGAAGGGCGGCCGCAACCAGATGCTCGAGAAGGGCGCCATCTCGAAGACCGCGCGCCGCGCGATCGCGGGCCTGATGGAGCTCGCGCCGTCGATCACCGCGTTCGGCAACGTGAACCCGACGTCCTACCTCCGGCTCGTGCCGCACCAGGAGGCGCCGACGAACGTCTGCTGGGGCGACCGCAACCGCTCGGTGCTCGTTCGCGTCCCGCTGGGCTGGGCCGGCCGCACGGACATGTGCGCGCAGGCCAACCCGCTCGAGAGGGCCGCGGCGCAGGGCACGCAGGAGAAGCAGACGGTCGAGATCCGCTCGCCCGACGCCTCCGCGAACGTCTACCTCCTCCTCGCCGGCCTCGCCGTCGCGCTGCGCCACGGCCTGGAGAAGAAGGCGGAGGACGCCCTCGCGCTCGCCGCGAAGACCTACGTGAACGTCAACATCCACAAGGCCGAGAACGCGAAGCTGCTCAAGTCGCTCGCGACGCTGCCCGACAGCTGCTGGGCCTCCGCGGACCGCCTGCTCGCGCAGCGCGCGGTCTACGAGGCGAAGGGCGTCTTCTCGCCCGCGACGATCGACGGCATCGCAAAAATGCTCAAGGGTTTCGACGACCGGACGCTCCGCGCCCGCGTCACGAAGAGCCAGTCCGCGATGGCCGAGCTCGTGAAGACCTACTTCCACTGCGGCTAGCGGCCGCGGCGGCGCCATGCTCTATCTCGTCGCCACGCCGATCGGGAACCTCGGCGACCTCTCGCCGCGCGCGCTCGAGACGCTGCGCGCGGTCCCCGTCGTCGCGGCCGAGGACACGCGCCACACCTGGCAGCTGCTCGCGCACTTCGGCATCCCGCGCCCCGCGCGGATGATCTCCTACCGCGAGGGGGCCGAGGACCGCGCCGGCGCGCAGATCCTCGAGTGCCTCCGCGCGGGCCAGGACGTCGCCCTCTGCACGGACGCCGGCTATCCCGGCATCTCCGATCCCGGGTTCCGCCTCGTTCGTGACGCCGTCGCGGAGGGGCTGCCCGTCACCGCGCTGCCCGGCCCGTCGGCCGCGGACGTCGCGCTCGTGCTCTCCGGGCTCCCGACCTCGTCCTGGACGTTCCTCGGCTTCCCGCCGCGCAAGCCCGGCGCGCTGCGCCGCCTGTTCGAGGGCGAGGCGCGCTCCGCGCACACGCTCGTGCTCTACGAGTCGCCCTTCCGGATCGGGAAGACGCTCGCCGCCGCCGCGGAGGTCCTCGGCGCGCGGCCGGCCGCGGTCTGCCTCGAGCTGACGAAGCTCCACGAGCGCGTCGAGCGCGGGACGCTGCCCGAGCTCGCCGCGCGCTTCGCCGCCGGCCCCGCCCGCGGCGAGATCGTCCTCGTGATCGCCGGCCTTCCCCGCGCCGCGCGCGAGGACGAGGGCGAGCCGGCCTAGCCGCCGCCGAGCGCGGCGTCGAAGAGCGAGCCGAGGTTGCCGAAGCCGGTCGCGCGGGCGCTCTCGCGGTTCGCGCGGAGCGCGGCCTGCGCGTCGCGCTCCTCCGCCGCGGCCGCCTCCTGCGCCGCCACGACGGACGGCAGCGTGAGCGACACGCGGTCGCCCTCGACGCCCTTCACGACGACCTCGATCTTCGAGTCCGGCGGGAACTGCTTCTCCAGCAGCGCCTGATTGTTGCCGCCCTTCGGGATGCCGGTCTCGCTCACGTGCAGCAGGCCCGTCTTCTCTTCCGAGAGGCGCACGAACACGCCGAAGTCGCGGCACGACTCGACGATGCCCTCGAGCCGCGCGCCGACGCCGATCTCGCCGGGCTTCAGGGCCGCGACGCGCTTGTCGACGACCGAGAGCGAGATGCGCCGCGCGACCGGGTCCATCGACTCGATCTTCAGGTCGAGCTCCTCGCCGACCTTCACCACCTCGCCCGGGTCGACGATGTGGCGGCCGCGGCCGAGCGTGGCGATCGGGATAAGGCCGTCGACGCCCGGGACGAGCTGCACGAACGCGCCGAACGGCGCGAGCTTCACGACCTTGCCGGTGACGTAGCTCCCGGCGCCGAAGTCCTCGCAGTAGTCCTGCCAGGGGTCCTTCGCGAGGTCCTTGAGGGAGAAGGTGAAGCGCTCGTTCTCCCAGTCGATGCGGCGGACCTTGATCTGGACCTGGTCGCCCTCGTGCAGGACGTCGCCCGGCTTCACGGAGCGGTCCCACGAGATCTCGGAGTTCGGGATGAGGCCCTCGACGCCGCCGATGTCGACGAACGCGCCGAAGGGCATGACCTTCGTGACGACGCCGTTGCGGAAGTCCCCCTCGAAGAGCGAGGCGCGGAGCGTCTCGCGGCGCTCGGCACGGGCGCGCTCCTCGAGCGCGCGGTGGCTCACGACGAGCGTGTGCTCGGCGGGGTTGTACTCGACGACGAGGAACGTGTCCGTCGTCCCGACCGGGGAGGGCGCGCCCTCGCGCGGGCGGTGCAGCGCGACCTGCGAGTAGGGGCAGAACGCGCGCTGGCCGTTCACGCGGACCTCGAAGCCGCCGTTGACCTCCTTCTCGTACTTGCCCTCGAGCGGGACGCCGGCCGCCATCGCGGCGCCGATCGCCTCGTCGGAGGCGTCGAGCTGTGCGCCGCCGGAGAGGGAGAGGCGCGCGGCGCCGTCCTCGAGCGCGACGAAGTAGGCGTCGATCTCGTCGCCCGGCTCCGGGAGCGGCAGCTCCTCGCCGAACGCGGCGCGGTCGATCACGCCGGGCGTCTTGGCGTCGAGGTCGATCGTGACCACGCGGTCGCCGACGGAGACGACGCGGCCGTGGACGTGTTCGCCGGGCTGGAATCCGGCGCGCGGGGCGGGGGCGCGGCCCTCGTATTCCTCGAGGAGGGCGTCCATCTCGGACGACCGGCGGTTCTTCTTGGGCTGGAGCATGGGATGCGGTGGCGGGGTGTTCGGAAA
>CAMVRE010000273.1 GCA_947169825.1 uncultured Verrucomicrobiota bacterium | reverse complement strand
CCATGATCGCCTTCCAGGACGTCGCCATCTCGTTCGGCACCCAGCGGGTGCTGCACGGCGTCACGGTCAAGATCAACGCGAAGGAGCGCATCGGGATCGTCGGCCCCAACGGCGCCGGCAAGTCCACCTTCTTCAACCTCCTCACGGGCGAGCTCTCGCCCGACCACGGCGAGATCCTCTTCGAGGGCGAGAAGCCCTCCATCGGCTACCTCCACCAGCAGCTCAACAAATGGGAGGAGGGCGACACGCTCCTTTCCTACTCGCTCCGCGCCTCGGCCGACCTCAAGGCGATGGAGGAGGAGATCGCCCGCCTCGAGGGCGGCATCGCCGCGCTCCCCGCCGGCTCGCCCGAGCGCGCCCGCGCCCTCTCCCGCATCGGCGACCTCCAGACGCGCTTCGAGGCGCGCGGCGGCTACGACCTCGACGCCCGCGTGAAGAAGGCGCTCTGCGGCCTCGGCTTCCACCCCTCCGACTTCGACCGCCCCTTCGCCGAGTTCTCCGGCGGCTGGAAGATGCGCGCGGAGCTCGTGCGCACGCTCGCCGGCGGCCCCGACCTGCTGCTCCTCGACGAGCCCTCCAACTACCTCGACCTCCCCGCCGTCGAATGGCTCCAGCGCTACCTGCGCGAGTTCCGCGGGACGCTGCTGCTCGTCTCCCACGACCGGTACCTGCTGCGCACGCTCACCACGCTCACGATCGAGATCGACGGCGAGACCGCGACGCGCTACAACGGCCCGCTCGACTTCTACCTGCGCGAGCGCCAGGCGCGCTACGACACGCTCCTCGCCGCCAAGCGCAACCAGGACCGCCTCCGCGAGCAGTACCAGCGCTTCGTCGACACCTTCCGCTCGCAGGCCAACAAGGCCTCGCTCGTCCAGTCGCGCATCAAGATGATCGAGCGGATGGAGCCGATCGCCGTCCCGCGCCAGGCCTCCGAGGCCGGGAAGCTGCGCCTCCCCGCGTGGCACCACTGCGGCACGACCGTCCTCTCCGTGCGCGACGCGGGCTTCACCTACGACGGCGAGCGCTGGATCTTCCGCCACGTCTCCTTCGACGTCGGCCGCGGCGAGCACCTCGCGATCGTCGGCTTCAACGGCCTCGGCAAGACCACGATGACGCGCCTCTTCGCCGGCGTCCGCGCGCCGAGCGAGGGCGAGGTCGTGATCGGCCACAAGGTCGTCCCGGGCTACATGTCGCAGGAGTTCGCCGAGACGATCCCCGACGACCGGTCGCTCCTCAACGTCGTCCGCCGCGAGGACGAGAACCTCACCGAGGCGCAGGCGCGGCAGCTCCTGGGCGCGTTCGGCTTCTCGGGCGACGACGCGTTCAAGCACGCCGGCGTCCTCTCCGGCGGCGAGAAGATCCGACTCGCCTTCGCGCGCATCTACGCGCGCAAGCCCAACTTCCTCGTCCTCGACGAGCCCACCACGCACCTCGACATGAACGGCCGCAAGGCGCTCGAGGAGGCGCTCGTCGCCTACGAGGGCACGGTCGTCGTCGTCTCGCACGACGTCGAGTTCGTGCGCCGCATCGCGCAGAACATCGTCGAGGTGGCGGAGACGGGCGTGCGCAAGTTCGTCGGCGGCTACGACGACTACCGCGAGCGCGTCGAGCGCGAGGCCGCCGCCGCGGCCGCCTCCGTGCGCGAGGCGGACGCCGCGAAGCGCGAGGCGAACCCGAACTCGCGCGAAGCGCAGCGCCGCGCGCGCGCCGCCGAGCGCGAGCGCAACGCGCCACTGCTGCGGTCCCTCAAGCGCCGCGTCGCCGCGGCCGAGGAGCGCATCGGCGCGCTCGAGAAGGAGCAGGCCGCGCTCGTCGAGTCGCTCTCCGCGGGCGCCGACCCCGCGGCCGCGGCCGACGCCTCCCGCCGCCTCGCCGAGATCGAGAGGGAGCTCGCGACCGTGAACACGCTCTGGGAGCAGGCCGCCTCGGAGCTGGCCTTCCACGAGGCGGAGTAGCGCGCGCTACGTCGCGGACGCTTCCGCGGCCTTCGCGCCCTCGCGGCGGAGCCGGGCGAGCTTGCCCTTGAGGAGCAGCTGCTGCGTCGGGGAGGCGCGCTCCACGAACACGACGCCCGCGAGGTGGTCGGTCTCGTGCTGCACGGCGCGCGCGAGCAGGCCGTGGACCCGGGCGGAGTAGTGCTTGCCGTCCTCGCCGGTCCAGTCGACCGTCACCGAGCGGGCGCGCGTCACCTGCGCCGAAATCCCGGGGAAGCTCAGGCACCCCTCGCTCCCGCGCTGCGTCCCCTCGGGGGCGGAGACCACGGGGTTGAAGAGGATCATCGGCATCTTCACGCCGGCGTTGAGGGGCGCGTCCCTGCCCTGCGCGTCCGGCGGGACGTCGATCACGCAGAGCGACTCGGTGCGCCCGACCTGCTCCGCGGCGAGGCCGACGCCATCGGCCGCGTACATCGCGTCGAGCATCTCGCGGGCGAGGGCGCGCAGCTCGGGCGTGACCTCCCCGACCGGCGTCGCCGGCTTCTTGAGGACGGGGCTTCCGTATTTGACGATGTCCATGGCGCGCTACTCGTTCACGTCCACGCCGAGCAGCTCGAGGACGCGGGTGAGATCGTCGTTGTCGAAGAACCCGATCTCGATCTTCCCGCGGCCGTGGCGGCCGTTGGCGTAGGTGACCGAGGGCTCGAGCCGGACGGAGGTGGCGAAGCGCGCGGCGAGCTTGTCGAGGAGCGTGCGGAGGTAGTCCGGCGGGATGTCGGACCGCGGCGCCGCGGGCTTGCGCGCGGGCGCGGCGAGGCGCGCCTGGACGCGGCGCTCGAGCGTGCGGACGGTCGTTCCCTCCGTGAGGCAGAGGCGCGCCAGCTCGACGCGGTCCGCCTCGCGCGGGAGCGAGAGCAGGACCTTCGCGTGGCCGGTCGAGAGCAGGCCCGAGCCGACCATCTGCTTCACCTCGTCCGGCAGCTCCAGCAGGCGCAGCGCGTTGGCGACGGACGCGCGGGCCTTGCCGACGCGCTCGGCGATGTCCGCCTGCGTGAGCTTGAACTCCTCCGCGAGCGACTTGTAGCCCTCGGCCTCCTCGATCGCGTTGAGGTCCTCGCGCTGGAGGTTCTCGACGAGGGCGAGCTCGGCGGCGTCGCGGTCGAGCGCCTCGATGACGAGGACGGGGACGGTCTTCAGGCCGAGCAGCCCCGCGGCGCGGAAGCGGCGCTCGCCGCCGATGAGCTCAAAGAAGCCGTCCTTGCGGCGGCAGACGAGCGGCTGGATGATGCCGTGGGCCTTGATCGACTCGGCCAGCTCCTTCAGCGCCTCCTCGTCGAAGACCGTGCGCGGCTGGAACGGGCTGCGCCGGACGAGCTCGACGGCGACCTCGATCACGCCGCGCGCGGGCTCTTCGGGCGCCGGCGCCGCGGCGGCGGGCGCGGGCGTCTCGGCGACGACGGCGACGTTGCGCGTCGCCTCGCGCCCGATGAGCGCGTCGAGGCCGCGGCCGAGGCCGCCGAGCTTCTGCGGCTTCTTCGCGCCGGCCGCGAGCGGGACCTTGGGCGCGGGCTTCTTCGCGGGGGATCCCTTCGCGGTGGACTTCTTCGCGGGGGCGTTCTTCGGGGAGGGCTTCTTTTTCATGATGCCGGGTGCAGAAATGCGGAACGGCGCAATCCTAGCAGAACCCCAGCCCCGGCGCAAGCGCTTGCCCCGCGCGCGGCGGTGTGGTAGACTTCACACCATCACGCAACCCACGGAGAAATCCGCCACCCTCCATTTGACGAACCCACAAACGAACCCTTAGCG
>CAMVRE010000272.1 GCA_947169825.1 uncultured Verrucomicrobiota bacterium | reverse complement strand
CTTCCGTCCGCGCCCGCCGCCGCCGCGCCCGACGCCTGGCCCGCGCCGCCCGCCGCCGCGCCCGCGGCGTCGTCCGCGCAACCCGCGCAATCCGCGCAATCCGCGCAATCCGCCGCCGCGCGCGCCCTTCTGGAGGACCCGAACCTCATCATCCACCGCCAGTATCCGATCCGCGGCGCGAAGACGACCGCGGCGGACGCGACCAAGCTCAAGGAGTGGTTCGCGGGCAAGGGCGTCGCCTGGCCGGAGGGCTCCTCGCTCTCGCTTCCCGTCCCCGGAACGCTCACGGTCGCCAACACGAGGGAGAACCTCGACCGCATCGAGTACATCCTCCGCCAGCTCCCGTCGCAGCAGACAAAGCCGTGATCCGGAACAAATCACAAGTTGATTTTTTGTTTTGTTCCATCGTTTTCCGCCGTGGCGGGGGCCCCGCCACGGGAGGGTCGCCGAAGTTTCCTCGCATTTCTAATAGTTTTGTCCCGGAGATGTGGTAGAATACCGCGCCATGAAACGCACAGCCCTCGCTCTCTTCGTGCTCGCCGCGCTGCCCGCGCTCGCGGCGAGCCCCGCCACGAACGCGCCGGCGGCGACGCCCGCGCGGGCCGACGTCGACGCCGCGGTTCTCGCGAAACTGGATCGCATCATCGTTCCGGAGTTCGAATTCAAGAACGCGGCCTCGAAACGGGGCGAGACGTTCGAGCGTTGGCGCTTCACGATCCCGCCCGGCGTCCTCGATGCGCTGGAAGAGGCATGCGGCGAGTTGAAGAACTTTTTCGGAGAGCTCGGCGTTTCCTGGCCTCCGGGATCGTCGATGGAGCGCTCGGGAGACGACGGGCTCGTCGTCCGCAACACGCGCGAGAACCTGAATTTGATCCGAATGATCATCGACGCACTGCCCGTCACCGTCCTTCAGGGCGCCCCCGTCGTCCTCGAGGACGCGCCCGCCACGAACGCGCCGGCGGCGACGCTCGAGCAGCTGCTCGCCGAACCGTGGCGCAAGCGGCTTTCGCCCGAGGCCGACCCCGTCGCGGAGATGCGCAAGATCGCGACGCTCGACGCCTTCGCCGACACCCGGGTCCTCTTCCTCGGCCCCGGCGTCTGCGTGACCCGCCTTCGAAACGACCCGGGGCATATCGCCTACGCGCGCGCACAAAGCCGCCTCGTCCGCTACCTGTTCCGCGGAACCCGGCCGGCCGCCGGAGTCGACTTCGCGCGCGGCGGCTCGTCGCGGCTCCTCGCGTTCGACGCCCTGCCGCGCGAGGGCGATCCGGAATTCCCCCGACCCGTCCGCGCGGTGCCGTTCGAATTCGATGCGTTTGCGCCCGCCGACGCCCCCGAGGATCTCGTCGTCCGGCTGCCGGGCGAGGACCGCTGGGTCCGCGTCCCCGGCCTCGGTGAAGTCGCGATGCCCCGGCTCTCGGCGGCGGACCCCGCCACGAACGCGCCGGCGGCGACGCTCGCGCGGGCCGAGGCCGACTTGCAAGGCGAGACATTCGAGCGGTGGCGCTTCACGATCCGGCCCGACCTCGTGACGGGCCGCCCCGCCGTAATCGACGGGTTGATGGCATTTCTCGGACGGCCCAGCATTTGGTGGCCTCCGGGATCGTCGATGGAGCGCTCGGGCGACGACGGGTTCGTCGTCCTCAACACGCGCGAAAACTTGGATACGATCCGAATGATCCTCGGCGAGCTGAGCGTCAATGTCGATCGGGGCGAACCCGTCGTCCTCGAGGACTCGCCCGCCACGCCGAGCCCCGCCGCGGACGCCCACGGCCCCGACGCCGTCCATCCCGAAATCCGCATCGACGCCCTCGTCCTGCAGATCGGTTCGCCGACCAACCGCGAATCCGCGACGGACTGGTATTACCGCGCGCTGCTCGGGGCGGATCCCGCGCTCTTCCCCGAAGCGGACCGTCCCGCGGTCGCGTGCTACCGCGGGACGCTCGACGCCGCCAGAGCCGCCGCCGTCTCCGACGGAAACGCGCATATCCTGGGAATGCCGAGTGCGGTCTTCGGGGACGGCTGCAAGGCGGAGGTCTCCCTCCTCGACATCGACGGCGAACCCGGGAAGCCCGCGGTCACGAACGGCGTCCGCCTTTCCGTGCGCCCCATCGTTTGCCGTGGCGGGACTCCGCTGCTCCGCCTGACTGCGGAGGCCTCGGTCTTCGCGGGAGACGACACCGCCGAAACGGAGGAACTGGGCCTGGCGCTCGAACCGGGGACCGCCGCCGTGTTCGCTCCGCCGCCCGCCGGCGACTGCCGCGTCCTCGTCCTCCTCTTCCCCGACGACTCCTGGTCGCACGCCGCCGACACGCCGAGCCCCGCGGAGCCCGAATCCCACGCAGAGAGCGCAGAGACCGCAGAGCCAAAACCCCACGCGGAGTCCGCGGAGCCCGCGGAGTGAGATTTGCATTTCGACCTTGAATTGATGCCAACAATGGACAATCGGAGTTTGTGGACAATGAATCTTCCCCGTCTTCCCCGTGTTCCCCGGTTTCGTCTCGCCGCGGCTGCGCTCTTCGCCCTCGCGCTCCCCGCTCTCGCGGCGGACCCCGCCACGAACGAGGCGCCCGATCCCGCGCCGCTGCTGCGACGGCTGCGCGACGAGGCGGAGCGCTTCGATCCCGCCTACGATGCCGACATCGAGCTGGAGGCGCGGCGCCGCGCGGAGCGGAACGCGCGCGATGCCGCCCATCCGGGCGAGGGCTACGTCCCCTTCGACGAAGTCCGCTCTTGGTCGCCGACCAACGACCCACAGCTCCGCATCCAGCGGACGATCGCCCGCGCCGGACAGGCGCTCGCCGCCCGCACGGAGTCCGACGCCGCCGCGCGGATCGCGGACGCGGGGCTCCCGCGCCCGCTGGAGCGCGCCGTCCTCGCCGAAACCGCCTTCTGCCGCCTCACCAACACCCTGCACGCGACGACGGTCCGCGAGAAGGTGCCGGCCGAGACCGACGTCGCCCGGCTCCGCCGGATGGTCCTGCTCGACCGCGACGATCCGCGCTTCACGGCCGCCCTCGCGAGTCGCTACCTCCGCAAGGCGCTCGCCGTTCCGGATGGTTGGAGGCCGGAGATGGACTGGGAAACGGCGCGTCCGTTCATGGATTTTGACAATGCCCGCTTCGAGCTGATCGGGTATTTGCTCCAAAACGACGGAATCCGCGATTCCCAGGTCACTTGGTTCCGCGTCGCCGAGAAGGCCGGCGCCGAACGCCTCCTTCGCGATGCCGCATCCAACCTGCTCGTCCGGGCCGGAGCCAATCCGTCCCCGAAGCGCGTCGGTCCCGTTTTCGCAAGCGGGGACACGTGGGTCCGTCGAAGCTTCTCCATCTACCACGGTATGCTGCTCGGCCCTCTCGAGAACGATGCATCCAAAGCGGTTCTGAACGACGGCCGGGAGGACCGCATCCGGTTCTCGTCCGAACTGGCCCGGCTTTGCCGTTTTCAAACGCCGGAGGAAACGAAGGAGCTGGACGACCTCCTTATGATCCAGATCTGCCTGGACACCGGCGACATGGC
The DNA here is from genome assembly GCA_947169825.1 of uncultured Verrucomicrobiota bacterium. Lineage (GTDB taxonomy): Bacteria > Verrucomicrobiota > Kiritimatiellia > RFP12 > UBA3636 > UBA3636. The sequence goes on along the minus strand of CAMVRE010000272.1, from coordinate 226 downwards.
CGAATTGAACGCGGCCCTCGCCCGGCACACGCTTTCCCCGAGTCTCGTGACGGTCACGACGAACGAGGTCCGCTCCCTCTCCGACCTGCAGAATCCGCCCGCCCCAAAATGAAACGCACCGCCCTCTTCCTTTTCCTCCTCGCCCTCGCGGTCCCCGCGCTCGCGGCGGACCCCGCCACGAACGCGCCGGCGGCGACGCTCGAGCAGCTGCTCGCCGAACCGTGGC
>CAMVRE010000271.1 GCA_947169825.1 uncultured Verrucomicrobiota bacterium | reverse complement strand
CCCTCCGCGCCGAGTGGTCGTGGCCGGACGCCGCCACGCGCTGCGTCTTCGCCCGCCGCCTCGCGGCGGCCGTCGCGGAGGCGGAGGCCGCGGCCGCGGAGGAGGACGCCGCCTCGAAGGAGCGTCCCGCTCCGAAGCGGATGGTCAAAAAGGAACCGTATGGTTCGATTCTGACCATTGAGCGCGAACCGGTGCCGCTCGCCGGCTAGCGCGCGGCCGGCGTGGCGGGGTCCGCACCCCGCCACGCCGTGGCCGAGGAGACCGCGGCCGCTATCGCCGCGCATCCGGCGGAGCCCGCCGTCCCGGCGGGCGGATGCCGTCTGGCACGCCCCCTGCTTCCAAGGGGGTGGATGATCGTCGTCGCCGCCGTATCCTCCAAACGCCCATCTCTCACCTCTCACCTCCCACCTCTAACCTCTAACCTTTTGAAAGGAATCCGCATGGCCAAATTCAAACCAGAAAACAACTCGTTCCGCACCAAGGAGGCGATGCGCCTCCTCCTCAACCTGCTCTCGAACATCCGCGAGCACGTCGACGACGACGACCTGTTCGCCGCGCCGGCGACGCTGCTCGACAACGACGCGATCAAGCGCTGGTACGACGCCAAGATCCCCGAGAAGACGCGCAGGGAGATCGACAAGGCGGAGAACGGCCGCGATACCGTGTCCTTCCGCGACTGCACCTCGGAGCTTCTCCGCTGCCTCTGGTGCGAGAAGGCCGTCCGTCCGGCGCTCCTCGACCTCCTCCGCTCCGTCAAGGTCCCCTCGCGCAAGGGCGCCGACCCCTGCGGGAAGCGCTTCGCCGAGTTCTGCGACCTGATGCGCTTCGACGAGACCGAGCGCGAGATCCTCCTCGCCTGCTACCTCGTCTGGGCGGACCTGCTCGACTGGCCGACGCGGGAGAGCCACGGCTCCGCGTCGCCGCAGCGCGTCGAGGCGATCGCGATGTTCGTCGACCGCAGCGTCCCGGAGGTGCGCGCGGCGCTCGGCCCGAAGGCGCCGCTGCGGCGCTTCGGCTGCATCGACGACGACTTCGACTTCGTGTGCGACGTCGCCCAGTTCCTCGACGGGCTCTCCAAGGAGCCGATCGCGAGCCGCTTCTACCGCCGCGACGCCGAGAAGCCGCTCCCGTGGGAGTGGTTCGGCCGCCTCGCGGAGAAGCACGGCGCCCTGCTGGAGCGGATGCTCGCCGCCGGGAAGGGCCCGGCCAACGTCCTGCTCTACGGCGTCCCCGGCACGGGCAAGACCAGCTTCGCGCGCGCCCTCGCCGCCCGGACCGGCCGCACGTGCTGGTTCGTCGCGCAGAACCCCGACTCCGAGCGCCGCGTCCGCGCCTCCGCGACGCGCTTCGGCGCGCTGCGCGCCTGCGACGGCCGCGTGGACCCGGACCGCAGCCTCATCGTCGTCGACGAGGCCGACGACCTGCTCTCCGACGGCGACAAGGGCACGCTCAACGCCGCCCTGGACTCGCTCCAGACGCCAGTCGTCTGGATCTGCAACGCCTCCCCGCGCCGCATGGACGAGTCGAACCTCCGCCGGTTCGACTACTCGATCCGCTTCGACGCGCTCACCGACGCCCAGCGCGCCGGCATCTGGCGCAACCAGATCGGGAGCGCCGGGCTCGCGGACGTCCTCCCCTCGGACGCCGCCGAGGCGTGGGCCGCGCGCTGGCCGACGAGCGCCGGCGGCATCGCGAGCGTCCTGCGCAACGTCTCGCGCCTCCGTCCCGCTGCGAAGGACGCGCCGGCCCTCGTCGAGAGCCTGATGGCGCCGCACTGCGAGCTCATGGGCATCCGCGAGGAGGACGGCCGCCTGCGCCCCGCGAAGGACTACTCGCTCGAGGGGCTCTCGCTCGCCTCGTCCGTCCCGCTGCCGCGGATCGTCGAGGCCGCGCGCACGTTCCGCGCCGAGCTCGAGGCCCCGGAGGCGGAGCGCGGCGCCGACCGCTCCCGCTTCAACCTCCTGCTCTCCGGCCCTCCCGGAACGGGCAAGACCGAGTTCGTGAAGCACCTCGGCGCCGAGCTCGGCGCCAAGGTCGTCGTCAAGCAGGGCAGCGACCTCATCAGCTGCTTCGTCGGCGCCACGGAGCAGAACATCGCCGCGGCCTTCCGCGAGGCGGAGAACGAGAACGCGATCCTTTTCCTCGACGAGGTTGACGGGCTGCTCCGCGCGCGCGGGCTCTCGCAGCACTCCTGGGAGGTCACGCAGGTCAACGAGCTCCTGCAGCAGATGGAGAACTTCCGCGGCATCCTCGTCTGCGCGACGAACCACTCCGACAACCTGGACCCCGCCACGGTGCGCCGGTTCACGTTCAAGGTGTCGTTCGACTACCTCGGGGACGAGGGCAAGGCGCTCTTCTTCGAGCGCTTCTTCGGCGTGCCGCTCGCGGCGCGCGACCGCGCGGAGCTCTCCGGCATCCCGGACCTCGCGCCCGGCGATTTCCGGACCGTCCGCCAGTCGATGCGCTACCTCGGCGGCGCGCGGGACGCCGCCGCGCTCCTCCGCGCCCTGCGCGAGGAGAGCGACGCCAAGCGCGACCGCGGCGCCTCCCGCGACCGCCGCATCGGGTTCTAGTCGACCCCCCCCTCCCCGCCCCGCGCCTCGGCGCGGGGCGGGGAGGGGGTGGATTCGCGCGTCTTCCGCCGTATGCTTCGGGTGGAGGATCATGCACCCGAATGGCAACCATCGTCTTTTCGAACACCGGCGACGTGGACACCCGCGTCCTCGCAGCCCTTTGGGACGGCATCCCGGACGCCCGCGTCCTGGACGTCCGCCCCGGCACCCCGGACGCCCGCCGCGCCGTCGACGCGGCGATCGCGGCGGAGGAGGACGCGCTCGTCCTCTGCGGCCACGGCAGCCTGCAGGGGCTCTTCGACCCGAGCGTGATGGCGCGCGGCAACCTCGCCGCGATCATGCGCAACCCGCCGTATCTCGTCGACGCCAGCAACGCCCCCTCGATCCGCGCGCGGCGGGTCGTCGGCGTCTGGTGCTACGCCGCGGCGTTCGCGGAAAGCGCCGGCCTTCGCGGCTTCTTCACCGGGATGTTCGTGAGCAACCCGCTGGAGGCGTCCTTCGTCGGTTGCCCCGGACGCGACTCCGCCGCGACGATCACGGAGCAGGAGGTCCTCTTCTGCCGCCGCGTGAACGAGCTGCTCCGCGCCGGCACGCCTCTGTCCGGGTGGATTCCCCGCCTGGACGCGCAGGCCGACCGCTCCCTCGGCGTCGTGCGCTACAACTACGACCGTCTGCGCTGTTTCCGGTCCTGAAAAAAAAGTTGCATCGGTTTGTTTAGGTTGACCGCAAACTGTGTTATACTGTTCGGCGTCTGCGAATCGGTCCGCGTAAAACCAACAGAAGGAAGAACCAAAAACATGCCAAAAATCAACTGGAAAAACGAAATCGGAAATCCCGTCTATCCTTCCTGCAAAACCGTTCGTGACTGGTGCAGGCTTCTCAACGTGCGCGCGCGCGTGAAGCCTTGTTTCCAGATTTCTGGAACGGACAAGTGGCTCTGGTTCGCCAAGGCTGAAACCAAAAGTGGCAAGATCCGTTATTCCAATCCTTTCCTTGTGGAGGAATACACGGGAAAGGGAAATGAGAAGGGCAATGAAGCCCTTCTTGCCAGGATGAACCAGGAAAGGGTTGAAGAGGAAATCCTCAAGGAGGAAAAGGGGGAAGCTGGCTTCCGAATCGCGTTTTTCCGTGACAACCGGAAATTCGGAGCCATTGCTCCCTTGAAGCATGGTTTC
>CAMVRE010000270.1 GCA_947169825.1 uncultured Verrucomicrobiota bacterium | reverse complement strand
AGCATCGAGCCGAGCTTGATCTTCTCCTCCACGCGACCCCGTCCGCGCGCCTTCTCGTACTGCTCCCGCACTTCGTCCCCCGTCGGCGCCTTCTTGAGCGAAAAGGCGCAGAGCCGACGACTCGGCGCACCCTTGCGGCGCGGCCGATCGGCGAGCTGAGGCATCCCGGGCTCGCGTGGCGGGGTGCCGCACCCCGCCACGGCGCGCTCCAGCGTTCCGAACCACTCCTGCCACGCCAGATCGCGTTTCCTGCGGGCCGCGGCCCGGCGCTTGGCGGCGGCGGGCTGGTCGGAAAGCGCGAGCGCCTCGCGTTCGCGCTCCGCCTCGCGCCTCTCTCGCTCCGCGGCGAGCGAACGCAGGACGCGGAGGTATGCGCGAGGCGAGGAGTCTCGCGCCTCGCGCAAGCGCGCCGCGCATTCACGGGCGAAGGAACGGTCGACGCACGCGCGGGAGCGGTAGGATCTCGTGCGAACAAACAGGAACCCCTTGGCGACGAGGTTTGCGGTCATCGTGATGGCGACGAACGGGGTTGCGGCAGCAAGGAGACAAAGCGAAATGCCGCCCCAGAACAGCGCGTTGTAGCCCGGAGAACCGATTTCGAAAGGGTATTGATCGTAGGTGAGGCGAGCTGGGGTCGGCATGGCGAAAGGGAGGCGAGGTGAACAAACGCCGCAGATTCTACGCCCCAGGAGAGACAAAAGCAAGAAAAATCACGCACGGTGAAATCGAAAGACGAGGGGCAGGGGCCGGAGAAGTAGGAAGGCGGAGCCGGGCTACTTCTTCAGCACGATGCAGAAGAGGATCACGAAATACTGGATCAGCGTGCCGGCGAGGACGAAGAGATGCCAGATCACGTGCATCCACTTCGTGCGCTTCATCGCGTAGAAGATCACGCCGAGCGAGTAGGCGACGCCGCCCATCGCGATCCAGAAGACCGGCCAGAAGCCCATCGCCTTCCAGAGCGGGTAGACCGCGATCAGGACCACCCAGCCCATCGCCAGGTAGGTCAGGTTGGAGAGCGCGACGTAGCGGTTGATGAAGAGGCACTGGAAGACGATGCCGACGATCGCCAGGCCCCACTCGATCCCGAAGATCGCCCAGGCCCAGCCCGGGCTGTAGACGCGGATCGCCGACAGGCAGAACGGCGTGTAGGAGCCCGCGATCAGCAGGTAGATCGAGCAGTGGTCGAAGTAGTTGAAGACGGCCTTCGTCTTCGGATGGTTGAGCGCGTGGTAGAGCGTCGAGAAGAGGTAGAGCAGCACCATCGTCGCGCCGTAGATCGCGACCGAGACGATGTTCCACACGTCGCGGTAGGGGCGGACGCTCGCGAAGACGACGCCGACGACGAGGCAGGCGACGGCGAGGAGCGCGCCGATGCCGTGCGTGATCGCGTTGGCGATCTCCTCGCCGATCGTCTGCGGACGATCGGAGCATTCGGGGACGTAGGAGGAGTGGACGGGGTCTTCGTGTTCCATCGGAGGGGCCGCCCGCCGGCCGTGGCGCGCGGTCGGGCGGAAATCTACCATACACGTCCGTCGCGAGGCAAGTCGTTTGACTTTCGCGACCGGATGCCTATACTGACCCTCCTCGACCACGGAACCCCTTCCGCACGAACCATGCTCAAGCACCGCATCGCCACCGGCGTCTCCGTCTGCGCCGTCTGCTTCGGGATCCTGTTCTTCTTCCCGGCGTGGATGCACCTGTTCCTGCTGCTCGCCATCTTCGCCCTCGCGCAGCTGGAATGGTCGGACATGGTCCGGAGCTCCGGGCACTCCTACGAGTTCTGGGCCACGACGCTCTGCGGAAGCGCGTTCCTCCTCGCGACCGCGGCCGAATCGCCCCTCGCCCTCGACCGGATGGCGCACATCGCGTGGCTCCCCGATCCGACCGAGCCCGGCCGGATGGACCTCTCGGCCTTCCTTCTCGCGCTCACGCCCGCCCTGCTGCTCGCGATCGGCGTCCTGCGCCGCCGCACCGAGCGCGCGATGGAGACGTTCGCGCTGTCCTACGCGGGATTCTGGTACATCGCCGTCCTGCTCTCGTTCCTCGTCCGGCTCGCCTTCGAGTGGCCCGTCATCGAGGAAGGGCGCACGAACTACACCGGGCGCATCATGCTGCTCGTCTTCATCGTCCTCGTGAAGATGGCGGACATCGGCGCCTACACGTTCGGGCGCATCTGGGGCCGGCGCAAGCTCATCCCGGAGATCTCTCCGGCGAAGACCGTCGAGGGGCTCGCCGGCGGCTACGTCTTCTCGCTCGCCGCGGGCCTCGCCTTCTGGGCGGTCTTCCGCTGGGGCTTCGGCGACGGACACCTCGGCCAGCTCGAGTTCCCGCTCGTGCACGCGATCGCCCTGCCTCTTCTGCTCGCGACGACCGGCGTCCTCGGCGACCTGGCGGAGTCGCTCGTCAAGCGTTCGGTCGGCGTCAAGGACTCCTCCGCCCGCTTCCCCGGCATGGGCGGCATCCTCGACATCCTCGACTCGCTGCTCTTCTCGGCGCCGTTCATGTACGCCTACGTCGTCTGGTTCGTGCGCTAGGGCCGCGCGGCGAGAAGAACGTCGCCGGCGGGGTCGACGCCGGAGAGGTCGCGCGCGGCGAGCGCGGCGGGCGAGTCCGCGAAGGCCGGATCGATCTCGACGCGGCGGAGCGGGCGTCCGTCGGCGCCGAGCGGGACGGCGATGCCGGCGGCGCGGAGCCAGCGCGCCCACTTGCGCGAGAGGTCGGCGCGGCACGCGGCGGGCGACTTCTCGCCGTCGCGGTTCTTCACGGGGGCGTATTCCTCCTCGCGGTCGAACGCGAGGCAGACGGCCCTGCGGGCGTCCGCGAGGGCGTCGAAGACGAACTTCTCGAACTTGTAGGCGTTCGGCGCGTCGGGCTTGACGAGCGCGCCGGACGCGTCGACGAACGGCACCTTCTTGTGCGCCAGATGGACGGGGAGCCCCGCCGCGGCCTCGCGCCGCAGGAACGGCACGGAGAAGACGTGCAGCGCGGGCGAGCCCCACGCGAAGCGCAGGGAGCCGTCGGGCGAGAGCGCGCACCGGTCCGCCTCGGAGAACTCGGTGTATTCGACGATCGCCGTGCGGCCGCCGCGCAGGACGGGCATCCCCATCTTCTCGGCGGCGCCGGTGCGGCGGCAGACCTTGAGCGTCCAGTCGGCGCCCTCGGAGACGTGGAGTCCGACGAACGCCGGGTCCGCGACGTCGACCATCGGGTTGTCGACCTGGAAGTAGCAGACGGACGCGATCCCGCGCGCGTCCATGTCGGCGAGCGCGCCGGAGCGCGCGAGCGCGGCGAGGACGCCGCCGTGGCCGTCGGGCGAGAGGAAGACGCGGTCCGGCGCCTCCAGGACGACGCGCCCCTCCGGGTCGAGCGCGGGCCACATCCCCTGCGAGAAGAAGAACACGTCCTTCTCCGCGAGGCCGAAGAAGCCGCGCGAGGCGAAGAAGGCGCGCGTGGCGGCGTCGTTCGCGGCGCTCGTCATCACGTAGAGCGGGACGGGCCGCCCGTAGCGGCGCCCGCGCGCGAGTAGCTTGCGGGCGTGGAAGAAGAAGAGCGGCTCGTCCGAGGCCGGGCCGACGGGGCAGCAGCCCTTCGGCCCGTCGAAGCCGAGGCGCGAGCCCTGGCCCCCGGCGACGAGCAGCGCCGCGACGCGCCCCGCGCGCAACTCCGCCTCGCCGCGCGCGACGGCCGCGGCGCGCGCCGCGGCGTCGAGCTCGACGACCGGCGCGGGAGCGAGCGGTCCGGTGGTTGGGTGGTTGGGTGGTTGGGT
>CAMVRE010000269.1 GCA_947169825.1 uncultured Verrucomicrobiota bacterium | reverse complement strand
ACGCGTCCCGACACGCTGTTTGGCACGTCGTTCTTCCTGCTGCCGCCCGAGAGCGCGCTCGCGGCCGAGCTCGTGGCCGGAACCGAGCACGAGGCGGCCTACCTCGAGCTCAAGAAGTCGGTCGAGCAGGTCAGCTCCGTCGACCGCCAGGGCTCCGAGCGCGAGAAGCACGGCGTGTTTACCGGTCGCTACGTCATCAACCCCATCACCAGCAAGCCGCTGCCCATCTGGGTTGCCGACTACATCCTGCTGGACTACGGCACGGGCGCCGTCATGGGCGTGCCCTGCGGCGACCAGCGCGACTTTGACTTCGCGCGCAAGTATGGCCTGGACACCCCGCCCATCATCGCCCAGAAGGACGCCCCGCTGTACGAGGAGCTCAAGGACGAGCGCGAGATGCGCGTGACCAACGTCGATTGGGACCACGCCATGGCCGCCGAGGGATACCTCATCCAGTCCGGCCCCTTCACCGGCATGAAGGGCGGCAAGCACTCCGAGGCCGTCGATGCCATCATCGGCTTCCTCGGCGAGCGCGGCGTCGGAGGCCGACTCGGCCATGCCCTGGAGCGTCTCGACCTCGCCGGAGACGTCGTCGAGGCGCGCGGCCAGGTCGCGGACCGAGGACTCGAGGCGGGACTTTTCGGCGGAGAGGCGCTCGTTGCGGAGGATCGACTCGCGGTCGGCGGCCTCGGCCTCGCCGAGCTCGTTCTGGAGGCGGGCGCTGGTGCGCTCGAGCTCGACCGACTGCTCGCGCAGGCGCTGGAGGGCGGCGCGGGCCTCGTCGGAGTCGCCGTGAAGCGAATCGAACGCGGCGCGCGCGGCGGCGAGCCGCTCCTCGGCGGCGGCGGCGGCCTCGTCGAGCCCCTCGAGGCGCGAGTCGACCTCGCCGCGGAGCTTCGCCTGGTCGTCGCGGACGGCGCGCGTGCCGGCGATCTCCTTCTCGTCGCGCTCCTTCCAGGAGCGGTTCTCGGCGAGGCGCAGGTCGTTGTCGCGCAGCTTCTCGTCGGCGTGGGCGCGGGCGTTGTGGGCGGCGGCGGCGGCCTCGACCGCCTCGGAGATGCCCTGCTCCGCCTCGGCGACGACGCGGCGCAGCGCCTCGAGCGCGGACTCCGCCTCCTCGACGCGGCCGCGCAGCCCGCGGCCCTGCTCCTGCGCCTTCTCGAACGCGGCGGCGAGGGCGCGGCCGCGCTCGTTGAGCTCCGCGAGGCGGATGCCGGCCAGATACAGGTCGACCTTGCGCAGCTCGGCCTGCAGCTCCTTGTAGCGGCGGGCGCGCGAGGCCTGGGCGCGGAGCGAATGGATCTGGCGGCGCAGCTCCGCGATGACGTCGGCGAGGCGGGCGAGGTTCTGGTCGGTCGCCTCGAGCTTGCGCAGCGCCTCGCGGCGGTCGGCGCGGAAGCGGGTGATGCCGGACGCCTCCTCGAAGATCGCGCGGCGGTCCTCGGGGCGGGAGGAGAGGATGGCGTCGATCTGCCCCTGGGCCATCACGGAGTAGGACGTCGTGCCGATGCCCGTGTCCATGAAGAGGCGCTGGATGTCGCGGAGGCGGCAGGGCGTGCGGTTGATGAAGTACTGGCCCTCGCCGGTGCGGAAGACGCGGCGGGTGACGGTGACCTCGTTGTACTCGAGGCCGAGCTCCTTCTCGCAGTCGGCGAAGGTGATGGAGACCTCGGCCATGCCGAGGGGCTTGTGGTCGTCGGTGCCGGCGAAGATGACGTCGGTCATCGCGCCGCCGCGCAGGGCGGTGGGGCGCTGCTCGCCGAGGACCCAGCGGATGGCGTCCGAGACGTTGGACTTGCCGCAGCCGTTGGGGCCGACGATGGCGGTGATGCCGGGCTCGAAGACGAGTCGCGTCTTCTTCGCGAAGCTCTTGAAGCCGTTGATTTCGAGTGCCTGGAGATACACGGAAGGGGAAAGGTGAAAGTGGAAAGGGTAAAGTGGAAGGCGCTAGATTGCGCGAGGATGAAAGGGTTGAAGGGGATGAAAAGGTTGAAAGGGTTGAAAAGGTTGAAAAGGTTGAAAGGGATGAAAAGGGAGAAAGGGGATCAGGCCTGCGGGGCGGGGGCCGGCGCGGGGCGGACGGCGCGCGGGCGGCGGCGGAAGCGGTTGCGCCAGGCGAGGCGGAAGACCATGCAGAAGGCCTCGCGGGCGATGCCGAGCGAGAGCTTGGAGTAGCCGAGGCGGCGGTCGAGGAAGACGATCGGAACCTCCGCGATGCGGAAGCCCTGCGTCCAGGCGGAGAAGGTCGTCTCCATCTGGAAGGAGTAGCCGTTCGAGACGATCTTGTCCAGGTCGATCGCGCGCAGCACCTCGGCCGAGTAGCACTTGTAGCCGCCGGTGGGGTCGCTCACCGGGAGGCCGGTGACGAGCCGCACGAACACGCCCGCGCCCATCGAGAGCAGGAGCCGGTTGAGCGGCCAGTCGATGACGCGGATGCCGCCCTTGTAGCGCGTGCCGAGGACGAGGTCCGCCGTCTCGGACGCGGCGAGGAAGGCGGGGATCTCCTTCGGGTCGTGCGAGCCGTCGGCGTCCATCTCGAAGAGCCGCTCGTAGCCGCGCTCGAGTCCCCACTTGAACCCCGCCACGTAGGCGCGGCCGAGGCCGGCCTTGGCGCCGTGGTGCAGGACGTGGAGGCGCGGCTCGCGCGCCGCCATCTCGTCGAGGAGCGCGCCGGTGCCGTCGGGCGAATCGTCGTCGACGAACAGAATCTCCGCCTCCGGGTCCGCGCGGAACACGGCCTCGGAGATCGGGCCGACGTTGTCGCGCTCGTCGTAGGTCGGGATGATGAGGAGGGTCTTGCGGTGCATGCCGAATGCCGAATGCCGAATGCTGAATGCTGAATGCTGAATGCTGAATGCTGAATGGGCGGCTGGATCCTTACGCCTTCTGTGCGCGGAGCGCGCCGTAGAGGCGGCCGAGGAGGGCGAGGGAGAAGACGAAGAGGACGGCCTCGGCGACGAAGAGCGAGAGAACGGAGAAGCCGACGTAATCGAACGCGAGGACGAGCGCGGCGCCGAGGATCGCGGGGAGGAGCTCGACGCAGAGCACCGCGGCGAGGTTGCCCTCGACGAGGCGGCGGCTCTCCGCGAGCGCCTCGAGGCCCTTCGCGCCGGTGTCGAGGAAGACGGGCAGCGCGAGCGAGACGGATGCGCCGACGACGAGCGGGGCGGGGACGAAGACGAGCAGCATCGCGAGCTGGCGGAGCCAGGGGGCGAGGGCGGCGATCTCGCCGGGCGCGGCGGCGAAGAGCGCGGCGCACTGGACGGTGCAGAGCCAGCCGAAGAGCGAGACGCCGGCCATGAGCGCGATCGTGAAGCCGAGCGTGAGGAAGAACGGGACGATGCGGGCGCGGTGGCGCGCGTCGAAGATCTCGATCGGGGAGACCGGACGGCCCTTCGCGACGTCGACCGCGGCCGAGGCGAGGCCGACCGTCGTGCCGAGGTTCACGTAGGGGACGCACGCGGTGAAGAACCACAGGACGAACGCGAGGAAGAGGCGCAGCAGCGCCCCTCCGCCGCGAAGCGCGGCGAGGACGACGGCGCCGGGCGAGACGCGGGCGGTCGCCTCGGCATCGGCGTCGGGGGCGGGGAGGGGGGAGGAAACTTCTTCGTTCATGGCGGCGACTCCTTCCGCGCGGGGCTCCGCGCGGTTGCATGACGCGCGGGAGTATACCAGACCCGCCCTCGCGAGGCAACCTACACGCATGCGCGCGCCGCGCGCGCATTTCGTCACAATAAAAGACACCGAGCGCAAAAGGGGGCGGAATTGAGCCCA
>CAMVRE010000268.1 GCA_947169825.1 uncultured Verrucomicrobiota bacterium | reverse complement strand
CCCGCCTCGTCGTCTCCGCCGCCTGCTCGGTCCTCGTCCTCGGGCTGCTGCTCTCGCTCGCCGGCTCGCTCGGGGCGGACGTCTCGCCGTCCGACGTCGTGGCCGCGCTCCGCTCCGCGATCCCCGCGCTCGTCGCCGCCTACGCGCTCTGCCAGCTCGTCCAGGCGCTCGCCCGCGCCCAGCGGGCGAGGGTGCTCCTGCGCGCCTCGCTCCCCGCCGGAACGCGCGTCCCCGGCCTCTTCCGGATGCTGCTCGTCACGTTCGTGCGCGGCGCGTGCGCCGACATGCTCCCCGCGCGCATCGGCGAGCTGAGCTACGTCGCGATGCTCAACCGCGGCTGCGCCGTCCCGGCCGCGGACTGCCTCTCGTCGCTCTCGATCGGGCTGCTCTTCGACTTCCTCGCGCTCCTGGCGGTCCTCGCCGTCGCGATTCCCGCCGCCGCGCAGGGCCTTTCGCTCGTCGGCTCGATGGTCGTGCTCGCCGCGGTCTGCGCGGTCGGCGTCGCGCTGCTCTTCTTCGCGCTGCCGGTCGCGGCGGCCTGGCGCTGGGAGCGCTTCGCGCTCTTCCGGTGGCGCCCCGTCGCGGCGCTCGTGAAGCTCGCGCGCGACGTCGCCGCGGCCGTCGTCGCCGTCCGCCGCGGACGCGTCGCCGGGCGCGTGCTCGCGCTCTCGCTCGCCGTCCGCGCCGCCAAGTACGCCGGGCTCTACGTGCTCTTCGTCGCCGTCACGCGCCCGCTCTGGCCCGCGCTCTCCCGCGCGTCCGTCCCGGCGGTGCTCGTCGCGCTCATCGCCGCCGAAGGCGCCGCGAGCCTGCCCGTCCCGACCTTCCTCTCCTTCGGCTCCTACGAGGCCGGCGGCCTCGCCGCCCTCACCGCGCTCGGCTTCCCCGCGGGCGACTCGCTCGTCGCGATGACCGCGATGCACCTCCTCAGCCAGGTCGTCGACTACTCCCTCGGCGGCCTCTCCTTCCTCGTCTTCTCCTGGTGCGCCCCGGGCGCCCCGGAGAAGCCCGATCGGAAAGCGAAGCCCATTCAGCATTCGGCATTCAGCATTCAGCATTTCCTTCCGCTCGTCCTCTCCATCCTCTTCTTCTTCCTTTCCCTCCTCTTCTTCGCCTGGCAGGCCCGCGCGATCCAGAAGCGCGGCCGCCTCACCGCGCCCCCGAAGGGCGAGGCGGCGGAGCCCTCCGCCGCCGAGGCCGCCGCGCGCGACGCGATGCTGCGCGCCTTCGGCGGCAGGATCGTCTGGAGCTCCAACCGCTCCGGCTCGCACGACATCTGGATCCTCGACGGTCCCGGCGCCCAGCCGCGCCGCCTCACGCGTTCCGGTTTCACCGACACCTATCCGCGCTTCTCGCCCGACGGCACGAAGGTCGCCTTCTCGCGCTCGACCGAGCCCTGGGTCTCGCAGCGCAACTTCGACAAGTGGGACACCTGGGTCCTCGACCTCGCAACCGGCGAGGAGCGGCTCGTCGCGACCAACGCCTACCAGGCGTGCTGGTGCGACACGAACGCGCTCGTCTTCGTCCGGGCGGGCGGCACGCAACTCGTGCGTGCCGCCACCGGCGGCGAAAAGGAAGAGATACTCTTGGAATCCGGCGTCCCGCCCCTGGGCGACGGGGATCTCGTGACGTTGCCGGACGCGCAGCCGAACGCGGCCCCGTCCGGCGACCGCGTTCCGTTCCTCTTCCTCCTCACGCTCCGCGGCAAGCACCGCGCGACGGCCGAGTTCGTCCCCGGGACGGGCTTCCGCGACGTCTCGGGACAACTGCTCTCGGACATTGCCGGCGGCTGCCAGATGGTCTGGCGCGGCGACGGCATCGCGTGGATCGACCACCCCGGTCGGATGAAAAACGCCATCTACACCATGGCCGGCAGGGGCCACTCCACGGCGGAGGTCCTCCTCGACGATCCCGGCGCCTGGTCACACGAGTACTTCCCCCGCTTCACCGCCGACGGCCGCTGGCTCGTCTACGGGGCGAGCACGGGCGGCCACGAGCAGGACAGCGAGGACTACGAGATCTTCCTGTGGGACACGGCGGACACGAACGCACCGCCCGCGCGCCTCACCTTCCACACCGGAAACGACTGCTGGCCGGACATCCGGTAGCGCCCGCCGTCCCGGCGGGCGCGCGATCCGCTACGCCCCGAAGAACTCGCGGTAGAGCGCCTGCACCGCGGGCTTGAGGTCGACCTCGCGGATGCCGAACATGATCGAGAGCTCCGACGAGCCCTGGTTGATCATCTGCAGGTTCACGCCCGCGCGCGAGAGCGCCGTCACGACGTGCAGGCACGTGCCGACCGTCGTGCGCATGCCCTCGCCGACGGCGACGAGGAACGCGATGCCGCGCGTGTAGGACATGTGGTCGGGGTGCAGCTCCTCCTCGATCTCCGCGAACACGCGCTCGCGGACCGCGTCCGGGAACTGCTCGTCGCGGAAGACGACCGTCACCGAGTCGACGCCCGCGGGCATGCACTCGATCGAGACCTTCTCCCGCGCGAGGATCGCGAACAGCTTCGCCACGAAGCCGACCTCGCGGTTCATGAGCCACTTCTCGACGTAGAGCGCGCCGAAGCCGCCCGACGAGGCGATGCCGTTCACGCGCCCCGGCACCGAGCGGCGCCGCGGCAGGACCATCGTCCCGGGCTCGTCCGGACGGTTGGTGTTGCGGATGTTGATCGGGATCTTTGCGCGGATCGCGGGCATCACCGCCTCGTCGTGGAACACGGCGAAGCCGGCGTAGGAGAGCTCGCGCATCTCCGCGAAGGTCATCTCGCGGATGCCCTCGCCCTTCGCCGCCTCGGGGCAGAGGCGCGGGTCGACCGGGTAGACGGCGTCCACGTCGGTGAAATTCTCGTAGACGTCCGCGCGGAGGGCCGCCGCGAGGATCGCGCCGGTGATGTCGGACCCGCCGCGCGAGAACGTCGCGAGCCGCCCGGAGGCGGTGTAGCCGTAGAAGCCGGGGAAGACGACGACGTCCGGGATCGGCGCGAGCTTGGCGCGGATGCGGTCGTAGGACTCGGGCAGCAGCTGCGCCGAGCCGAACTCCTCCGAGAGGAGCATGCCCGCGTCCTTCGGGTCGACGTAGGCCGCCGGCAGCCCGCGCGCCGCGAAGGCCGCCGCGCAGAAGCGCGCCGAGAACTCCTCGCCGAGCGCCTTCACCGCGTCCTCGAACGCGGCGGGGTGCGAGCGGTCGGCCGCGAGGCGCGCGGCGAGCTCCTCGCGCAGCGCCGCGACGAGCCCCTCGTCGAGCCCGAGGTCGGCGCGGATCGACTCGTAGCGCTCCGCGACGCGCTCCGCGGCGGCCGCGGTGTCGCGGCCGGCGAGCGCCTCCCGCGCGCAGGCGATGAGCAGGTCCGTCACCTTGTCGTCGCCCTTCGCGCGCTTGCCGGGGGCGGAGACGACGACGACGCGGCGCTGCGGGTCGGAGCGGACGATCTCGAGGACCTTCAGGATCTGTGCGGCGTCGGCGACGGACGACCCGCCGAATTTGCAGACTTTCATGGTGGCGATTCCCTCCCGGTTGGCGGAAGGGCGCGGATTATGCCACAGAGCCCCGGCACGGACAAGGGCGTTTTCCGCGTCGCCGCGCCGGGCGGAATTCAGGCGTCGGCCGGTTCCGCCGGGGCCTCGGAGGGCGGCTCCGGCGCGGCGGCGGCGGGCTCCGGCGCGGCGGGGGCGGGCTCCGGCGCGCGGAGGCCGAGCAGAAGCTCGATCTCCTGCTGGACCCCTGGGATCTCGTCGTCCGTGAGGCGCGGGTCGGCGACGAGCAGGATGTCGCCGGAGC
>CAMVRE010000267.1 GCA_947169825.1 uncultured Verrucomicrobiota bacterium | reverse complement strand
GTGCAGCCGCAGGCGCCGTCGTTGCCGGTGTCGCAGACGCCGGCGGCGGGGCGCCGGCTTCGAGCGCGGCGATCTTCTTGAGGATCGTTTCGAGGTCGACGAGCCTCGCCGCGCGGGTGCAGCGGATGAGCGAGGTCTCGACGAGCGTGCGCTGCGAGAGCGCGAGGCGGAGCGTGCCGTCGAGCCGGATGAGCTCCTCGACGATCGCGAGGACGGCGGAGGCGTCCGCGAGGCCGGACTGCGCGCGCAGCGTCGCGCGCTGCGGCTCGGTGAGGTCGAGCCCCTTCGTCTCGCCGCCGAGCTCGACGCAGACGAGCAGGTTGCGGAAATGGTCGATGAGCTCCGCCACGAGGCGGCGCAGGTCCTTGCCGGAGCGGTCGAGCTCGTCGAGCCGGGCGAGGACGCCCGCGACGTCGCCGCGCAGGACGGCCTCCGCGAGGTTCTCGATGAGCGCGCGGGAGACGAGGCCGAAGACGCCGAGGACGTCCTCCTCCTCGATCTTCCTCCCGGTGAAGGCGATGATCTGGTCGAGCGCGGACTCGGCGTCGCGCATGCCGCCGTCGGCGCCGCGCGCGATGGCGAGGAGCGCGTCCTCGGCGATCTCGACGCCCTCCGCGTCGCACACCTTCCGGAGCTGCCCGCAGATGTCGCCCTGCGAGATCTTCCGGAGGTCGAAGCGCTGGCACCGCGAGAGGACCGTGCCGAGGACCTTGTCCGGCTCGGTCGTCGCGAAGACGAACTTCACGAACTCGGGCGGCTCCTCGAGCGTCTTCAGCAGCGCGTTGAACGCCGCCGCCGAGAGCATGTGGACCTCGTCGATGTAGAAGATGCGGAACTTGCCCTCGACCGGCGCGTTCTGGACCTGGGAGAGGATGCTCTCGTGGATGTCCTCGACCTTGTTGTTCGAGGCGCCGTCGATCTCGATCACGTCGAACGACGAGCCGCTGGCGATGGCCCGGCAGGCGGGGCACTTCCCGCAGGGGTGCGGGGTGGGGCCGTCCTTGCAGTTGAGGGCCTTGGCGAAGATGCGGGCGAGGGTGGTCTTGCCGGTGCCGCGGGGGCCGGCGAAGAGGTAGGCCTGCGCGATGCGGCCCTTCTCGATCGCGGAGCGCAGCGTGCGGACGACGTGGTCCTGCCCGACGACCTCCTCGAAGGCCTGCGGGCGCCATTTGCGGGCGATGACTTCGTATGACATGGCTTGGGTTCCGTACGGGGGCCGAGTATACCCGTTTCCACGCCGGCAATCAACCGAAACCCGCGCCGCGCGGACGCGCGGAGGCCCGCGCCGGGGTTGAAAGCGCCGGACGGATTCGCTAGAATGCCGCACCCATGAAGAACGACAAGGTTTTCAAGATCAACCCCGCGGCCGCCCCGCGCGGCTTCCGCAACCCCGTCTCGCGCTTTCTCGTCGAGCACGCCGTCGGCTTCCCCAAGCTCGACCGCATCGTCACCCAGGCGCGCGCCCTCCAGCGCAGCGGCGAGGAGCCCGACTTCAACGCCGCCATCCTCAAGGGGATGAACCTGCACGTGGAGCTCGACGAGGCGGACCTCGCCAACATCCCGAAGGAGGGGCCGGTCATCCTCGTCTCGAACCACCCCTTCGGCGGCATCGAGGGCGTGGTCCTGCTGGACATCCTCCGCCGCACGCGCCCCGACTTCAAGGTGATGGCGAACTACTACCTCGACGCCATCCCGGAGATGCGCAAGGACTTCATCTTCGTGAACCCCTTCGGCTCCGCCGCGGCCGCGAAGCAGAACATCCGCCCGCTCCTCGAGTGCGTCCGCTGGCTCAAGGACGGCCACATCCTCGGCGTGTTCCCCTCGGGCGAGGTCTCCTCGATCGACCTCAAGCGCCGCCTCGTCCGCGACCCGCCGTGGAGCGAGACGATCGCCGGGCTCGCGCGCAAGACCGGTGCGACGGTCGTCCCGATGCACTTCTGCGGGCGCAACCCCGCGCTCTTCCAGCTCGCGGGGCTCGTCCATCCGCGCCTCCGGACCGTGCTCCTGCCGCGCATGACCGCGCGCCAGCGCCGCCGCACGATCACCGCGTTCATCGGCAAGCCCGTCACCCCGGGCGAGATCGCGCGCGTGGAGTCGGACAAGGAGCTCACCCGGCTCTTCCGCCTGCGCTCCTACGCGCTCGAGGGCCGCGCCCCCGCGAAGAAGAAGCTCCTGCGCCTCCCGCGCCGCAAGCCCGCCGCCCTCGCCGGCCCGCGCGAGGAGATCATTTCCGAGACGCCGCGCGAGCAGGTCGAGGCCGCGCTCGCCGCGCTCCCCAAGGACGCCTTCCTGCTCTCCGGCTCGGGGCTCGACGTCTACATGGCCTCCCTCTCGCCCGAGAACCCGATCATGCGCGAGATCGGCCGCCTGCGCGAGATCACCTTCCGGGCGGTCGGCGAGGGCACCGGCCGCGCGACGGACGTCGACGTCTACGACCCGCACTACCGCCACCTCTTCCTCTGGGACCCGAAGGAGCGCCGCCTCGTCGGCGCCTACCGCCTCGGCCTCGCGCCGGAGATCGTGCCGAAGTTCGGCGTCGAGGGCCTCTACACGCACTCGCTCTTCCGCTACTCGCGCCAGCTCATCGACCGCTGCCAGCCCTGCATCGAGATGGGGCGCTCGTTCGTCCGGCCCGAGTACCAGCGCGCCTTCGCGCCGCTCATGATGCTCTGGAAGGGCATCGGCGCGTTCATCGCGCGCAACCCGGACTACCACAGCCTGTTCGGGCCCGTCTCGATCAGCTCCGCCTACCGCGACGAGTCGCGCAGCATGCTCCTGCGCTCGCTCCGGCTCTCGAACTTCGCCGGCGAGCTCGCGCGCTTCGTCCGGCCGCTCCGGCCGCCGCGCCGCGGACGCCGCGCCGAGTGGAAGGGCAAGGACTACGAGGAGATGATCGCCAACACCGACCTCGTGAGCTCGATCATCTCGGACCTGGAGAGCGACAAGAAGGGCATCCCGATCCTCGTCAAGCAGTATCTCAAGCTCGGCGGGCGGATCCTGGCCTTCAACGTCGACCCGGACTTCGGCGACTGCGTGGACGGGCTCATCCTCGTCGACCTGCGCCGCACCGACGCCAAGGTCCGCGCGCACTACATGGGCGCGGACGCGGACGCCGCCTTCCGCGCCCACCACGGGCTGGGATAGCCGCTAGAGCAGGTGCTGGCCGGAGTCGACGTAGATCGTCTGCCCCGTGACGGCCGTCGTGCCGGCGAGGTAGACGACCGCCGCGGCGACGTCGGCCGGTAGCGGCCGGATCGCGAGCGGCGAGGGGCCGGCCGGCTCCGCGAGGTCCGCGTCCGCCGGCGGCAGGACCGGCCCCGGCGCGACGGCGTTCACCGCGAAGCGCGGCGCGAACTCGAGCGCGGCGGCCTTCGTGAAGGCCTCGAGGGACTTCTTCGAGAGCCAGTAGGCGCCGAACTCCGCGGCGGGCTTCGCGACCGAGCGGTCGAGGACGTTGACGACGCGCCCGCAGTAGCCCGCCGGGAGGATCTCGCTCGCGGCGGCGAGCTCGGACATCGTGCGCGCGAGCATCATCGGCGCGAGGGCGTTCACGCGCCAAAGCTCCTGCATGCGCTCCACGGGGACGTCCGCGAGCGAATCGTGCGAATAGGCCGAGGCGTTGTTCACGAGGATGTCGACCCAGCCCGCCAGCTCCCACGCCGTCCGCATCGTGACGGCGGGCTCGTAGACGTTGGAGAAGTCGCCGCAGACGCACCAGGACTGGCGGCCGAGCGAGCGGATCTCGCTCGCGAGGGCGTCGGCCTCCTCGCGCGAGTCGCGGTAGTGCAGGACGATGTCGCAGCCCTCGCG
>CAMVRE010000266.1 GCA_947169825.1 uncultured Verrucomicrobiota bacterium | reverse complement strand
ACGGGGGCGCGCGGCCTCGGCGCGGGCGCGGGCGCGCCGGGAATGGCGTAGCGCGGGCCGGTGTCTCCCGAGCGCGGAGGAAGGGTCGGCGCGGGAGGGCCGGAGATGCGCAGCCCCTGGGCGCCCGCGGGAAGCGAGAGTCCGGCGAGGAGAAGACGCAGGGCGTGGCGGGGTGCCGTCATGTCCGCGATTGTAGCAGAACCGCCTCGGGCTTCGCAAGGGCGTGCGCGCGGGGCGTTGCGGTTCTTGCAGGCGAGCGGGGAGGGGGGTATAATCCGCGGCATGATCGAGCAACTCACCGTGCGCGACCTCGCGGTCGTCGAGCAGGCCGACATCGCCTTCGGACCGGGCCTCTCCGCCGTCACCGGCGAGACCGGCGCCGGCAAGTCGGTCCTGCTCTCCGCGATCGGCCTTCTCACGGGCGGGCGCGCGGACCGCTCCGAGGTGCGCGCCGGCGCGCCGCAGGCGGACGTTCGCGCGCGCGTCGCGCTGCCGCCCGCCGCGCTCGAGGCGATCGCCCCGGTCCTCGAGGAGGCCGGCCTCGACCCGTGCGAGGACGGCGCGCTGCTGCTGCGCCGCACGCTCTCCGCCAACGGCTCCGGCCGCTGCTTCGTGAACGGCGGCCCCGCCACGGTCCAGACGCTGCGCCGCATCGGCGAGCGTCTCGTCGACTTCCACGGCCCGCACGACAACCAGTCGCTCCTCGACCCCGCCTTCCAGCTCGACGCGCTCGACTCCTTCGGCGCCTGCGCCGCCGCGCGCGCCGCCTACGCGGGGCGCTGGGGCGCGTGGAAGGCGCTGCGCGAGCGCGCGGCCGCGCTGCAGGGCGGCGACGAGGGCGCCGTCGAGCGCGAGATCGACCTGCTGCGCTACCAGGTGCGCGAGATCGAGGAGGCGGCCCTCGACCCGGAGGCCGACGGCGACGCGCTGCGCGACGAATACACCGCCGCGACGAACGCCGCGCGGATCCTCGAGCTCGGCTCGGGCGCGTGCGCCGCCCTCTCGGACGCCGACGGCAACGCCGTGGACGCCGTCGCCGCCGCGGTCCGCGCGCTCGAGGAGATGCGCGACCTTTCGTCGAAGGACGCCGCCGGCTGGCTCGAGGAGCTCACCGGCCTCTCCGCGCGCCTCTCCGAGCTTTCGCGCGACGTCTCCTCCACGCTTTCGCGCCTCGACGCCTCGCCCGAGCGCCTCGCCGAGCTCGAGGCGCGGATGTCCCTGGTCGAGACGCTGCGGCACAAATACGGCCGGACGATCCCGGACGTGCTCGCGTTCCTCGCGCGCGCCAAGGCGCGGCTCGCGGAGCTCGAGGGCCGCGGCGAGGCGCTCGCCGCGCTCGAGAGGGAGATCCGCGAGGCCGACGCGGCGGTGCGCGCCGCGGGCCGGACGCTTTCGGAGAAGCGGCGCAAGGCGGCGGGCTCGCTCGCGAAGGCCGTCGTGAAGGAGCTCTCCGACCTCGGCCTGGCGAAGGCGGGCTTCGAGGTGCGCGTCGAGGCGGGCGAGCCGCGCGAGAGCGGGCTCGACGCCGTCGAGTTCGGGTTCGCGCCGAACCCGGGCGAGCCGATGCGGCCGCTGCGGCAGATCGCGTCGAGCGGCGAGATCTCGCGCGTGATGCTGGCGCTCAAGACCGTCCTCGCGGCGCACGACCGGATCCCGGTGCTCGTCTTCGACGAGATCGACGCCAACGTCGGCGGCGAGATCGCGCGCGTCGTGGGGCGCAAGCTCGCGGCGCTGGGCGCGACGCGGCAGATCCTGTGCATCACGCACCTGCCGCAGGTGGCCTCGTGCGCGGCGGCGCAGTTCGTCGTGCGCAAGGAGATCCGCGGCGAGCGGACCTACACCTCCATTTCGCCCGTCGAGGGCGAGGCGCGCGTCGACGAGCTCGCGCGCATGCTCGGCGGCGAAAAGCTCACGAGCGTCGTGCGCAAGCACGCGCGCGAGCTGCTCGAGAAGGGCGCCGGGCCCGCCTAGCCCCGGGCGAGGAGCGCGGCGACGGCGCGGGAGCGGACGTCGGCGGGCAGTTCGGAGGGCGCGGCGGCGTCGAGCGCGAGCAGGAGCGCGCGCAGCTCCGAGAGGTTGCAGAGCGGGGTGCCGTCGACGTCCGCGCGGGCTCCCTCGAGCGAGTCGCCCGCGAAGCAGACGACGCCGATCGCGGCGAGGCCGTCGGGGAGGATGCCGCGCAGGAGGCGCGCCAGGTCGCGCGCCTCGCGGCGGACCTGGGCGACGGGCGAGCGCGCGATCGAGAGGCCGGCGACGGTGACGGCGCCGCGCTCGTCGACGCGGACCGGCCCGCGCCAGTTCTTCGTCTCGACGACGAAGACCGCGCGCGGCCCGACGACGACGTGGTCGAAGTCGCCGCCGCCCGCCATCGCGTCGAACCCGCCGCGCGGCACGCCGTGGAGGATCGTCCAGCCGGCGGGCAGCAGCGCGAGCTCACGCGCGGCCTCCTCCTCGCCGCGGGCGCCCTTGAGGATGCGGTCGAAGCGGCGCGCGCACGGGCCGGCGGCGGACCAGGCGGCGAGGACGAGCAGCCCGAGCGCGACGCCGGCCGCGGTGCGCGGGACGGGCGCCGGGAGCGCGGCCTGGAGGAACCAGCCGCCGAGGAAGAGCGCGAGCAGGAACGGCCAGTAGATCGTCGAGTAGCCGAGGAAGCGCACGCGCGCGCCCGGCGAGCCGTGGACCTCGGCGTAGTCGCCGCGGGGCGCGGCGCTCATGCGGGCGCGCCGCCCTCCGGGGCGGTCTCCAGGGCGGCGTGGAAGACGTCCTCGACGTCGGCCTTCAGCGAACGGATGCCCGCGACGACGCCGAGCGCGGACTCGGCCTTGGCGGCCGTGGCGGGGTCGGCGGAGGAGGCGAGCTCCTGGAGCTGCGCGTCGAGGTCGCCGAAGGCGTTGCCGAGCGCGTGGTAGGTGTCGTGGAGGCGCGCGAGGGCGGCGCGGAGCGTCTCGGCGTTCTGCTCGGCGACGCGGCCGCGGTCGCGCTCGGTGAGGTCGGAGAGGGAGAGGACGGCGCCGATCACGTTGCCGTCGGAGTCGCGGTTGCAGGAGGCGTGGATCTCGATGCGGAACGCCTCGCCGTCGGCGCGGCGCGCGATGGCGACGCCGGTGGCCTCGTAGTTCTCGCCGGAGAGCGACTCGATGACGGCGGCGCCGTCGGCGGCGTTGAGCAGCAGCGCGCCGAGCGGCTGGCCGACGAGGTCGACGGAGGAGAAGCCCCAGATGCGGCCCGTGGCGGGATTGGCGTACTCGATGCGGGTCTGCAGGTCGATGACGACGATCGCGTCGGAGGCGTTCTGCAGTGCGTTGTGCTCGGTGCGGAGCATCTCGTCGGTCTGGCGGCGGACGGTCTCGTCACGCACGAGGAAGCACAGGTGCGGCGTGGAGAGGCGCAGCTGGGAGACGGAGACCTCGGCGGGGAAGGCCGTGCCGTCGGCGCGCGTGCAGGCGGCCTGCATGAGCGTGTAGGTCTCGCGGCGGAGGTTCTCGTAGAGCGTGCGCAGCAGGTCGGTGTCGGCGCCGGAGACGAGGCGGTCGATCGTGAGGTGGGAGAACTGCGCGGGGGTGTAGCCGAAGGCGGTCGTGGCGCGGCGGTTCACGTCGCGCACGCGGCCGTGCAGGTCGGTCACGATGGCGGCGTCGTAGATGTTCTGGAAGAGCGCGGCGTAGCTGTCGGCCGGGGCCTGTGCCTCGGGTGCGGCGGGGGCGGCGCCGGAGAGCGTCGCGGGCGCGGCGGCGGGGGAGCCTGAGAAGCGGGCCGGGTAGGAGGCGGAAGCCGCGAAGAAGCGTGCGGGCGAAGTGGCGTCCGCAGGAAAGAAGCGCGCGGGCGAAG
>CAMVRE010000265.1 GCA_947169825.1 uncultured Verrucomicrobiota bacterium | reverse complement strand
GGTGTTCATGCGGGAGCGCGCCCCTCGGGCGCGGGAAAGGGTGTGCGTGCGTTTCGGGGGAGTATACCGCTTTCCCGCACGCGAGACAAACGAAAAATGCCCCGTTCGCGCCGACGCGATTCGCGCCGAACCGTTCGCCGTCGGGATGCGTTCAATGAATGAACGGCAGCCAAACGGCCTCCGCTCCAACCGCGAACCGAAACTCCATGAACGCATCCCGCCACTCCCGCCTCCTCGCCGCCGCGCTCGCCGCGGCCGCGCTCCCCGCCACCGCCGCCGAGACGAACCGGGTCGCCGAGACGAACCGGGTCGCCGACCTCGGCACCGTCGTCGTCGAGGGCAGCGCGCTCTCTAAGTACCGACCCGAGACCGTCTCGTCCGGCACGTTCACCGACGTCGCGCCGGAGTCGCTGCCGATGGTCGTCGACACGCTCACCTCGGACTTCATCCGCGAGCACAACCCCACCGACCTGCACGACCTGCTGCGCTACGTCCCCGGCATCGAGACGGGCGGCAAGTCGCTCCTCGTCCGCAACCCCGGCCAGTTCTCGATCCGCGGCATGGGCGGCACGGAGCCGGCGTTCGACGGCGTCGCGCCGATCGGCCGCGGCCCCGGGCTCTTCATGGACACGTTCCTCTTCGACCGCGTCGAGATCGCCAAGGGCCCGATCGCCTCGCTCGCGGGCGGCGCGGGCGCCGCGCAGAACGCCTCCGGCGCCGGCGGCTCCGTGAACATGTTCCTCAAGGGCGCGAACCTCGACGGCGACCGCCGCGAGTTCCAGGAGAACACCTCGGTCGGCCGCGACACGTGGCGCCAGCGCGCGATGGTCGACGCGAACGAGATGAACGACGGGGAGACCGCCGCCGCGCGCCTCGTCGCGACGGCCGACTGGTACGACCCGCCCTACGCGAACGGCGGCTCGCAGAAGGGCGCCGACGCGCGCGAGTCCTACGCGCTCGCGCCGAGCGCGATCTGGGCGCCGTCGGAGGATTTCACGCTCGGCCTCAAGACGCTCTTCCAGTACACCGAGCAGCCCAGCTACATCGGCGTCCCGGTCTGGCGCGGCGAGCCCGGCGCCGGCTACGGCTGGCGCGAGTCCTCCTGCCGTCCCGGCGACCGTTCGAGCTACAAGTCCTTCCTTGCGAGCCCGTGGGCCGAATGGCAGGCGACGGACGAGTGGAACCTTCGCCTCGGATTCACCGCGATGGTCTCCGAGTGGGACCAGACGACGCGCGAGCCCTACACCGCGATGCCCGGCACGCCCGAGTTCCAGGCGTACTGCCGCACGGGCCTCTGGCCGTCGGGCGAGAAATACATGCTCTCCGGCTTCTCGGAGAGCTCCGCGACGCTGCACAACTACACCGTCTACGCGCGCGCCGTGAACGACCGCGAGCTCTCGGACTCGCTCCGGAACGTCCTCCTGCTCCAGCCGGACTACAACTACCGCAGCTCCACCGGCGGCTTCGGCACGCCGACCTCGCGCTGGGGCGCCACGCTGCAGGACACGATCGAGTGGAGATGGCTCACGGTCCTCGGCGGCCTGCGCTACGACTGGTTCGACCAGGAGAGCTACACGAGCGCCGGCCGCGGCGGCGTCGTGCATTATCCCTCGATGACCGCCGAGGCGCTCTCGCCGCGCGCCGGCCTCGCGATCCGCCCGATCGAGTGGCTCGTCCTCTTCGGCAACGCCTCGCAGACGCGCACGCCGATGCTCGGCCTGCGCTGCGAGGACGGCTCCACGCCCGACCACGCCTGGCGCGCCACGCAGTACGAGGGCGGCGTGCGCGTGCGCCCGCTCGAGAAGCTCTGGCTCTCCGTCTCCGGCTACCGCATCGACCAGGAGAGCGTCCCGGAGTTCGGCAACGACGGCCTCGTGCTGAGCTACGACGGCGAGAACCGCTCCGAGGGCGCCGAGGTCTCGCTCTCCGGCGACATCACCGACGACTGGACCGTCCTCGCGATGTATGCCTTCAACCGCTACACCGACGAGAACGCCGCGCCCGGCAGCAAGGCGCGCCGCTTCGAGCGCTACCCGGAGAACACGTTCTCGCTCAGCACCTCCTACCGCATCCCGGGCGGGTGGCTCGAGGACGTCGTCCTCGGCTTCGGCTGGCGCTACCGCACGAAGAGCTACGCGACGATGCGCGGCGCCTACGTGGACGACAGTCTCTTCTTCGACCCGTCGAGCGTGTTCGACGCGAGCGCGACCGTTCCCTTCTCCGTCTTCGGCGGCAGCCGCGACTGGATGATCACCCTCGGCGTGCGCAACCTCTTCGACGAGAAGTACTTCGAGTCCGCGCGCCACTACTACGAGTGCCTCGTCGGCGAGCCCCGCACCTTCGAGCTCGGCCTCCGCGGCACGTTCTAGCCGCGTCCGCTCCGGCACCGGCACGAAACGAAGGCGGCGCGGGCCGTTGTGGCCCGCGCCGCCGTGCGTCGCGAGGTTTCGCGCCTAGATGCGGGGCATCGTGGCGGCGAGGGCCTGGCGGCGGGCGATCGAACGGGCGCGCGAACGGGCGCGCACGGACTTGAGGCGGCGCTTCACGCAGGGCTTCTCGAAGTAGCGCGTGTCGCGGAGGTGCTTGATGATGCCCTCCTTGTCCATGGCCTTCTTGAGGCGCTTGACGGCCTTGTCGATGGCCTCTCCCTTCTTGACTTTGACGACGATCACGTGGTTTCACCTCCAGTCCGGACCCGGCGGCCGCGGTGGGTTGTCGCCGACTGTCCCTTTCCGCGCAGCGCGGAAAGCGGGCGGAAATCTACCAAAAGCGGGGGAGGGGAGTCAAGCGCATTTTTCGCTACACGCCGGGCGCGGTCTTTGGTAGAATGCCGCCCCGATTCCGAACCCCGCCACACGTCCATGAACAAGATCGTCTTCAAGAAGCAGCTCTCGGCCGACGTCTACGAGATGGCCTTCGAGGCCCCGCACATCGCGCGCGAGCACAAGGCCGGCCAGTTCCTCATCGTCCAGGTCGACCACGACTGGGGCGAGCGCGTCCCGCTCACCATCGCCGACGCCGACGAGGCCGCCGGCACCGTCACCGTCGTCTTCCAGGCCGTCGGCGCCTCGACGCTCAAGCTCGCCCGCCTAGGCGTCGGCGACGCCCTCGCCGACGTCCTCGGCCCGCTCGGCATGCCGAGCGAGGTGGAGCGGTTCGGCCGCGTGGTGCTCTGCGGCGGCGGCATCGGCGTCGCGCCGATCCACCCGATCGCCCAGGCGATGAAGGCCGCCGGCAACCACGTGACCAGCATCCTCGCCGCGCGCACGAAGGACCTGCTCATCTTCGAGGACCGCATGCGCGCCGCCTCCGACGAGGTGATCGTCTGCACGGACGACGGCTCCTACGGCCGCAAGGACCTCGTCACGGCTCCCCTCAAGGAGCTCTGCGAGAGCGCGACGCCGCCCGACCGCGTGATCGCGATCGGCCCGCCCATCATGATGAAGTTCTGCGCGGCGACCACGAAGCCCTTCGGCATCCCGACGATGGTCTCGCTCAACACGATCATGATCGACGGCACCGGAATGTGCGGCGGCTGCCGCGTCTCCGTCGGCGGCAAGATTCGCTTCGTGTGCGTCGAGGGCCCCGACTTCGACGGCCACCAGGTCGACTGGGACAACATGCTCAAGCGCATGAAGGCGTTCAAGC
The DNA here is from genome assembly GCA_947169825.1 of uncultured Verrucomicrobiota bacterium. Taxonomy (GTDB): domain Bacteria; phylum Verrucomicrobiota; class Kiritimatiellia; order RFP12; family UBA3636; genus UBA3636. The sequence continues at coordinate 180 of CAMVRE010000265.1, read as the reverse complement.
CGTTCGAGGCGCTCGCGAAGCAGCGCGAGCTCGACCACGAGTGCCGCCTCGCCGCGGCCGCGGAGGCCGCCGCCGCCGGCGTCGCGGCCCGCTAGCGTCCCATGAAGATTAAGGACATCCTGGACGGCGGCCGCGTGTCGGTCTCGCTCGAGGTCTTTCCCCCGAAGAAGGACGAGGGCT
>CAMVRE010000264.1 GCA_947169825.1 uncultured Verrucomicrobiota bacterium | reverse complement strand
CGCCGCCCGAGCCGCCGCCGCCCACGGCGAGGATGCGGGCCCAGCCGGCGCGCGTGACGACGAGCTCGCCGTCGGCGCCGAACGTCCACACGGTCTCGGCGCCGAGCTGCGCCGTCGTGGCGCCGGCCGATTCCGTGGAGGCCTCGCCGTAGTCGCGCAGCGCGTCGAAGTCGAAGGTCTCGACGCACGCCAGCGTCGCGTCGGCCGGATCGGCGCCCGTCACGGTCAGGCGGTAGGTGCCGCCGTCCGCGAGGCCGGCGACCTCGAGGCCGAAGGGCGCGCCCTGCGCGACGGTCGGACCGCCGACGAGCGCGACGGTGGCCGATTCGTCGGTCGGATCGTCGAGACGCGAGATCGTCGCGGCGAACGTCGCGGCGGCCGCGTGGTCGCCCGGGATGCCGTAGAACGAGAACGAGGCCGAGCCGGAGACGAGGTTCGTCATCGTGATGGCGACGACCTGCGGCGCCTCGCTCGCGGGACGTCCGACGATGTGGACGCCGAAGCCGGTGAACTCGCCCGTGGCGGGGTCGAACGTCTCGTACCAGTAGTCCGTGTCGGGGTGCGGGAGGTTCTCGCTCTCGAGGATCGCCCGGACGCGGTTGATCGCGATGCCGCCCTCCGTGACGGCCGGCGTGTTGGTCGGCCACTCGACGATCCGCGTGTCGACGACGCACTTGGCAAGCGCCGCCGGGGCGTCCGCGGGAACGACGAAGACGGCCTTGTTCTCGGACCCCTGCTTGCCCGAACCGTCGCCCGTGCCGCCGAAGGAGCCGTAGTTGGACTCGGGCTGGTGGCGGAAGACGGGCCGCTCGAAGCCGTTCGTCGGGACGAGGAGCTTCAACGTCGTCCGGACGCGGCCGGAGAAGTCGCCGCCGCCGGACGAGGAGTAGATGGCGCCGCCGGCGAGCAGCTGCGGCGAGGATCCGGCGATTTCCCAGTCCGTGGCCGGCTCGGACGACCAGTTGTCCTGGCGAAGCGAGTCGAGGCCGATCTGGTAGCGGTCGCTCGCGACCCAGTCCCAGGTGACGGCCGGCGTCTCGATCGCGCCCTCGATGCGGACGACGAGCCCAGGCGCGCCCGCGCACCAGTTCGCGGCGGAGTAGATGCGGGAGCCGGCGCCGACGTGCAGGTAGCCGTAGTCGGCGTTGAAGCTGGGCCAGTTGTTCGAGTCGCGGGAGCGGAGTCGCAGGTCGGCGCCGTCGACGATCTCGAGCGCGGCGCCGGGCACCGACGCCGTGCCGTGCTGGTCGCTCAGGAGGGAGGTCGTGGCCTCTCGGGCGTCGATGTACCACGTGCCGCCGGAGAGCCTGAGCGTGCCGTTCCTGCCGACTTTCAGCGAACCGTCGGTCCACGGACGGTTCGCGATCGTGTGGCTGAAGGCGAAGCGCACCCAGTTGGTGGTGTCGCGGTGGAGCGTGAGCTCCTGCCCGTTCGTGACGACGACGGTCTTCGCGAAGAACGTGCCGTCGTCCGGAACGTTGATCGTGCCGGGCGCCGCGCCGTCCGCGAGCCGGACCGTGGAGCCGCGCCGCGGGTAGCCGGACTGGTCGTAGGACTTGGAGCCGTCCGTGGTCCACATCGAGGGATCGGCCCACGAGCCCTCGCCGCCCTTCCAGAAGTAGTCCTGGTCGTCCTGCACCTGGACCCAGCTGTAGGAGCGGGAGTTGTAGTTCTGCGTCCAGGTCTGGCGGCCGTTGGAGTTGGAGCAGGCCCAGGTGTAGGCGAACTCCTCGTCCCAGTCGCGCGTCAGCGTGATTTCGAAGAGGCCGGTTTCGTCGACTTCGAGCGGATGGCGCTCGTCGGTCACGAAGTCGGAGTTCGGCACGCGGCCGATGCAGAGCACGGCCCAGGTCGTGCCGGCGCCGAGCGTGGAGAGGCGGCCGCGGAACGTCAGCGTCCGCTGGTCCGCGCTGACCTGGCGCCAGTCCGTGTCGACCTTCGACTGCGCGGGCAGCGTGAAGGTGGAGACGCCGGATTCGACCGAGCCGCCCTCGGCGTCCACGAGGACGACCTTCCAGCTGTAGGTGTTGCCGGGCGTGAGGCCCTCCGCGGCGATCGAGAACGCGCCGGCCGCCGCGAGGCCGGCCGTCGAGGCGCGCGCGAGCGTGGTGGCGGTGTCGCCGATCCAGAACTCGACCGTGTAGGGCCCGGTGCCGCCGGCGGCGACGCCGCCCGCGACCGCGATGTCGCCCGCGGAGACGTCCGTCACGGCGACGCCGGAGAGCGACGGCAGTTCGTCCGCCGCCGCGACGACCGGATCGGACCAGCGGACCGCGCCGTCCGAGAGCGCGACGAGGCGCGCCACGCGGTTCGCGTCGGTCCAGTCCGGGACCGAGGCCGCGGCGAGGGCCGTGGCGGCGTCCGCCGCCGCGACGGTGCCGAGATCGACCGCCGTCCAGCCCATCGTGGCCAGGTCCGCGGCCGCCGCGAGGCCGTTCAGCCCGCCGGTGCCGAAGTCCTTCGCGCCGTAGACGAGGAAGACGCGGGCGGGCGCGTCGCCGGAGCCGACCTTGGGCGCGACCGCGAGTGTGCCGCCGGAGACGGACGTCGAGGCGGCCCAGACCGTGCGGCCGGCGGGCCGCGCGACGCGCAGCAGAGAGCCGTCGCCCGGGTCGAGGAGCGGTTTCCACGCGCTCTGCGGCATCATCGCCTTCGAGCCGGCGTCGTTGAAGCCGAGGCCCATCGTGTTCCACGACGTGACGCCGTCGCCGTCCGGGCCGTGGGCCTGGTCGTCCCACAGGTGGTTGCCGAGGCGCGCGTCGATCGGGAACCAGCCCGTCTCCGCCGGCACGTAGTCGCCGAAGAGACTGTGGTTCGCGTCGTTCGTCGTGAAGAGCAGCGGCGAATCGCCGATCTTGAGGTAGACCGAGTCGTAGAAGCGGCTCGCGAAGACGTAGGGCTTGCCCTCCTCGAGCCAGATGTAGCCGCGGTAGGCCCACATGTGGCCGGTCGAGCGCTTGTACCAGCGGAAGACCGCGCCGTTCCAGGAGTTGGTGAACGTGGAGCCCTTCACGTCGTGGACGATCACGCCCGCGACGCGGTCCTCGTTGTAGCCGTTCGCCCAGTAGCCGTCCGAGAAGTCCGGGAGGGTTGCGATGGAGGACTGCAGGAGGCCGGGCAGCGCGTCCGCGTCGAGTCCGGCTTCCGCGACCGGGATCGTCACGGAAACGACCGAGCTGCGGCCGGTGCCGCGCGAGTTCTCGATCTCGACCGCGAGATAGTAGGTCGCGCCGGGCACGAAGCCGGGGACGGTCGCGGCGAAGGTGCCGGCGGCCGCCGCGGACCCGAGGTCGACCGAGCCGGCGAGCGAATCGGCCGAAAGGCCGTAGCGCAGCGCGGCGGTCGTGCCGGTGCCGTAGGCGAGCGAGCGGACCGCGTAGACGATGTCGACGCCGGTCTCGTCCGAGGCGGAGGGCTCCGCGGAGACGAACTCCACGTCGGGCCTGCCGGTGTTGCCGGAGATCCAGCGGACGTAGACGCCGCCGTTGCCGCCGCGGCGGCCCTTGACGTTCTCCTGGGCCTGGTTGGTCCACCAGCCGCCGCCGCCGCCGGAGCCGACGCCGTCGATGCCGTCCTCGTTGCCGTAGAGATCCGTGGCGCTGCGAACGCCGAAGCCGCCGACGCCGTCGCCGCCGTTGCCGGCGCCGCCCGCGCGGAAGCCGGCGCCGCCGCCCGCGCCGTATTGACGCGTCTCGCCGGTGATGTCGCTTTCGCGGCCGGGGCCGCCGGAACCGCCGAAGCCGATGCCGTCGACCTGGTAGCCCGCCTGGCCGGGACCGCCCGCGCCGCCGCCGCCGCCGGCCGCGAGGGCGTTGTCGCCGCCGCTGCCGATG
>CAMVRE010000263.1 GCA_947169825.1 uncultured Verrucomicrobiota bacterium | reverse complement strand
GGCGCCGGGCCGGCGCCGGACCCCGCCGCGCCGCCGCCCGCCGCCGCGCAGGGCGAGGGCGACCTGCTCGTCGCGCGCAGCGAGCCCGTCGCGCGCTTCCTTTCCGACACGCTCCTCGAGGCGGTCCGCAAGGGCGCCTCCGACGTCCATCTCGAGCCCGAGCCCGGCGGTGGGGCGCGCGTGCGCTTCCGCCTCGCGGGGCGGCTCTACGAGCAGCCCGCGCCGCCGCGCGGGCTCGCCGCGCAGGTCGTCTCGCGCGCCAAGGTGCTCGCCGGGATGGACATCGCCGAGCACCGCCTGCCGCAGGACGGCATGACGCAGGTGCGCGCGGGCGGCGGGCGCGTCGTCGACATCCGCGTCTCGACGATCCCGGTCGCGGACGGCGAGCGCGTCGTGATGCGCCTCCTCAACCGCGAGGAGTCGCTCCTGCCGCTCCCGGAGCTCGGGATGCCGGAGGACGTCCTCGCCGGCTTCACCGCGCTGCTCGGCTCCACGAACGGCATCGTCGTCGTCTCGGGCCCGACGGGCTCCGGCAAGACGACGACGCTCTACTCGGCGCTCGGCTCGCTCGACGCGAAGCGCCGCAACGTGATGACGATCGAGGACCCGGTCGAATACCGCCTTCCCGGCATCGCGCAGATCCAGGTGAAGCCCAAGATCGGGCTCACGTTCGCGAGCGGGCTGCGCCACATCCTGCGCCAGGACCCGGACGTCGTGCTCGTCGGCGAGACGCGCGACGCGGAGACGGCGGAGATCGCCGTGCGAGCCTCGCTCACGGGCCACCTCGTCTTCACGACGCTGCACACGAACGACGCGCCGTCGGCGGTGATGCGCCTCGTCGACATGGGCGTGGAGCCCTACCTGCTCGCCTCGTGCCTGCGCGGCGTGCTGGCGCAGCGCCTCGTGCGGCGCGCGTGCCCGAAGTGTGCGCGGCGCCTCGCCTTCGGCGACCCGGACGCGCTTCCGTCCGAGGAGAGGGCCGCGCGCGCGGCGGGCGCGGAGTTCGTCCTGCGCGCGGTCGGATGCGGCGACTGCCTCGAGGGCTACGCGGGGCGCATCGGCGTCTTCGAGCTACTCGCGTGCGGCGGCGCGGTCGCGGAGGCGATCCACGCCGGACGCCTCGGCGCGGACGATCTCCGCGCGGCGGCCGGCGCAGCGTGCACCCCGATGTCGGCCGACGCGGCGCGCAAGCTCCGCGAGGGCGTCACGACCCCCGCCGAGGTCCTCGCCGCGCTCGGCGGGCTGTAGCGCGCCGATCGCGGCGCGCGATTCCGCTTGCCTCGCGCGGGGGATTGGCATATCATACGCGCCCATCCGACGCAAAACCAACGGGGAACAGCCAACCACCATGTCGAAAGAAGACGCCATCCAGCTCGACGGGACCGTCGTCAAGGTCCTGCCCGCCACCATGTATACCGTCCGCCTGGACAACGGCCACGAGGTGCTCGCGCACGTCTCGGGCAAGATGCGCAAGAACTTCATCAAGATCACGCAGGGCGACAAGGTGACGATCGAGATGTCCCCCTACGACCTGGAGAAAGGGCGCATCGTCTTCCGCTACAAGTCCCCGACCCAGGACCAGCCCGCCGGCGCGCCGCCCCAGCACTCGCGCCCGCACGGCGGCGGCCGGCACTAGCCCCGCCACGGCCATGGAAAGCCCGAAGCTCCTCGTCCTCGGCTCCGCCGCGGCCGAAGGCGTCCCCGCGCTCTTCTGCGACTGCCGCGTCTGCCGCGAGGCCGCCGCGAAGGGCGGCCCCGACGTCCGCGCCCGCACGAGCTACAACTTCGGCGGCGAGGTCCAGATCGACTTCGGCCCCGACGCGCTCCAGGCGTGGCAGGCGCACCGCGACGTCCTGCGCCGCATGCGCCACATCCTCGTGACGCACTCGCACGAGGACCATCTGCAGCCCTCCGACCTGCTCTACCACTCGCGCGGCTTCGCGGCCGTCCCCGCGCTCGACGAGGTCCTCACGATCCACGGCACCGCGCCGACGCGCCGCCGCATCGAGCGCGAGTTCTGGCTCGGGAACAAGGAGCCCCTCGGGAGGAAGCTCGAGCAGTCCCGGCTCGCGTTCCACGAGTTCCGGCCGTTCGACGCCTTCGAGCTGCCGGACTGCGGCGCCCTCGTCCGCACGTTCGCGGCCGACCACTGGGAGGAGCTGCAGCCGTGCGTATTCTTCGTGACGCTTCGCGGGCGGACCGCGTTCGTCTGCAACGACACCGGGTGGCTGCCGGACGCGTCCTGGGACGCGCTCGCGAAGCTGCGGGGCGAGGTCGCGATCGACGTCGCCGTGCTCGACGACACCGGCATGCTCCAGGGCGCGCCGGAGGGGCCCGCGGGCTCCGAGGTCTGGACGCGCGGCCACATGAGCGCGCCGACGATCCTGCGCGCCTACGACAAGCTCGACGCGCTCGGGCTCCTCGCGCCGGGCTGCGTCCGCGCAGTGAACCACTTCTCGCACAACGGCGGCTCGACGCACGACGAGATGCGCGCGTTCTACGAGCCGCGCGGGATCGTCGTCGGCCGCGACGGGCTCGAGCTGTAGCGCGCCGCGCTACCAGGTCCTCTCGCCGAGCAGCCGCGCGGCGAGGGCGACGGCGAGGACCGCCGTCTGGTTGCGGACGTCGAGGACGGGGTTCACCTCGACGATCTCCGCCGACCGGACGAGACCCGTCGCGGCCATCTCCTCCATGAGCAGCAGCGCCTCGCGGTTCGAGAGCCCGGCGGGGAGCGGGATGCCGGTGCCGGGCGCGAACATCGGGTCCAGCACGTCCATGTCGAAGCTCACGTGCACCGCGTCCGCGCGCTCGCGGAAGAACGCCGCCACGCGGTCGAGCACGGCGGGGAACCCGCGCCGGTCGATCTCGCTCATCGAGAAGACGGTCACGCCCGCCTCGCGCATGAGCTCGCGCTCGCCGGGGTCGAGGTCGCGCGTCCCGACGAAGCAGACCGCGGTCGGGTCGGCCTTGCGCCCCGGGACGTGCAGGTCGACGAGCTCCGGCAGGCCGTAGCCGCACGACGCGGCGAGGCACTGGCCGTGGATGTTGCCGGAGGGCGAGGTCTCGGGCGTGTTGAAGTCGCCGTGCGCGTCGACGTAGAGCACGCCCAGCCGCTTCCCCTCGCGCCGCGCCCATGCGCCCATGCCGGCGATCGAGCCGAGCGCGACGGAGTGGTCGCCCCCGAGCACGAGCGGGAACGCGCCCTCCGAGGCCGCCTCCTCGACGGCGCGCGCGAGCGCCTCGCACGCGGTGCGGATCGGACCGAGATACTTCGCCTTCGGGTTGCCGGGCTGCGCGTATTCCTGCGAGGGGACCGCGACGGGCGACTCGAACTTCTCCGTCCGGTGGCCGAGCCCCTCGAGCCGCTTGCGCAGGCCCGCGAGGCGGATCGCGGAGGGACCCATGTCGGAGCCGTGGCGGCTCGCCCCGTAGTCGAGGGGCATCTCGAGGACGTGGATGTTCATGCCGCGCGATTCTAGCCGCTCTCCGCGCCGAAGGCAAGCGCGCTTGCCTCGGGCGGGCGGTTGCGGGTATACTCCGCGCCATGACGATCCTCGTGGTCCACAACCGCTACCGCGTCCGCGGCGGGGAGGACGGCGTCTTCGAGACGGAATGCCGCCTGCTCGAAGAGGCCGGGCACCGGGTCGTCAAGTACGAGAAGACGAATTGCGACATCCCCGATCGCGGCGGCCGCATCGGACTCGCGCTCCGCACCATCTGGAATCCGCGAACCTACCGCGAGATCCGGTCGATCATCCGAGCGGAGAAGCCGGACGTGATGCACTGCCACAACACGTTTCCGCTGATCTCGCCGTCGGTCTACTGGGCGGCCGCGC
>CAMVRE010000262.1 GCA_947169825.1 uncultured Verrucomicrobiota bacterium | reverse complement strand
GCCCTCGCCGGCGAACCCGCCGACCCGCTCGTCGTCGCCTGCGTCGGCGACAGCATCACCTACGGCCACGGCGCCTCGAACCGCGGCGAAAAGAGCTACCCCGCGCAGCTGCAGGCGCTCCTCGGCGACGGCTGGACCGTCCTGAACTTCGGCCACAACGCCCGCACGGCGCTGGACGAGGGCAAGGAGTGGAACGGCCAGGGGGGCATGGGCTACCGCAAGTCGCCCGAGTTCGAAAAGGCGAAGGCCGCCAGGCCCGACGTCGTCCTCTTCATGCTCGGCACGAACGACAGCAAGCCCGTGAACTGGGACGCGGACGGCGGCGCGGGCGTGAAGCGCGACTACGCCGGGCTCGTGGGCGACTTCCTCGCGCTCGAACCGGCGCCCGCCGTCGTGGTCGGCGTCTCGCCGTTCGTGAAGAAGGACTCCTTCTCGATCCGCGAGAAGATCGTGGGCGGCGATCTCGCGCCCTGGCAGCGCGCGTTCGCGGCGGAGCGCAGTCTGCCGCTCGTCGACGCCTACGAGGCGACGAAGGCCGCCGCGGAGACGTCCTACATCGGCGACGGCGTCCATCCGAACGACGCCGGCTACGGCGTCATCGCCGCCGCGTTCGCCGCGAAGCTGCGCGAGCTCGAGCCGGCGCTCCGCAAGAGCCACGCCGAGGCCTGGCCCGCCACGATCGCGCTACCCGCGCCGAAGCGCGCGGCGATGCCGCTCGGGGAGGCGCTCGCGAAGCGCGCCACGCACCGCGAGTTCTCCTCGGAGCGGTTCTCCGACCAGGAGCTCTCGGACCTGCTCTGGGCGGCCAACGGCTACAACCGCCCGGAGGAGAGGAAGCGCACCGCCCCGACGGCGATCAACCGCCAGGAGGTCGACCTCTACGTCCTGCGCGCGGACGGCGCGTTCCTCTACGACGCCGCGGCGAACGCGCTCGTCCGCGTCTCCAAGGACGACCTGCGCGGCCTCACGGGCCGCCCGGGACCGAACAACTTCGCGCTCGAGGCGCCGGTCGCGCTCGTCTACGTGGTCGACTTCGAGCGCCAGCGGATGAAGGACCGCCCGGCCGATTCGCTCAAGTACGCCTACGTCGACTGCGGGTTCGTCGGGCAGAACGTCTACCTGCACTGCGCCGCGACCGGCCTCTCCACCGTGTTCCTCGGCTCGCTGCAGCCGGACAAGATCGCCGAGGCGCTCGGCCTTCCGGAGACGCGCAAGCCGGTCTTCGCGCAGACCGTCGGAAAGCCCGCGCCGGAAGAGTAGCGGAACCGCTCTAGTCCCGGCCGCCGCAGGCGTGCGGGCACTTCTTCGCCGGATCCCGGCCGTTCCAGCAGTAGGTGCAGAGATGCCCCTTGTCGCCGATGGCCTCCAGGAGGTCGTCGAGGCGCTGGAACGCGAGCGTCGTGAGCCCGAGGCGCTCGCGGATGCGGTCGACCATCGTTTTGTAGGGCAGCCCGTCCGGGTCGAAGTAGGGCGCGGGGTCGGCGCCCTCGCCGTCGAGGTCGCGGATGATGCGGCGCGTGATGAGGTCCATCTCGCTCTTCGAGCGCGAGAAGTTGATGAACGGGCACCCGTAGAGCAGCGGCGGGCACGCGATGCGGACGTGCACCTCCTTCGCGCCGTCGGCCATCACGCGCTTCATCTGGTCGCGCATCTGCGTGCCGCGCACGATCGAGTCGTCGCAGAAGACGAGCTTCTTGCCCTCGATGAGCTGCGGGATCGGGATGAGCTTCATCTGCGCGATGTGCTGGCGCTCGGCCTGGTTGCTCGGCATGAACGAGCGCGGCCACGTCGGCGTGTACTTCACGTAGGGGCGCGCGTACTTGATCCCGGACTTGTCCGCGTAGCCGAGCGCGTGGCCGACGCCCGAGTCCGGGATGCCGGCGACGGCGTCCGCCGCGACGGGCGCGACCTTCGAGAGCGCGGCGCCGCAGCGGTAGCGGACGTATTCGACGTTGCGCCCGTTGTAGGACGAGGCCGGGTAGCCGTAGTAGACGTGGAGGAACGAGCAGAGCCGCTCCGTCGGGCCCGGCTCCTGCAGCGTCTCGACGCCGCTCTGCGTGATCCGCACCACCTCGCCGGGGCCGAGGTCGCGGACGTGCTCGTAGCCGAGGTTCGGGAACGCGCTCGACTCGAACGACGCCGCGAAGCCGCTCTCCTTGCGCCCGATCACGACGGGCGTGCGGCCCCAGCGGTCGCGCGCGGCGTAGAGGACGTTGTCCGGCGCCAGCAGCAGGATCGAGATCGAGCCCTCGACGACCTCCTGCACGTAGCGGATGCCCTCGACGATCGAGTCCTTCGTGTTGATGAGCGCGGCGACGACCTCCGTCTGCATGATCTCGCCGGACTGCAGCGAGGAGAAGTGCGCCGCGTGGCGCTCGACGAGGCCCTGCACGAGCGCGTCGGCGTTCGCGACGAGGCCGACCGTGACGATCGAGTAGCGCCCGAGGTGCGAGAGGAAGACGTGCGGCTGGTCGTCGGTGTCGCTGATGACGCCGATGCCGGAGTTGGGCTCCATCGCGTCGTAGCGCGCGAAGTCGTCGCCGAAGCGCGTGCGGAAGGGCGAGTTGGAGATGTCGTGGATCGTGCGGTGGAAGACGCCGCCCGCCCAGAACGCCATGCCGCCGCGGTGCGTGCCGAGGTGCGAGTGGTAGTCCGTGCCGTAGAAGACGTCCGCCGCGCAGTTTTCGCGGGAGACCGCTCCGAAGAATCCGCCCATGTCCTTGCTCCGTCCGTTGGTCGTTGGAAGGCCGCGCAGTCTACCAGAACGCCCCGTGCAAGTCCAACGCTTGAAGGGGCGCCTCGCGCGTGCTATCCTCTGCCCCATGCCCGACGCCCCCGCCACGGCCCCCCGCGCCACGTTCGCCTCGCTCGGCGAGCGCGGGCTGATCCGCCGCTTCCGCGCGGCGCTGCCCGCGCGCCCCGACGTCCTCGTCGGCGCCGGCGACGACTGCGCGGTGGTCGCGTGGTCGGACGCGGAGGACCTCGTCCTCAAGTCCGACCCCGTGATGGAGGGCCATCACTTCCTTCCCGGAACCGACCTGCGCCGCGTCGGGCGCAAGGCGCTCGGGCGCGTCCTCTCCGACTTCGCCTCGATGGGCGCCGAGCCGCGCTGGGCGCTCGTCGACCTCGTCGCGCCGGCGGAGACGCCCGCCGAGGCGGCCGACGCGCTCTACGAGGGCATCGGCGCGCTCGCGCGCGAGCATGGCGTCGCCGTCGTCGGCGGCGACACGTCGCGTGGCGACGCGCTCGAGCTGCACGTCTTCTGCGCGGGGGCCGTCCCGCACGGCGCCGCGATGCTCCGCTCGCTCGCCCGACCCGGCGACTCGCTCTGGGTCACCGGATCGCTCGGCCGCTCGTTCGAGTCCGGCCGCCATCTCGACTTCCCGCCGCGCCTCCGCGAGGGCGCGTGGCTGCGCGAACGCGGCCGCCGCGCGTGCATCGACCTTTCCGACGGCCTCGCCTCCGAGCTCTGGCACCTCGCGCGCGAGTCCGGCGTCCGCCTCGTCCTCGACCCGGCCGCCGTCCCGCTCTCGGAGACGTGCGCGGCGATGCCCGATCCGATCGCGCACGCGCTCGGCGACGGCGAGGACTTCGAGCTGCTCTTCACCGTCCCGCCGGACGACGCGGGCTTCGCCGACGCCTTCCGCCTCGCCTTCCCCGGCACCCGCTGCACGCGGATCGGGACCGTGGGCGAGACCCTCGCCGGAGGGCTCGTCCTGTGCGGCCCGGGCCCCGGCGCCCGCGAGCTGCCGCAGGGCGGCTTCGACCACTTCGAGACTGCAACGACAACCGGAGAATCCGAACGATGAAAGACGACCGCCCCTGCGTCCCCTGGGACATGATGAACGCGTTCATG
>CAMVRE010000261.1 GCA_947169825.1 uncultured Verrucomicrobiota bacterium | reverse complement strand
TCGCTCGCGATGCTCCCCGCCTACGTCGACTCCTCGCGCGAGGTGCCGACCGACACGCCCGTCGTCGTCCTCGACGCCGGCGGCACCAACCTGCGCGTCGCCGTCGTCTGGTTCGACAAGGCCGGCAAGGCCCGCGTGGAGGACTTCCGCAAGTACAGGATGCCCGGCGCGGACGGCGCCCCGCTCTCCGCCAAGGACTTCTTCGACACGTTCGCCGGATTCCTCGAGCCCGTCTGCCAGCGCTCGGACGCCGCCGGCTTCTGCTTCTCCTACCCGACCGAGATCTTCCCGGACCTCGACGGCCGCCTCATCCGCTGGTCCAAGCAGATCGACGCGCCCGAGGTCGTCGGCGAGAAGGTCGGCTCCCGCATCTCCGAGGCGCTCTTCGCGAAGACCGGCCGCCGCCTCGCGCTGCGCGTCCTCAACGACACCACCGCGACGCTCCTCGCCGGCAAGACCGCCGGCCTCGCCCGCCGCTACTCGTCCTACGTCGGCTTCATCCTCGGCACCGGCACCAACATCGCCTACATCGAGCGCAACGCCCGCATCGCCAAGGTCCCCGGCCTCGATCCCGCCGGCTCGATGATCGTCAACGTCGAGAGCGGCGCGTTCGACGGCGCCCCGCGCTCCGACTTCGACCGCCGAGCGGCCAGGCGCTGGAAGAACCCCGACGAGGGCCTCTTCGAGAAGATGATCTCCGGCGCCTACATCGGCGACGTCGGCCTCGAGGCGCTCCGCGCCGCCGCGGAGGACGGCCTCTTCTCCCCGGCCGCCGCCGCCGCGCTCCTCAAGCTCGACGCGCTCTCCACGAAGGACTTCGACGACTTCGTCGCGAACCCGTTCCTCGCGACCGGCGCGCTCGCCGCGATCCCGTTCACGGAGGACGACCGCCGCACGCTCATGGCCGTCGGCGAGCCGCTCTTCCTGCGCGCCGCCGCGCTCACCGCGGTGAACGTCTCCGCCGCCGTGCTCCGCACGGGCGAGGGGCGCGACCCGCTCCACCCGGTCTGCGTCACGATCGACGGCTCGACCTACTACAAGACCCGCACCGCGATGTTCAAGAGCCGCGTCGAGCAGGGCCTGCGCGACATCCTCGGCGCGCGCGGCGTCTTCTTCGACACCGTCTTCGTCGAGGACGCGCCGATGATCGGCTCCGCCGTCGCCGGCCTCATCGCCTAGCGCCCCCGTCTCCCGCCACTCGTCGCTCGTCGCTCGTCACTCGTCACTCGTCACTCGTCACTCGTCACTTTCCAATGATCATCCGCACCTCCGCCCCCGCCCGCGCCGCCCTGATCGGCAACCCGTCCGACGGCTACTTCGGCAAGACCATCTCCTTCGCCTTCTCGGACTTCAGGGCCGAGGTGACGCTCTGGGAGTCGCCGGACCTCACGATTCTGCCGACGCGCCGCGACGGCCTGCGCTACGATTCGCTCGACGCCCTCGTCCAGGACGTGAGCCTCTTCGGCTACTACGGCGGCGTGCGCCTGCTCAAGGCCGCGATCAAGACGTTCCACGCCTACGCCCAGAAGAACGGCATCACGCTCGACCGCCGCAACTTCACGATCCGCTCCGAGTCCACGATCCCGGGCCTCGTCGGCATGGCGGGCTCCTCCGCGATCGTCACGGCCGCCTACCGCGCGCTCATGTCGTTCTACGGCGTCACGATCCCGAAGCCGGAGCTGGCGAACATCGTCCGCGCGACCGAGGAGCAGGAGCTCGGCATCGCCGCCGGCCTGCAGGACCGCGTGATCCAGATCTACGGCGGCCTCGTCTACATGGACTTCGACCGCAAGCTCCTCGAGGGGCGCGGCTGGGGCGACTACGTCCCGCTCGACCCGGCGCTCCTGCCGCCGCTCTACGTCGCCTACCGCACCGACCTCTCCGAGGCCTCCAGCGTCTACCACAACAGCCTCAAGGCGCGCTACAACGCGGGCGACAAGGCGGTCGTGGACGCGATGCGGTTCTGGGCGGACATCACCGAGGAGGCGCGCGGCTGCCTCGAGCGCGGCGACCACAAGCGCCTCTCCGAACTGATGGACGCCAACTTCGACAAGCGCGTCGAGGTCTCGCACGTCTCGGAGGAGAACAAGCGCATGGTCGCCGTCGCGCGCTCCTGCGGCGCGAGCGCCAAGTTCACCGGCTCCGGCGGCGCCATCGTGGGCGTCTGCCCGGACGACGACACCTTCGCCCGCCTCGAGGCCGCGCTCGGCAAGCTCAAGGTCAAGGTCCTCCGCCCCCACGTCGCCCCGGCGGAGCCCTGACCCCTCCTCGTTTTATCAAAACCTCGTCAAGGTTCGGGTTCGGGTTCCGGAACCGGGTTCTGCGGTTCGGGCTCGTCGGGAACCTCGACGCCGCCGGCGCGGAGAATGGGAAAGGCGAATTCCCTCCAGTCCTGATTGGTTCGAATCCGCATCAGAAAGTTGTGGTATACGAAAAAATACTGGTTGGTGATCGGTGTCCGCAGCGGATTTGTTGACGAGATGCAAACCATTTCGGTTGTATTGGTTTCCAATCTGACCATTTTCGCCGCTTCGGCGGGAAGTCCGCTTCCGCTGGCGTTGAGAGACATGTCGGTCAAGGCGTCCAGCACCGATTCGTGGATGATAATCGATAGGTTTGCCACCCGCTGTCCGTTGGTTGCAACTGCGTCGCAAGACAAGGAAACGGGGATGTTGTGTTCAATCGGGAAGATGCCATAGTCGTTCGTGATTGCCACTTGCAGCCCGGAGGACCAGCTCAAAACGGAGTTCGTTCGGTCTATCGCCGGATTAAGTTCGGACAGGAACTCGGCTGCGTGTCGGGCAAGGGCGTCTCCCTGCTCTGCGGGGGCACCGCTCGCAGAGGCGAACAGCACGAAGAAGAGAAGGGGGAGCAGGGAGTGACGGGGCATTTTTTTCATTCTATCCAGTCCAGTATGAATTGATTCGCGTTGGTTGCGACTCCGGTGGAAAAAGTCGTGAGCGCCCCTCGGACGAGGTCGTCCTCGTCTCCGTCGCGTAGTCCAAGCCCGTGTCTGTCATCAATGGTAGGCGCGGGCTTGTTTGTCATTCGGGACTCGGTTCTGGAGACTCCGGATCGTCCGGGATGTCCACGCCGCCGGCGCGGAGGAGGGCGATGGCGAGAACATCCGGGGCCAAGGTATCAGACGAAACAGTCGTGCAGATGTTTTGATACAAGGCAGAAACTCTGTCCGGGCGCCTGTTGGTGACACCCATGTCATTCAAGGCCGTATTCCAGACAAGCAACAATCCGCCACCGATTTCGTCGATGTCATAAAAGTCGTAATACAAGTGCGGCGAAAGGGGGCGACAGATCTGGCGAAGCCCCCAATACGTTCGCGATCCGGCCTCGGAACCGGAAACATCGACCTCGAAGGTTCCGACAAAGGTTGCATTTGTATCGGACAAAGTCCCGGAAAAATGGTTGAAATGTCTTTCGCCAGAAACCGAAACGACCGCATTTGACACAAGGACCGATTGAGGGAGAGCCCATTCGTTTGTCAAGGATTGGGAAGAACCTCTGGCAATGCCGATATGGTCTAGGAACCGATTTGCATCGGCCGTCGATTCGGATTCCAGTACAGGCAGGACAGATTCTTCTTTCGAATCGGAAGAAATACCCCGCGCCGACTGGAAAGGTTCGCGGAGGGAATTACCGGAAACAATTCCTCTGTCTGCTCTGGAAGAAAGCGGGGTTTGCAAATAGGAGACAATCCAGAAAACGATTTCCGAGGGATTGTCCAGCGTCGATGCTTCGACCGAAACCAAAAGGTTTCGTTCCAACCTCATTAACCTGTCCGGAGGATTCGAAGAGCCCGTTGTGTGGAGAAAAGAAATGCCGGACGAATCCGAATTGGCGGTCCATTCTTCGGCCAA
>CAMVRE010000260.1 GCA_947169825.1 uncultured Verrucomicrobiota bacterium | reverse complement strand
TGTAGTCGGAGCCGTCGCCCTTGCGCCCGATGTACATGCCGAGGCGCAGGCGGATGTGCTCCAGTCCCTTGAGCGTCTGGATGGCCGATTCGTCGTATGCTTTCATGGCCGGCGATGATAGCACGCCGCGACGCGTCCCGCAAGGCGCGAGCGGTCCGGCGGGGCGGCGGGATGCTACGCCATGCGGCGAAGGAACTGGAGCGGGCCGGCGCGGCGGCCGGCGGGGCTTAGGTCGTCGTCGCGCAGGACGGAGAGGATCTTGGAGAGCAGTGGCCGGTCGGCGGGGAGCGCGTCCTCCGCCAGGTCGCCGTATTGCCCGGCGCGCGTCTCCTCGAAGGCGCGCGGGAGCGGGTCGGAGCCGCGCAGGACGCGCCGCCCGAGCGTGGCGCCCTCCGCCATCGGGCCCGGCGTCGGCCAGAAGGACGGGCGCAGCGAGGTGTCGCCCAGCGCGAGCTCCTCGGCCGGCCAGCGGCGCAGGAGCGAGTCGACCACGCGGGCGCGCGAGAAGAGCCACTTGCCGACGCCCCAGGCGAGGACCGGGAGCGCGCCCGCGTCGAGCGCCGCGGCGACGGCGTCGCTCGCCGGGACGCCGTCGCGGAAGCGCTCCCGCGTCCCGAGCGCGAGGATCTCGACGCGCTCGGCGCACGCGATCTGGCGGCCCGCGACGACCGCGACGGGGAGCCCGCCGTCGTCGGCCTCCAGCAGCAGCGCCCGCTCCTCGCGGCGCGCGACGCGCAGGGAGGGCGGCAGCCCGCGTCCGGAGGACCAGTCGCCGAAGACGTCCTGCCCCTCGCGCTCGCAGAGCATCATCACCGCGGCCTCGCGCGCGCCGCTCTTCGCGGCGGCGGCGCGGAAGGCGGCGAAGAACCGGTCCGGGCGGAAGGAGGGGTAGACGTGGACGTGGGAGTCGAGGAAGAGGGGCATGTCGGAATGCTGAATGCTGAATGCACAATGCACGATGCCGCGGGCATCGTGCGCGAGGAGGGGCTAGCGGGCGAACTCGACGCAGCGCTTCTCGCGCACGACGGTGACGCGGACCTGGCCGGGGAACTGCATCTCCTGCTCGATCTTCGCGGCGATGCGCGAGGCGAGGAGCATCGCGTCCTCGTCGGACGTCGCGTCGGGGTCGACGATGACGCGCAGGTCGCGCCCGGCCTGCACGGCGAAGGCGCGCGCGACGCCGGGGAACGACGCGGCGATCTTCTCGAGTTTGTCCATGCGCTCGAGGTAGAGCTGGCTGCTCTCGGAGCGGGCGCCGGGGCGGGCGCTCGAGAGCGCGTCGGCGACGGAGGCGAGCGTCGCGTAGAGCGTGACCTCCTCCGTCTCGCCGTGGTGGCCGGCGACGCCGTCCGCGATCTCCTTCGGCTCGCCGCATTTGCGGAGGAAGTCCGCGCCCGCGAGCGCGTGGGGGCCGGACGCGGTCTCGTCGAGCGCCTTGCCCACGTCGTGCAGGAGGCCGACGCGCCGCGCGACGGCGGGGTCGAGCCCGAGCTCGGCGGCCATCATCCCGGCGTAGCGGGCGACCTCGACGGAGTGGCGCAGGACGTTCTGCGAGAAGCTGGTGCGGAACTTGAGGCGGCCGAGCGCGCGCGTCTCCTCCTCGCTGGAGAGCGCGACGTCCGCCTCCGCGGCGGCCTCGGAGCCGATCTCCAGCAGGCGCGCGTCCCAGTTCTGGCGGACGCTCTCCACCACCTCCTCGATGCGCTGCGGCTGGATGCGGCCGGAGGCGAGCAGGCGCTCGAGCGCGGTGGCGGCGATCTCGCGGCGGAGCGGGTCGGCGGCGGAGACGATGACGGTGTCCGGCGTGTCGTCGACGAGGATCGAGCACCCGGTCGCGGCCTCGAGCGCGCGGATGTTGCGGCCCTCGCGGCCGATGATCCGGCCCTTCACGTCCTCGCCCGGGACGGAGACCGAGCGCGTCATCGTCTCGGCCGCGTGGCTGCCGGCGTAGCGCTGCATCGACTCCAGGACGATCTTCTGCGCGGTGCGGCGGGCCTCGCCCTCGGCGCGCTCGCGCTCGCGGCGCAGGTAGACCGCCAGGTCCCCCTGGATGTCGCGCTGCGCGCGCTCCGCGAGGTCCTTGCGCGCCTGGTCGCGCGTCATGCCGGCGAGGCGCTCGAGGCGGCCGTCGGCGTCCGCGCGGGCGGCGTCCGCCTCCTTGCGGGCGGCGCGCGCCTCGTCGGCGGCCTTCTCGGCGGCGGCGGCCTTCTTCTCGATCGACTCCTCGCGGCGGTCGAGGACGTCGGCCTTGCGGTCGAGGTTCTCCTCGCGCTGGACGAGGGACTGCTCGCGTTTGTTGAGTCCGGAGGCGGTCTCGTTGAGCTCGCGGCGCTGCTCCTTGACGGAGGCCTCGAACGCCTCGCGCGCCTTGAGGACCTCGGCTCGCGCCTGGATCTCGGCCTCGCGGACGATGCCCTTGGCCTCGCGCTCGGCCTCGCCGCGGCGCGACTGCGCCCCGGCGGAGCGGGCGGCCGCCCCGCGCGCGGCGAGATAGCGGTGCGAGAGGAACCCCGCCGCGAACCCGAGCAGGATCCCGGCCACGAGCGATATGGCGACGGTGGTTAGCATGGCGGTTGTCTCCTTTGCGCCCGATTATCGCCGAACCGGCCTCCGCGGACAAGCGAAAAAAATGCCGCGCGCCCGCGCGCCCGCGCGGCGTTTGCGTCCCGTGGCGGGGTCTGCTAGAATCCTCCCCCGTCCCGCGGGAAGCGGGGCGAGGAGACGCAAGAGACATGGCTACCGCGATCGTAGGCGCCAACTGGGGCGACGAGGGCAAGGGCAAGATGACGGACCTGCTGGCCCGCGAATCGGACATCGTCGTCCGCTTCCAGGGCGGCGCCAACGCCGGCCACACGATCATCAACGACAAGGGGCGGTTCGCCCTGCACCTGCTGCCGTCCGGCTGCTTCAACCCCGCGGTCCTCAACGTCATCGGCCCCGGCGTCGCGCTCAACGTCCGCGCGTTCGCGAAGGAGGTCGCGGACCTGAAGGCCGCCGGCATCGAGCCGCGCCTCGCCGTCTCCTACCGCGCGCAGGTGCTCCTGGACGTCCACAAGGAGCTCGACGCCCTCGAGGAGATCCGCCTCGGCAAGGCGTCCTTCGGATCGACCCGCAGCGGCATCGCGCCGTTCTACGCGGACAAGTACTCCAAGATCGGCTTCCAGGTCTGCGAGCTCTTCCACCTCGACCGGATGGAGGACCGGATCAAGCTCTTCTGCGACCGCAAGAACCCGCTCCTCACGGGCGTCTACGGAAAGCCCGCGCTCGACCCGGCCGCCGTTCGGGCCGAGCTGGCCGAGCTGGCGGAGATCGTACGCCCCTACGCGACGGATACCAACAAGCTCCTCCACGACGCCATCCGCGCCGGCAAGCGCATCCTCCTCGAGGGCCAGCTCGGCACGCTCAAGGACCCCGACCACGGCATCTACCCGATGGTCACGAGCTCCTCGCCGCTCGCCGGCTACGCGTCGATCGGCGCGGGCATCCCGCCCTACGCGATCAAGGACGTGATCACCGTCGTGAAGGCGTACTCCAGCGCCGTCGGCGCCGGTCCGTTCGTCTCGGAGATCTTCGGCGACGAGGCCGAGGAGCTGCGCCGCCGCGGCGGCGACAAGGGGGAATACGGCGCCACGACCGGGCGCCCGCGCCGCGTCGGCTGGTTCGACCTGCCGGCCACGCGCTACGGCTGCGAGATGCAGGGCGCGACCGAGGTCGCGCTCACGCTCGTCGACGCGCTCGGCTACCTCGACGAGGTGCCGGTCTGCGTCGCCTACGAGATCGAGGGCGAGCGCGTCGATTCGTTCCCGCCCACGCCGTGGCTGTGGGACGCCAAGCCCGTCGTCGAGAAGCTCCCCGGCTGGAAGTGCGACATCCGCGGCGC
>CAMVRE010000259.1 GCA_947169825.1 uncultured Verrucomicrobiota bacterium | reverse complement strand
CGCCCGCGACGATCGACGCGCAATGGCGGCGCGAATCGACGCCGAGCCGGGCGAGGATGCACTGGAGACGATCGGACATGACGGGGGCCGAGCATAGCAGGAACCGCCCGAAAAGGAAAGCGCGGTTGCGGCAGGACGGCGGCGTGTGGTAGAATGCGCGGCCATGCACGCACGAAACGCCTTCCTCGCCCTCGTCCTCGCGGCGGCGGCCGCGCGCGGAGCCGGGGCCGATCCGGCGGAATCCGCCATCGCCCGCTGGATCGACCAGCCCGCCCCCTACGCCGACTCCGCCGGAAAGTCCTCGCATCCCGTCGCGTTCGGCCTCTTCGGCGGCGCCGCCGAGACCGGATCCCCGGCGGACGACGTCTCGGTCCTCCGCCTCGGCCTCGCCTCGGACCACCACAACGTCGGGGTCCTCGACCTCAACCTTTTCTACGGCCATGCCGGTGGCCGCGAGCGCGGCCTCCAGTTCGGCGCCGTGAACGTCGTCGAGGGCCCGCTCTCCGGCGTCCAGCTCGGCCTCCTCGTCAGCGTCTGCGGCGTCCTCGAGAACTCTCCGTCGACCGGTGCGCAGGCCGCCCTGCTCGTCAACTACGCCGACGAGCTCGACGGCGTCCAGTTCGGCCTCGCCTTCAACCGCCGCGGAGAGGGCGCCGGGCTCCAGCTCGGCGCCGTCGCCAACTTCTCCGACCGGTTCCGCGGCATCCAGCTCGCCGCGATCAACATGGACGGCGACGACATCCGCGGCGCCCAGCTCGGCCTCGTCAACGCCGGCGCGAAGGAGTTCCACGGCCTCCAGTTCGGCGCGATCAACGGATGCGCGGGCGAGCAGCACGGGCTCCAGGTCGGGCTCCTGAACACCGCCGGCGCGATGAACGGCGTCCAGTTCGGCCTCGTCAACATGGCGACGACCTCGCGCGGCTGGCAGATCGGGCTCTACAACGACGTCCAGCACGCCGCCGGCGTCCAGATCGGCCTCGCCAACTGGGCGTCCGACGCCGAATTCCCCCTCCTTCCCTTCTTCCGCTCCTCCTTCTAGATCCCTCCGCGACCATCCCGACCATCCAGACCATCCAGACCATCCAGACCATCCAGACCATCTCGACCACACGACCATGAGCAAGACCGCACTCATCACGGGCATCACCGGCCAGGACGGCGCCTACCTCTCCCGCTTCCTCCTCTCCAAGGGCTACGAGGTCTATGGCCTCCTCGCCCGCCGCTCCACGCCCACGACGTGGCGCCTTCAGCATCTCGGGGTGCTCGACAAGGTGCACCTGATCGACGGCGACCTCACCGACATCGCCTCGATCGTCCGCGCTCTCCTCGCCTGCAAGCCGGACGAGGTCTACAACCTCGGCGCGCAGAGCTTCGTGGCGACCTCGTGGGCCCAGCCGATCCTCACCGCCAACGCGACCGGCCTCGGCGCCCTGAACATCCTCGAGGCGATCCGCCAGGTCCGCCCGGAGGCGAAGTTCTACCAGGCCTCGACCTCCGAGATGTTCGGCAAGATCCAGGAGCCCGTCCAGAGCGAAAGGACCCCCTTCTACCCGCGCAGCCCCTACGGCGTCGCGAAGCTCTTCGCGCACTGGTCCACGATCAACTACCGCGAGAGCTTCGGCCTCTTCGGCTGCTCCGGCATCCTCTTCAACCACGAGTCGCCCCTGCGCGGCATCGAGTTCGTGACGCGCAAGGTCACGGACGCCGTCGCGCGCATCAAGCTCGGCGCGCCGTCGCGCGACGGCGACGGCGTCCAGAAGGACCTGCACCTCGGCAACATCGACGCGAAGCGCGACTGGGGCTTCGCCGGCGACTACGTCGAGGCGATGTGGGCGATGCTCCAGCAGCCCGAGCCGGACACCTACGTCGTCGCCACCGGCCGCACCACGACCGTGCGCGACATGTGCCGCATCGCGTTCGAGCACGTCGGCCTCGACTACGAGAAATACGTCGTCGTCGACCCGAAGTTCTACCGCCCCGCGGAGGTCGACATCCTCCTCGGCAACCCCGCCAAGGCCAAGGAAAAGCTCGGCTGGGAGGCGAAGACGACGCTCGAGCAGCTCATCACGATGATGGTCGACGCCGACCTCGAGCGCGTGAAGCGCGAGATCGCCTAGGCGCCGGAGAGACTACGCGATCGGGCGGCCGGCCGCGCGCGCCGCGCGGGCGCGGTCCTCGAACTCGGGCTTCGACTTCGCGACGCCGAAACCCTCGCCTCGCTTCACGCGGACGCCGTCCTCGTCGTGAACGGACCGCCCGAGCTCGTAGCGCGCGCAGTCGGTCCGGCGCACGCCGAAGGTCGACGTCTCGCGCAGGATCGCGGCGGCGACCGCGTCCGCGCGCTCCGGCGCGGCGAGCGCGAGCAGCAGGTGCCCGGGCCGCCCCTTCTTCATCAGCAGCGGCGCGAGCGAGACGTCGAGCGCGCCCGCGTCGCGGATGCGCTCGCACGCGAAGGCGAGGTCCTCGCCGGTCATGTCGTCGAGGTTCGCCGCGAGCTCGACGACGCGCCCGTTCGGCCCGCCGGGCGCGGACGGCGCCTCCTCGCCGAGCATCGCGCGGACAAGGTTCGCGCGGCCCGGCGTCTCGCGGTGTCCGAGGCCGCAGCCGACGGCGACGAGCCGCATCACGGGCGCGCTCCCCCACCCCGACACGAAGCGCCGTAGCAGCGCGGCGCCGGTCGGCGTTAGGAGTTCGCCCGTGGCGGGGTCGTCACCCCGCCACGGCAGCCCCTCGAGGAGATTCGCCGTCGCGGGGGCGGGGACGGGCAGGACGCCGTGGGCGCAGCGGACGGTCCCGCCGCCGGCGTTCGGCGGCGAGGCGACGATCCGGTCCGGCGCGATCTCCGCGAGGAGCGCGCAGACGCAGGTCACGTCGGCGAGCGCGTCGAGCGAGCCGACCTCGTGGAAATGCACGTGGTCCACCGGCTCCCCGTGCGCCCTGGACTCCGCCTCCGCGATCGAGTCGAAGACCGCGAGCGCGTCCGCGCGCACCGTGTCCGGAAGCGGCATCGCGCCGATTCTCTCCCGCACCTCCGCGAGCGTCGTGTGGTGGTGGTGATGCCCGTGGTCGGGAACGTCGTGATCGTCGTGATGGTCGCGATGACCGTGATGGTCGTGATGGGCGTGGCCCTCGGACTCCCCGTGCACCGTCACCTCGAAGAGCGTGCCGGCGAGGCCGCCGCGCGCGGCGCGGGAGGCGCTCAGCTCCACGCCGGGAGGCATCATCGAGGCAAGCCGCGCGAGGGTCGCGTCGCGGTCGGGGACGAGTTCGAGCAGGGCGGCGGCGAGCATGTCGCCCGCCGCGCCGGATTCGAGCTGGAGATACAGGGTCCTCATGGGGCGGGATCGGCCGCCGGGGCGGGCTCGTCGGACGGAAGCTTCTCCGCGGCGAGGTCCGCGCGGAGGCGGGCGGCGCGCTCGCGGATCTCCTCGTCCGCGACGGCGAGCGCGGGCTCGAGGGCCTTGAGCTGCTCGGCGAGCTCGTCGTGGAGGCCGTTGGCGGCGAGCGCCTCCGCCAGGTCGAGGCGGATGGCGGGCATTCCGCCGCCGGGCAGCGCGGCGGCGCGGCGGAGCGCCTCGAGCGCGCCGCCCGCGTCGCCCGCGTGCAGCAGCGCCATGCCGAGCGTGTCCTGCACC
Organism: uncultured Verrucomicrobiota bacterium; assembly: GCA_947169825.1. Lineage (GTDB taxonomy): Bacteria > Verrucomicrobiota > Kiritimatiellia > RFP12 > UBA3636 > UBA3636. The sequence continues at coordinate 249 of CAMVRE010000259.1, read as the reverse complement.
GCGGCCTGGTCCTCGCCGCCGGAGAGGACGGCCTGGCGGGCGAACATCAGTGCGGGCGCGGTCGCGCCGCGCGCGTCCAGGGACGCGGCGTAGTCGTTGAGGACGAACCAGACCGCGCGCTCGGCGAGGCTCGCCTGGAAGCGCGCGTCGGCCTTCTCGTTCTCGCCGGCGTCGCGCGCCTGGAGGGCGAGGACGTAGTGGCCGAAGAAGTCGTGCCCGCCGCGCGCCTCGAGGAGCGCCTCGGCGGCC
>CAMVRE010000258.1 GCA_947169825.1 uncultured Verrucomicrobiota bacterium | reverse complement strand
GCGCAGATCGTGCGCAGCTCCTCGACGTTGTAGCAGAAGCCGCCGCCGGCGCCGCCCATCGTGTAGGCGGGGCGGACGACGACCGGGAAGCCGATCTGCTCCTTCACGAGCCTCTCGGCGGCCTCGACCGAGTGGACGATGCCGCTCTTGGGCGTCTCGATGCCGAGCTCGGCCATCGTCGCCTTGAAGACCTCGCGGTCCTCGCCACGCTCGATCGCATCGAGGTTGACGCCGATCACCTTGACGCCGTACTTGTCGAGGACGCCCTTCTTCGCGAGCTCCATCGAGAGGTTGAGGCCCGTCTGGCCGCCGAGGTTCGGCAGGAGCGCGTCGGGGCGCTCCTTGGCGATGATCTGCTCGAGGCGGTGCTCGTTGAGCGGCTCGATGTAGGTGGCGTCGGCCATGACGGGGTCCGTCATGATCGTGGCGGGGTTGGAGTTCACCAGCACGATTTCGTAGCCGCACGCGCGAAGCGCCTTGCAGGCCTGGGTGCCGGAGTAGTCGAACTCGCAGGCCTGGCCGATGACGATCGGACCCGAGCCGATGATGAGAACCTTGTGGATGTCTTTGCGGGTGGCCATGAGGGAGGAGAGTTGAAAGTTGAAAGGGCAAAGTTGAAAGTCGGATGCCGGTAAGGGCCTCGGAGGAACGGAGCGGCGTTTCGCGCGCGTTCGGGGCGGGGATTATCCCAAAAACGCCCCCGCGCGGCAAGAAGTTTCGCGCGTTCGTTTTGCCGGTTGCGTCCGGGACGGTCCGGTGCTACAATCGCGGCGTTGCAAACAACCCTTCCGCACAACCCGAAAACCACAACGACCATGAAAGAAGTCCGCCCTGATTTCGCCAAGCTCGCCTCCACCCCGCGCTCCTTCCAGGACGCCGACCAGCGCCTCGTCGGCTGCCCGCCCGCCATCGCCATCACCCCCGTCGCCGACGGCCGCCCCAGCGCCTACGACTCCAACGTCGAGAAGACCTGGCGCATGGCCGAGAAGACCTACGACCTCATCCGCGAGCACGTGCGCTACCCCGACGGCACGCCCGTCCGCGTCGTCGTCGCGCCCGAGATCGTCTACGGCCCGCGCTCCGGCGCCCGCGCCCAGGCCTACTACGCCACGCAGAACGTCTGCGCCAACATCTGGGTCGCCCGCTCCTGGTGCTACTCCGACGAGCTCATGAGCGCCTGCCAGGGCATCGGCTCCTCCGAGTGGCAGCAGTGCGCCTACGGCCTCAACCAGACCGACCGCCCCGGCGCCGTCTGGCTCAAGGCCTTCACCGCCGCGATGGACGAGAAGGAGCGCCCGATCTTCTGCATCTACAACCCCGACCTCGAGGACGAGAACGGCCCGCTCTGCGACTACGTCGCGACGCGCCTGCTGCGCTTCGCGCGCTGCGCGGCCGCCGTCGGCTACCTCCGCGGCAAGAACTTCCTCGGCGTCGGCGGCGTCGCGATGGGCATCATCGGCTCGGACCTGCGCCGCAACGTGATGCTCCACACCTTCGGCATGGGCTCCTGCTCGTTCGACATGTCGGGCCTGCACACCCGCATTGACGAGAAGTTCTACGACAACGACGAGCTGAAGCGCGCCTGCGAGTGGTTCAAGAAGACGTTCAAGATCGTCTACGGAAACAAGAACAACGGCAAGCTCCCGCGCCCGCTGCCGGAGGACGAGCTCATCCGCCAGTGCCTGCGCGAGACGCTCCTCGTGCGCGACCTCATGGTCGGCAACGCCAAGCTCGCGCGCCGCACGCCGTCGTGGGTGCCCGGCTACAAGCACGTCGAGTGGGCGCAGGGCTACAACGCCATCGCCGCCGGCACGCAGGGCCAGCGCCAGTGGACGGACGGCAACCCGAACTTCGACGTCTGCGAGTCGATCCTCAACTCGATGGTCGACTGGAACGGCTTCCGCGCGCCCTATGTCGTCGCCACCGAGAACGACGGCAAGAACGGCATCGGCATGGCCGTCGGCCACCTGCTCTCCGGCGGCATGAGCCAGATGTTCGCCGACATCCGCACCAACTGGACGCCCGCCTCGATCAAGAAGGCGACAGGCACCGACGTCTCGAAGATCTGCCCCCGCGGCATCATCGACAAGCGCAACTCCGGCGCCGCCGCGCTCGAGTACGCCGTCGACCTCTACAAGATCTGCGGCTGCCCGAAGACGACCCCGATCCAGGACGTGATGGTCAAGCTGCGCGGCAGCGAGAAGCTGCAGCAGGCGCTCGCCAAGGAGATCGGCAAGTCCGTCACCTACATGGGCGCCGACCTCACCTACTTCCCGGGCGACGGCCTCTCCAGCCACTTCCGCACGCCGGGCGGGCTCCCGATGACGAGCTACCGCTACAACTGCGTCGGCGATACGATGACGTGCTCCGTCGTCGAGGGCGAGACGGTCGAGCTGCCGAAGGCGGTCGGCGACAAGATCGGCGCGATCACGGACCCGACGTGGCCCGAGACGCACTGGATGCCGCGCGGGATGACGTCGTTCGAGTACATGAACCGCATCGGCCCGAACCACGACGGCAGCTCGCTGGGGCTCATCGGCGCGGACTTCCTCACGTTCAACGCGATGCTGCGCATCCCGGTGGACATGCACAACATCGCCAAGGAGGACGTCTTCCGCCCGACGATGTGGGACCGCTTCGGCGGCGACGACTTCCGCGCCTGCGCCCACCTCGGCCCGGTGTACAAGTAGGACTCGATGATCCGTTTCGGAACCGGCGGCTGGCGCGCCATCATCGGCGAGGACTTCACGCGGGAGAACGTGAGGAAGGTCGCCGCCGGCATCCTCGCGCTCATGCGCGAGCGGGGCGAGACCGACCGACCCGTCGTGATCGGCTACGACCGCCGGTTCCTCTCGGAGCCCGCCGCGCGATGGACCGCCGAGGTCCTCGCCGCGGGCGGCGTCGACGTCTGGTTCATGAACCGGTCGGCGCCGACGCCGCTCGTCATGTTCACCGTGATGAACCGCGGGCTCCGCTACGGCATCGAGATCACCGCGAGCCACAACCCCGCCCGCTACGACGGCGTGAAGCTCGTCGTCGCGGAGGGGCGCGACGCGCCGCCCGAGACGACGCGCCGCGTCGAGGAGCTCGTCGCCGCCCTCCCCGACGGGACGCCGCCCTTCCTCCCGTTCGAGGACGCCGTCGCCGCCGGGCGCGTCACGTATCCGAAGAACCCGTTCAACCCGTTCATCGACTCGATCCTCGCGCGCCTCGACGTCGCGGCGCTGCGCGAGCGCGGCCTGCGCGTGCTCTTCGACACGATGCACGGCTCGGGCGCCTATCCGCTGCTCGTCGTGTTCTACACCGCCCGGTGCACGATCGACACGATGAACATGAACAAGGACGCGTGGTTCGACGGGCAGATGCCCGCGCCCAACCCGAAGAGCCTCTCCTCGCTCGCCGACGCCGTCGTGAAGGGCGGCTACGACCTCGGGATCGCGATGGACGGCGACGGCGACCGCCTCGGCATCATCGACCGCACCGGGCGCTACGTCTCCGCCAACGAGATCCTCTGCATGCTCTACGACTACCTCGTGCGGTGCAAGGGGTGGCGGGGCCCGGTCGTGCGCAACGTCGCCACGACGCACATGCTCGACCGCATCGCCGGGAGCTTCGGCGAGAAGTGCCACGAGGTCCCGGTCGGCTTCAAGCACGTCTCGGCGAAGATGGACGAGACGGACGCCGTCCTCGGCGGCGAGTCCTCCGGCGGCCTCACCGTTCGCGGGCACATCCACGGCAAGGACTCCGCCTACGCCGCCTCGCTCTTCGCCGAGATGGTGAGCGTCACGGGCAAGTCGCCGTCCGAGCTCGTCGCCGACCTCGAGGCGCGCTTCGGCGCCTTCCGAATGGCCGAGGACGCCATCCGCTTCGAGGACGCGGCCCGCAAGGC
>CAMVRE010000257.1 GCA_947169825.1 uncultured Verrucomicrobiota bacterium | reverse complement strand
CGGCGACCACCGCATCGTGATGGCGGCGGCGATGCTGGCGACGCGCGCGCCGTGCCGCCTCCGCGGCGCGGAGGCGGTGGCGAAGTCGTATCCGTCGTTCTTCCGCGACTACGCCGCCGCGGGCGGCCGCGTCGCGGACGCTACGGAAGAAGCTGGAGCATGACCTGCTTCTTCTCGGCGTCGACGTGGAGCTTCCATTTGGAGGCGTCGACGCCGGGGGCGAGGGCGAGGTTCTCGAGGCCCTTGGCCTCGCCCTTCCAGCGCAGGACGGGGTAGAGCCGGGGGCGGGCGCCGGACTTGGGCGGGAGGGGCTTCACGAAGGCGCCCCGGGAGATCTCGACGCCGCCCTCGACCTCGACGGGCGTGGTGCCGAGCTTGGAGGCGGGATTGATCGCGAGGGCGAGGACGCCGCCCTTGCCCATGCGGAGGCTCTTCACGGGCGCGAGGGAGCCGCCGAGGAGGCGCAGCTCGTTGCCCTCGGAGAAGGAGTCCTCCGAGTGCGAGCCGGTGCCGAGGACGAGGGCGTCGATGTTCTGGAGGCGGCCGCCGGGCCGGAGCTCGAGCGCGTTGCGGCGGAGCATGTGGCGCCAGCCCTCGGAGTAGCCGACGTAGAGACTGCCGCCGCCGAAGTCCCAGAGGCCGCCGACGGCGTTGGCGCCCGCGACGACGGCGAGGTTGTCGAGCGACTCGTATTCGCCGTTTCCGTCGGTCGTGCGGCCGATGTAGACGCGGCCGTTCGAGAAGAGGCGGGAGGCCGTGACCTGGAGGCGGCAGTTGCGGGCGGCGGAGCCGGTGGCGAGGCCGAGGACGATGTCGCGCGCGTTGGTGACCGTGGCGCCGTTGCGGACCGAGAGCACGGCGTTGGAGAGCGCGGCGCCGCGGCCGCCGCCGATCGTGACGGACTGGGCGGAGAGGTCCCAGCGGGAGCCGGAGCCGTCGACCACGACGGCCGGCGAGAGGACGGGGCCCCGGTAGGCCGCGACGCCGATCTCCGCGCCGCCGGTGACGAGCCGTGCGCCGCCGGAGACGGTGAGCGTGTTGTCCTTCGACAGGCTCTCGTCCGTCCTGTCGGAGCGACGGCCGCGCCCGATGCGGAGCGGTCCCTCGGAATGGAGGCGCGCGCGGTCCCTGAGGACGATGCGGTTGCCGACGCTCTCGCCGGGCTGGTCGCTGCCGTAGCCGAGGTAGACGCCCTCCCTCCCGACCGTGAGCGAGGTGCCCTCGCCCGCGATCGAGAGGGCGTTGTTGGCGGACGCGGCTCCGATCTCGACGCCGAGGGCGTCGGCGCGCGCGCCGCCCTCGAGGAAGAGCCGGTTGCCGTCGTTGCGGCGCGGGGTTTCGGGCACCATGATCCAGCCCGTGGTGCGGAGGACGGCGGCGCCGGAGAGGCGCGCGACGGCGTTGCTCGAGTTGGCGCTGTCGAACGAGCCGCCGACGAGGAAGCCGCGCGAACCGAGGTCGATGAGCGTGGGCGGGCCGGAGAGCTTCTTCTGGCCGGGCGTGTCGGGGATCTCGGGGCCTTCGACGAGGAGCCGGATGCCGTTGTGGCCGCGCTGGTCGAGCTTCTGCCAGTCGAGGTTGGGCGTGCCGCCGAGCCAGAGGCCCTGCGCGTGGATGCGCATGCCGGCGGGGACTCGGACCGTGCGCGGGATGTCGGAGGTCGGGTGGAAGGCGAAGCAGACGGGGCCGGCGTTCGTGATGCAGCAGCCGGGGGCGAACGTCGGGGCGCGGTTGAAGGAGAGGCGGCCCTGGTTGCCGACGAAGGTGGACCGGTCCGTCTTCCCGGGCGTGCCGAGGACGAACGGATAGCGGAACCAGACGTTGTTGTTGACGGCGTTCGTGATGCGCAGCGTCGAGCCGCCCTCGACGCGGATCTCGGGCGAGTCCGCGAGGCCGGCGAAGCGGCGCGGGCCGAGCTCGAGGTTGGGGATCGCGACGTCGGCGCGGCCGGCGAGCGAGAGGCCGCCCTCGGCGAGGTCGAGCGAACGGAAGCCCGAGGGCCCGCCGCCGACGATCTCGAGCGGGTGGGGGCCGCGCTTCACGACCGCGTGGCCGCAAGGGTCGAAGCCGCCCTCGAGGCGGATCGGGCCGTTGGTGGCGTCGACCACGAGGTTCCAGCCGGCGGAGACGCCGCCGCGGAGCGCGAGCGCGCCGGAGGAGAGGTTGCGCAGGACGGCGTCCGCCGCGACGTCCTCGGCGATGAAGCCGACCTCGGGCTCGGAGTTCACGGAGCCGCCGAGGACGATGCCGGGGGCCTTGATCGAGACGGGGCCGGAGTTGGTCGTGAGCTCGATGGCGCCGAAGCGGAACGCGGCGCTCCCGCCGAAGCCGAACGCGGCGCCGGCGGGGGCGTCGAAGACCGCGTGGAGGCCGATCGTCGGCGCGGGCGGCCGTCCGGAGGCCCAGTTGCCGCCGTCGTTCCAGCTCTTGCTCCCGGCCGCGCCGGTCCAGACCTCCGGGGCGGCCGCGGCGGGAGCCGCCGCGAGGAGCGCGGCGGCGAGCGCGGCGGGGAGGAGGGCGGCGGAGGGGCGCATCAAGGGCGGAGCGCGCTAGTCGATCGGGGCGCTGGAGACGAGCTTGCCCTCGGTCCAGAGGCAGCGGAAGCGGGCGCCGCCGTCGGTCGGGACGACGCCCTCGCCCTCGACGAGGCGGCCCTGGCGCCAGGTGCCCTGGACCGTGTCGCCGCCGGCGTAGGCGAAGGTGCCGGGGCCGTCGGGCGCGTCGTTCGCGAAGTTGCACTCGAGCGAGTCGCCGTTGGCGTAGAACCAGATGCCGTGCCCGTGCTTGGCGCCGCGGCGGAAGAAGCCCTCGTAGCGGTCGCGGCCGTTGGCGGCGAGGAGGACGCCGTAGCCCTCGAAGCGGTTCTTGGCGATGCCGCCGTTGTAGTAGGCGCCGTCGGGCTGCATGCGCGTGCCCTCGGCGGCCTTGAAGCGAAGGTAGCGGTCGGCGGGGGAGATCGCCTCGTCGCGGAAGACGGCGGCGGCGGCGATGGCGCGCTCCTGGTAGTCGGCCGGCGCGGTCTCGAGGAAGCGGATCTCGTCCGTTCCGGAAATGGAAGGCGCGTCCGTCGCGGCCGGCGTCGCGGCCGGAGCGGCGGCCGGCGCGGGGGAGGTCGCGAACGGAAGCGTAGCGCCTTCGGCGGGGGCGGGGGCGGCGGCGGAAGCGGTCCCGGCGGGATGCTCGGCGGGGGCGGCGCGGAAGGCGAGCAGGACGTCGTCCTTGGCGGCGAGGTCGGCGGGGACGGCGCCCTTGGCGTCGGGGATCTCCGGGTCGGCGCCGGCGCCGAGGAGGACGCGGATCGTCGAGGGATGGCCGCCGGCGGCGGCGAGGTGGAGCGCGGTCTGGCCCTGCGGGTCGGCGGCGTTCGGATCGGAGCCCGCGCCGAGGAGGGCGGCCGCGGCGGCGTCGTTGCCCTTTGCGGCGGCGAAGTGCAGCGGCGTGCGGCCGTTCACGGCCCGCGCCTCGGTTTTCGCGCCCCTGGAGAGCAGGAGCGCGACGACGTCGGCGGCGTCGACGTTGGCCGCGTAGTGCAGCGGCGTGCCGGCGGAGCGCGCGAGGGCGGCGTTCGGATCGGCGCCGGCGTCGAGGAGCGCCGCGGCGGCGTCGGCCAGGCCGACGCGGGCGGCGAAGTGCAGCGGCATCATGCCGGAGGCGTTCGTCGCGTTGGCGAGGGAGGCGTCCGCCGCAAGGGCGGCCCGGAGCGCGGCGGCGTCGCCGGACTGAATGGCGCCGAAGACGGCGTCGGTCCCGTCCGCGGAGGCGGACGCGGCGGCGAGGGACAGGACGGCGGCGGAAAGGAGGGTGCGGATTTTCATGGTTCGGTTCAGAGCTGGATGGATTTCTCGATGTAGGGGACGAGCTCGGCGATCGGCATGCGGAGCTGCTCCATCGAGT
>CAMVRE010000256.1 GCA_947169825.1 uncultured Verrucomicrobiota bacterium | reverse complement strand
ATCCGCCTGCGCCTCGGCATGTACATCGGGCGCAAGGGCGACGGCTCCGACTACATGGACGGCATCTACATCCTCCTCAAGGAGGTGTTCGACAACGCCATCGACGAGTTCATTTCCGGCTTCGGCCGCAAGGTCGAGCTCACGGTCGACGAGACCTCCGTCACCTGCCGCGACTACGGCCGCGGCATCCCCCTCGGCAAGCTCCGCGAGTGCGTGAGCGAGCTCAACACCGGCGGCAAGTTCAACAACGACGTCTTCCAGTTCTCCGTCGGCATGAACGGCGTCGGCACGAAGGCCGTCAACGCCCTCTCCTCGAAGTTCCTCGCCCGCTCCGTGCGCGACGGCCAGTTCGCCCAGGTCGAGTTCGAGCGCGGCCTGCTCGTGAACGAGACCAAGGGCCGCACCGACGAGCGCAACGGCACCTACGTCGCCTTCACGCCCGACGCGACGATCTTCAAGGGCTACCGGTTCCGGCCGGAGTTCGTCGAGCGCCGCGTCCGCTTCTCCGCCTACCTCAACCCCGGCCTCGCGATCTACCTCAACGGCCAGTCCTTCCGCGCCGACAACGGCCTGCTGGACCTGATGGCCGACGAGGCGCAGTTCGAGAAGATCTACAAGCCGATCCACCACCGCGAGAAGGACCTCGAGATCTGCTTCACGCACACGAACCGCTTCGGCGAGGACTACTTCTCGTTCGTGAACGGCCAGTACACCGGCGACGGCGGCACGCACCTCTCCGCCTTCCGCGAGGGCGTCGCGCGCGGCCTCAACGAGTTCAGCGCGAAGCAGAAGTTCGAGCCGGACGACATCCGCGAGGGCATCGTCGGCGCCATCGCGATCCGGATGCAGGAGCCGCAGTTCGAGTCGCAGACGAAGAACAAGCTCGTGAGCGTGGAGGTCAAGGACCTCGTCCCCCGCATCAAGCAGATCGTCGTCGAGGAGCTCAACCGCAACCCCGAGGCCGCCCGGAAGCTGATCGAGAAGATCGAGGACACGCAGAAGCTGCGCAAGGAGCTCAACTCCGTCAAGAAGGCCGCGCGCGAGCGCAGCAAGAGCGTCTCGATCCGCATCCCGCAGCTGCGCGACTGCAAGCAGCACTACGACGCGAAGCGCCAGAAGGGCCTCGGCACCGAGATCTTCATCGTCGAGGGCAAGTCCGCCGGCGGCACGCTCACGCTCTCGCGCGACGCCGACCGCCAGGCCGTCTTCATGCTCCGAGGCAAGCCCCTCAACACCGTCGCCACGAAGCGCGACGTGCTCTACAAGAACGAGGAGCTCTACAACCTCATGTGCGCGCTCGACATCGGCGACAGCGTGGACAACCTGCGCTACGAGCGCGTGATCATCGCGACGGACGCCGACGTGGACGGGCTCCACATCCGGAACCTCATGATCACCTACTTCATGCGGTTCTTCGACCGGCTCGTGCGCGAGGGGAAGGTCTTCATCCTCGAGACGCCGCTCTTCCGCGTGCGCCCCTCGAACAAGAAGAACGCCGACCAGAACGTCTACTGCTACAACGAGGCGGAGCGCGACGCGGCGGTGGCCGCGATCGGCAAGAGCGCCGAGATCACGCGCTTCAAGGGGCTCGGCGAGGTGTCGAAGGACGAGTTCAAGGCGTTCATCGGCGACGCGATGCGGCTCACGCCGGTCGACGTCTCGCACGACCGCCACATCCAGGACACGATCAACTTCTACATGGGCGAGAACAGCAAGGAGCGCAAGCAGTACATCCTCGACAACCTCGTCGTCAACCCCGAGGACATCACCTAGCCCCCGCCCATCCAGCGAAAGGAGCGAACCCATGAACGGAAGAAGGAGGAAGGCCGCCGGCGGAGAGCCGCTCATCGCGTCGTTCCAGGTGGACCATACCCGCATCGGATACGGCATCTTCGTGAGCCGCCGCGACCGGGTGAACGGCGCCTACGTGACCACGTTCGACGTCCGCATGAAGCGCCCGAACGCCGAACCGGCGATCCACGCCAACGCCATGCACACGATCGAGCACGTGGTGGCGACGTATCTGCGCAACTCGCCGTTCCGCGACCATGTCGTCTACTGGGGCCCGATGGGCTGCCTCACCGGGTTCTACCTCCTGACGAGCACCGACCACGAGATCATGCCGCGCGAGATCGAGCGGCTGGTGCGCGCGGCGTTCCGCCATCTGGCGAACTACCGCGGCCCGGTGCCCGGCGCCACGCCCGTGAACTGCGGCAACTACCTCTTCCACGACCTTCCGACGGCGAAGTTCGAGGCGCGCGCGTTCCTGGCGAAGACCTGGGCGTTCGACTATCCGCCCGCCCGCCGCGTCCGCTCGGGCTCGCGCGTGTTCTTCGACGCCTGAGCGTCCTCCGCGCTTCCGCGGTAGCGGCCGCCGGGACGGCGGCCACGGAATGGGAACCGCGCTAGCCGCCGTACCACCCCAGGACCCGGAGGGCGGGGAGCTCGCGCAGCAGCTGGAAGACCGCCGAGAGGGCGGCGGGGGCGAGGGCGGGCGCCTCGACGTCGAGGAAGAACGCGTATTCCCAGGGCCGCTCCGGCACGGGCTGCGAGCAGATCGACGAGAGGTTGAGCGCGCGGTCGACGAAGACGTCCAGCGTCGCCGCCAGCGCGCCGGGCCGGTCCGGAAGGCGCAGCAGCAGGCTCAGGCGCGAGGCGTCGGGCGTCACCAGAAGCTCGCGCGACACCGCCACGAACCGCGTGGCGTTCACGCCCGTGTCGCAGACGTCCTCGCGCAGGATGGCGAGGCCGTGCTCGCGCGCCGCGGCGGGCGAGCAGATCGCGGCGAAGGACGGGTCCGCGCGGCGCGCGGCCTCGGCCGCGGCGAAGGCGGTGTTCTCCGCGGGCTCGGCCCTCCAGCCGCCTTCGCGGATCGCGCGGGAGCACTGCGCGAGCGCCTGCGGATGGCTCGAGACGGTGCGAACGCCCTCGAGGGCCGCGCCCGGGACGGCCGCGAGGCAGTGCCGGACCGCCAGATCGACGGACCGCACGATCCGCAGGTTGCGCTCCAGCAGATGGTAGACGGTGTCCACCGGACCGCCCGTCGTGTTGGCGAGCGGCAGCACGGCCGCGTCCGCGCGGCCCTCCGAGACGAGGTCGCACGCCGCCGCGAAGCTCGGCGAGGCGACGGGCGCCGCGTCGGGGAAGAGCCGCCGCGCGGCGGCCGCGGACCAGGACCCGGAGTCGCCCGCGAACGCGACGCGCCGGACGCCCGCGAGCGAGCCGTCCGCGCGCTCCGGGAGGCCGGTGTCGGCGCGGAGCGCCTCCGCGTCCTTCGCCAGGAGGATGTCGTATTGCCGCTCGCGCGAGGTTCGCATGAGGGTCGTGACGAGCGACTCGGCGGCGGCGGCGAGGTCCGCGCCGGCGAGCGCGCGGACGCGGGCGACGACGGCCGCCTCGCGCTCCGGGTCGCGCACGGGCTTCCCGGTGCCGGCCTTGCTGGCCGCCACGCGCGAGGAGATCTCCATGCGCCGGCGCAGCAGCGCGACGAGCTCCTCGTCGCACCGGTCGATGCCGGCGCGAAGCGCGGCGAGGCCTTCGCTGGATTCCGTGGGTCGCATGGCGGCGGGGATTCTACCGCACCCCGGCCCCTTCCCGCAATGAAATTTCCGCTTGCGTTCCGCGGGGCGCGGTGAGAGAATTCCGCCCCGTCATGCAACGCGACGCCGCCCGATTTCCCTTCGACGGACAGGCAAAGTGGTTCTTCCTCTTTGCCGGCCCGGGCGCCGTCGCTTCCTAGCAGGACCTCCGCGCGACGCGGAACCCGCACAAACGGAACGGCGCCCGGGCGAGAACCCAGGCGCCGTTCGCCGTTTGCGAAGCAGGACGGAGCCGAAGAACAATGCTGAATGCTGAATGCTGAATGCTGAATGCTGAATACTGAATGCTGAATGCTGAATACTGAATGCTGAATGCTGAATGCTGAATGCTGAATGCTGAATGCTGAATGCTGAA
>CAMVRE010000255.1 GCA_947169825.1 uncultured Verrucomicrobiota bacterium | reverse complement strand
GTGCGTCTGCGACGCGTGTCAGGCTGGAGCGAATCCGAGCTCCCGCTCCTGCTCCTCCCAGATGAGACTCCGCAGGCCCCGGAGCCGTCTGAGCGGCAATCGGAAGTCAAACGTTGTAAGTCGAATTTATCTCGCACGATGCGCGCCCGTGTCGGGGACGGGGTTGCGGAAGGCGAAGCCGAAGAACTTGCAGTCGACGCCGTAGAAGACGAGCTTGGCGCCGTCCGGGAGGGCCTCCGGGGCGAAGGCGGCGCAGGGGGCGTCGATCGCGGGCGTCTCGTCGTCGCCAAGATAGGCGAGGAGGCGGTCCGCGAGATAGACGACGCGGAGGGGGATGCGCGCTTGCGGACCGAGCGGGACGCGGGCTTCGGCGATGGTTCCCCGCGTGTAGCCGCTGTCGACGTAGGGCTCGCCGGAGGCGCCGAGGCGCAGGAGCGCGGTGCCGTCGGGGCCGACGCGGACGGAGAGGACCGGGCTCTCGCCCCTGTGGTTGGAGAAGCGCAGGTCGGCCGGGAAGAGGCGGATGGCAAAGAGGGCGTTCGTGGCGGGGTTCGGCGTAAGCTCGAAGGAGGTCTCGATCTCGAGCGGCGTCGGGAGCGGGAGCCCGAACTCGAAGCAGGCGTAGGGCTGCCGCCCGGTGAACCACGCGTAGCCGCCCTCGTCGTCCGGCTCGGGCTGCCAGCCGATCCCGTAGCCGTGCCAGCAGGAGAACTCGCGGTGCGGCGTGACGGGGACGCGCCACGACTCCCCGCCCGGGAAGCGCGCGGCGAGGAAGGCGCGGATGGCGAGTCGCTCGAGGAGGCCCGTCTCGCGGCGCTCCGGCGGCCCGCCGGCGAACGCCTCCTCCCAGTGCGCGAGGTAGCCCTCGGCGTCGCCGGCGCGGAGTCGCTCGTAGAGGGGGCGGACGAGCCCGGCGTTCGGGCCGCTGAGGCCCGCGATCGAGAGGTAGATGTCGAAGGTGCCGGGAAAGGACTGCTGAAGGCGGCGGCAGTAGTAGTCGGGGACGCCGTCCACCGTCTCGAAGGCCTGCAGCGCGCCGTCCGCGTCCCCGAAGGTCCACAGCAGCGAGGCGAGGAACCACGCCGACTCGAACCGCGCGTGCATCGTCGCGTCGTAGTCGCCGGGGCCCGTCCCCGCCCCGTGCGGGGCGAGCATCGGGGCGAGGGCCGCGCAGATCTCCCCGAGCACGCCCGCCCCCCCGAAGAAGCGCGCGGGCCTCTCGCCCGAGACGTCGAGCGCGGCAAGGAACCCCAGGACGCCGCCGTAGGGGAGCATCGAGCGCTCCCGCTCCAGCGCGGCGTCGTCCCCGAAGCACCCCGGGTTCGCCGCGTCGAGGCAGCTCCAGGCGTGCTCGACGAGCGCCTCGAGCGAGCCGCCGTAGGCGGGCCGCAGGAACGCGACGTAGCGGTCGTGCAGCGACGGCGAGTCGTAGCGCGCGGCGACGCCCTCCCGGAACCACGCGTCGATGCCGGCGCGGTCTCCCCGGCGCGCCGCGACGCGCATCATCCCCTCGGCCCCCTGCGGCATCTCCGGGTGCAGCTCCCAGGCGCGCCCCCACGCCGCCTCGGCGTCGTCGATGTGCCGCTTGCGCTCCTCCGGGTCTCGGTCGCGGAAGTGGAGCGCGAACGAGGAGCGCCCCGCCGCGACGAGCCCGATCCACGGGTCGGCCTCCGATTCGAGCAGCGCCGAGACGAACGCGGGCTCCTCCACGTTGACGAACTGCTCCAGCGCGCGCAGCACCGCCTCCGAGCGCTCCGGGCGCCCGGCGTGCGACTCCGCCCAGCGCACCGCCGCCCCGCAGAGCGCGACGCGGTGCTCCGGCGCCGGGTCGAGCGTCTGCCGCGCGTGCGCCGCCAGCAGGCGCGGGAACGCCGCCTCGTCCGCGGGAAGCGACGCGAGCGCCTCCTCCAGCCCCGCGAGCTGCGCGCGGGCCTTGTCGTCCCAGTGCCACTTCTTCTGGCCCAGCACCGACATCCAGGTGAGCAGCGGGTCGCGCGACCCCTCCTTCACCGTGAAGTCGTAGGCGCGGCCCCAGTCGGCGTGCGGGCGCGACGGCATCCGGCCGGGCCCCTCCCACGCGAGCAGGAGCTCGCGCTCGACGTAGTTCGTCGCCTCGTCGATCCACGGCGCGTCGGCGTCCGGCCCCGCGAGGAGCGGCTCGAGCGCCTCCTCGCGCAGCAGCGGCATCAGGAACCGGTCCCGGAACTCCGCCTCCGACATCGCGGCGCCCGTCGCGACCTCCGCGACCCAGTCGGCGTCCTGCGGCGGCGGCGCGGCCCCCGCCGGGAGGGGCGTGTCGGCGGCGCCGGCCGCCGGGGGAAGCGCCACGAGCGCGAACAGCGCCAGCAGGGCGGCCTTGCACGCCGTGGCGGGGTGTCCGCCCCGCCACGGCGGCGGCGGCGGGTCGAGCGGCCTTGCACGGCGCGGCTCGCGCCGCGCCGGCTGCGGCCGAGTGTCGCGGCTTCGCCGCTCACTGTTTTTTGGTTCCGTGTTCATTTTCTCGTCTCCTTGTCGTCTTCTCGTCTATCGTCTCGCGTCTGGCGTCCGGCCCGATGCAAGGCGCCAGACGCCAGACGAAAACTCACTCCGCGCCCACCGCGGACTCCGCGCGCGGTTCGGGCTCTGCGGTCTCCGCGCTCTCCGCGTGTTTTCCTTCCGCGGTGCTCGGCGTGGCGGGGGCGGAGGAGCGCTCTCTCTTCGGACGCTCGGTAATCCTCTTGAATGGCCAGCCGGGCACCCACTTCTCCGCCAATGTTCCACCCCAGGTCGGTTCGAAGTATTCCGAATGCAGCGCGACACCGCAGACGCGATCGTGTCCGTCGAAGAGCAATTCGGCATATCCAAGATATGGCAATTCGTTCGTGGTGGTCATCGGGACTCCTTTCCCCTTGTAGCAAAGCGGATAATAGGAGCGAGTCTCCTCCGCATCCTGGGCGAGGTAATACTTCTTTGCGGAGGATTTCAGGTAGCAGAAGTCCACGAACGAACCGACGGCGATCCGACGGTTCCCTTCGGCTCGAAACCGTCTGGGAATCGCCTTTCTGGCTTCCTCCCAGGTCGAACCGGGAGGAAGACGGTCGAGAATGTCCCGCATCCCCACTTCGTCGCCCGTCGGAGAAAAATCCTGGAGGACGAAGAGGACGAGGCCGCATCCAAGAAGCAACCAGACAAACCGCCGACATCCTTTGGCGGCGCCGAACGAATACGCCATTGACCAGAGTATCGCGATGAGCGCCGCGATCGGGAGAAAACGTCCGAGTGTCAGTTCCGCCCAATGGAGCAACTCAATTAGCGGAGTTCCGTAGAAGATCCATTTTGCAAAGCCGCGGACGGCGGGATATCCCGCGACACAGAACGTTCCGTAGACGAGAATGGTTTTTATGAGATTGGAGACCATCATCGTTTTGCCCGTGTGTTTGTCCTTTGTCGTGCGGCATGGCGCGGAGTGTCGTTCCGCGGCGGCTTCCGCGTATTCACCATGTTCCGTGGTCGGTTCCATTTTCGTTGTCCTTTCGTCTGGCGGGGTTGTGGATTGTCCACAAACTCTCATTGTCCATCAATCTTCAATCGTCAATGACAATACCAATGCCGCGCGACCAGCCGGCGGCGGGGCTGGACGCTCTTGATGGCTTGCCGGCGAAGGTCTTGCCAGCGAAGATCATCCTCCTGCTCCCGCCGTTCGCGATCGACCACCCGAAGGAGCAGTGAACGGGCTCTTTCGTTGCCTGGCTCGTCCTTCAGAACCGCCTCCAGCCGCGTCCGGGCCTTGGCGTACTCGCCCGTCGCATAGAGTTCCTTCACTTCGTCGAGCCTGTGTTCCGCGGACGCCGCGCGGGGTTCGGGCTCTGCGTGAGTTTCTTCCGCGGGGCTCGGCGCGGCGGGGTCTTCCGGTCGGGGTTTGCGTTTCGCCCGAATTTCAAAAAGGCGGGTCCATTTGCGTTGGAGCAGTTGGAGTTGCTCCG
>CAMVRE010000254.1 GCA_947169825.1 uncultured Verrucomicrobiota bacterium | reverse complement strand
TCTGGGAGATCAGTTCGTCGATGCGCGCGTTGCGGCGCGCCCAGAGTTCTTCGTTCGTCATGGTCGGATCGTTTGCGGTGCCCGTGCGTCCGGAATCTCCGGAACGCGGCTCATTGTATCAGAACGCCCTTTTCGCGGGCAAGGCTTTTCGGGGTCGGCAAACGGTTGCGGAGGACGAAGCGTTCGTGTACAATCCGACATCGTTCTCGTCCATTCCTTTGCCATGCGCTTCCGCCAGGTCCATCTCGACTTCCACACGTCGCCCGACATCGACGGCATCGGGGCGAAGTTCGACAAGAATCAGTTCCAGGACGCGCTGCGCCTGGGGCACGTCGACTCGATCACGCTCTTCTCCAAGTGCCACCACGGCTGGTCCTACCATCCGACGAAGGTCGGGCGGATGCACCCGCACCTCGCGTTCGACCTCCTGCGCGCCCAGGTGGACGCCGCGAAGGAGATCGGCGTCGCGACGCCGGTCTACCTCTCCGCCGGCATCGACAACGTCGCCTCCCACGAGCACCCCGAGTGGCGCGCGATGAACGACAAGGGCCAGTACCTGGGCTGGGTCGCCGAGCCCGCGAAGCCCGGCTTCCACGCGATGTGCTTCCGCTCGCCCTACCTGGACTACCTCTGCGACCAGATCCGCGAGGCGTGCCGGCTCTTCCCGGACGCGGACGGCATCTTCCTCGACATCGTCGGGAAGAAGCCCTGCCTCTGCGAATGGTGCCAGCGCTGGATGCGCGAGAACGGGCTGCGGCTCGACCGGCCCGAGGACGTCGACCGCGCCGCGGTCGAGACGCTGCGCCTCTACTACGAGCGGACGACCGCCGCCGCGCGCGAGCTCGACCCGTCGATGCGCGTCTTCCACAACGGAGGCAACGTCGGCCCGAAGTTCCGCGCGAACGGATTCCTGCCGTACTTCTCGCACCTCGAGCTCGAGTCGCTCCCGACCGGCGGCTGGGGCTACGACCACTTCCCGCTCAGCGCGAAGTACGTCGCGGGCCTCGGCCTGGACTACCTCGGCATGACGGGCAAGTTCCACCAGAGCTGGGGCGAGTTCGGCGGCTTCAAGCACCCGAACGCGCTTCGCTACGAATGCGCCGCGATGCTCGCCTACGGCGCGAAGTGCTCCGTCGGCGACCAGTGCCACCCCTCGGGCGAGATGGACCGCGGCACCTACGCGCTCGTCGGCCAGGCCTACGCCGAGGTCGAGGCGAAGGAGCCGTGGTGCGACGGCGTCCGCAACGTCGCCGACGTCGGCGTGCTGATGGAGTGCGGCACGCGCGCGAGCGATGCGGACCGCCCCACGCCCGCCGACACCGGCGCGGGCCGGATGCTGCTCGAGTCGCACATCCTCTTCGACATGCTCGACGCCGACAGCGACTTCGCGCCCTACCGGGCGCTCGTCCTGCCGGACGCGATCCGCGTCGACGACGCGCTGAAGGCGAAGCTCGACGCCTATCTCGCCGGCGGAGGCAAGCTCTTCCTCACCGGCGCGTCGGGGCTCGACGCCGACCGCAGGCGCTTCCTCTTCGACGTCGGCGCGACGACGGAGGGCGTCTCGCCCTTCGGCCCGGACTTCGTCCTGCCCCGCGAGGACCTGCGCCCGGACTTCGTCTCGACGCCGATGGTGATGCACCCCTCCGACTGGATCCCCGGCGGCGGCAACTCGCAGCGCGTGACGGTCGCCGGCGGCGAATCGCTCGGCGACGTCTACGACCCCTACTTCAACCGCACGTGGGAGCACTTCTGCTCGCACCAGCACACGCCGAACCGGCCCGAGCCGAGCGGCTACGCGTGCGGCGTGCGCAAGGGGGGCGTCATGTATCTGGCGCACCCCGTCTTCACGCTCTACGCGCGGCGCGGGATGGTCGCGGTGCGCGACTACGCGATGAAGGCGCTGCGCGACCTGCTGGGCGAGCCGACCGTCGAGGTCGAGGGGCTGCCCTCGACCGGGCGCGTCACGCTGCAGGACCAGCCCGCGAAGAAGCGCAAGGTGCTGCACCTGCTCTACGCGCCGACCGTGAAGCGCGGCGGCATCTGGGACAAGGACGTCGAGGTCGTCGAGGACCTCGTGCCGCTGCGGGACGTGCAGGTTTGCGTCCGGCCCGGCGGGCGGGTCCGGACCGTGCGGCTCGCGCCCGAGGGCGAGCCCCTCGCGTTCGTCTCCGGCCCGGAGGGCATCCGCTTCACGGTCCCCGAGCTGCTCTGCCACCAGATGGTGGAACTGGCCTAGGGCGGTTCCATACAACATGTGGCCACCGGGACGGCGGCCGCGCTCGCGCGGCCACGGAATCGTTGGAACCGCTCTAGGTCCCGGGCGCGAGGGCGGCGGCGAGGGCGGCGGCGGCGGCCTCGGGCGGGGCGTCGTTCGAGGTCGGGACGGCCAGGTCGCAGAACGCGCGGTAGACCGGCGCGCGGCGCGCGTAGAGGGCGGCGGTCTCGTCGCGACTCCGCGCGAGCGGGCGGCCGTCGCCGCCCGCGAGGCGCGCCCAGAGCGTCTCGAACGGCGCGTCGAGGTGGAGGACGAGCGCGTTCGCCCCGCGCACGAGCGCGCGGTTGGCCTCGAAGGTCGGGAAGCCGCCGCCGGAGGCGACGACCTCCGAGCCGGGGCGCGCGAGGACGCGGCGGGCGGTCTCCGTCTCGAGCGCGCGGAAGCCCTCCTCGCCCTTCGCGGCGAAGATCGCGGGGATGGGCGCGGCGGCGGCGGCGGCGATCTCGTCGTCGAGGTCGGCGAACGGCAGGCCGAGCCGCGCGGCGAGCGCGCGGCCGGCGGTCGACTTGCCGGCGCCCATGAAGCCCGTGAGGAGGATCTTCGTGGCGTTCTTGCGCCAGAGGTCCGCGGCGAGGGCGGGCAGGAGGCGGGCGAGGAGCGCGTCCTCGTCGAGCGCGAGGCCGGGGTTCCAGATGCGCTGGGCGGCGACGGCCTGGCGGACGAGCATCGCGAGCCCGCCGACGGCGCGCGCGCCGGCCTTGCGGGCGTTGAGGACGAGGCGCGAGGGCGTCGGGCAGTAGACGGGGTCGAAGACGGCGAGGCCGGCGTGGAGCGCGGCGGGGTCGACGGGGATGCCGCCCGCGCGAGGCCACATGCCGACGGGCGTGCCGTTGAGGAGGACGGTCGCCTCCGCGAGCGTGGCGGCCTTCGCCTCGGGCGAGGCGGCGACGGAAACGGCGGCGCGCGCGTCCGGGACGCGCGCGCGGAGCTCCGCGAGGAAGGCGGACGCCTTCGCGGCGTCGCGCGACGCGACGGCGAGCGAGGCGGCGCCTGCGGCGAGGCACTCGGCGGCCATCATCGCGGCGACGCCGCCCGTGCCGAGCAGAAGGACGCGTGCGCCCTCGAGCGGGAGGCCGGCGGCGAGGAACCCCGCCACGTCGGTGTTGTAGCCGCGCCGCTCGAAGACCGTGTTCGCCGCGCCGCAGCGGCGGGCGGCGTCCGAGAGGCCGGAGAGGAACGGGAGGACCGCCTTCTTGTGCGGGATCGTCGCGTTGAAGCCGTCGTAGCCGCGGAGCAGCGCCGGCATCCGCGCGGGGAGGTCCTCCGGCGCGATGTCGAGCATCTCGTAGACGCCTTCGACGCCCGCCGCCGCGAGGATCGCCTCGTGGATCTCGCGGGACAGGCTGTGGCCGAGCGGGTGGCCGATCAGGGCGAAGCGCCGTTTCACGCGCCGGGGAAGGGCGGGGGGATGGGGAGCGGCGCGCTAGTAGCGGACGACGGCGTAGGGGGCGCCCTTCTGGACGGTCTCGCCCGTCTTCACGAGGAAGCGCACGAGGTGCAGCGGCTTCTCCACCTTGATCTGGTTGAAGAGCTTCATCGCCTCGATGATGCAGATCGGCGCGCCCGCCTTGATGTCGGTGCCCTCCTCCGCGAGGTTCGGCGCGTTGAGGCCGTTGGAGCGGTAGAAGGTGCCCGTGAGCGGCGCCTTCAGCGAGATCGGAAGAGCACACGTCTGAACTCCAGTCACAGAGTCAAATCTCGTA
>CAMVRE010000253.1 GCA_947169825.1 uncultured Verrucomicrobiota bacterium | reverse complement strand
GCGCAGACGCGCATGGGCGAGTTCTACTCGCTCCTCGGCGCGGAGGCGTATTCGGACGCGAAGAACCCGCTCATCCCGGCGGGCTACGACGGGCAGCAGTTCGCCTCCGGCACCTTCTCCTTCGCCAACCAGGTCCCCTCGCTCCTCGACGAGGAGCTGGCGCTCCTGCGCGGACGCACTTCGGCGACGGCCTTCCCGCGCATGACCGAGGCGCCGCTCTACAACCGCCTCGCCTGGAACCTCACCAAGGGCATCACCGAGGGCGAGCCGGCCTACGTCGCCAACTACGGCATCCGCGCCCGCGACGGCATCCTCGACGTCAACTGCGCCGCCGTCCAGTATCCGCAGGGCCACGGCGACGCCTGGGGCCACTACCTCTCCGCGCTCACCGGCTACTACCGGCTCCTGCGCAACCCGTGGTTCGACTGGACGGCCGCCATGGGAGAGATGCTCATGGACCAGAAGCTCATGAACGTCGACTACCAGGACGAGCAGAAGTTCGCCGACGCGGCCGTGAAGCTCGTCCAGACCGGCACTGACGCGATGGACCTCACCCTGCGCAAGGCATACAAGGAGAACAAGGGCGACGCGACCGCCGCCTACTTCGACTCGGACGCCGAGCAGGCCTTCGGCTACGGCGAATGGGCCACGCGCACCGGCATGGCCGCCGCCTACAACTGGATGGCCGTGAACGCCCTCCTGCCGACCAACGACGCGCCCTACCAGGCCTTCACGGACAAGGGGGTCAAGAAGATCAACCGCTTCACGGCCTCCGAACTGCCCGTCCTCGCCTCCTCCGTCCGCGTCCTCCAGCGCAAGCTCGGCGGCTTCGAGTCGGGCGCGAACCCGCTCGGCCTCTCCGAGAACGCGATTCCGTTCGACATCGACCCCGACCGCCTTGCGCAGAAGGAGTCGCACTTCGAGCAGATCCTCGAGCGCGCCGAGAAGTCCCTCGCCAACTGCCAGTTCGTGCTCGACTACGCGAACGTCTTCGGCTCGCGCCTCGCGCAGGTCTCCAAGGACGAGGAGTCGCTCATCGCGGAGGTGGACGCGCAGGAGCAGGCCTTCAACAACTCGCTCATCGCCATCTACGGCACGCCCTACTCCGGCGACATCGGCGTCGGGCGCACCTATCCGCAGGGATACGACGGTCCGGACCTCTACAACTACAACTACATGGACCTAACGCCCTTCGGCATCCTCGAAGATCTCCAGACCATCTTCACGAACTCCTACAAGCTCGTGGAGCGCGACACCGGGCACTACGTCGGCCTCGGCTGGAAATACAAGAACGACCGCGACTGGCTGGGCGAGGAAATCCCGGACAAGTTCGAGGAGATCCCCATCTCCTACATCGTGAACGAGGGCGGCATCCGCATGAAGCCGCCCACCATCACCGGCTCCCGCCGCATGGAGGGTACCATCCAGGCCGCCTACCGCAACTACATCCAGGCCTACCTGAAGGTCAAGGAATTGATGTCCGACTACGACACCAAGCTCGAGACCCTCAAGTTCGGCGTGGAGATGGCCAAGAGCGCCGAGAAGTCGCTCTGGCGGACCCTCGGCGTCGAGCTGGGCACGATCCTCGCGAAGCTTCCGGCCGACACGATGTCGGAGGATTTCAATATCGATCTGTGCAACTTCGGCCTTAGCGTCATGATGGTCAGCGACGCCGTTGACACGGACACCGTCCCCGCCGTCTCCGGCGCGGGCACGACGGTCGTCACCGATCCCAAGTCCCTCGTCCGGGCGAGCATGGTTCCGCTGGAGATGTTCAGGTTGCGGTGCATCACGGCACAGGCCATACAGGCGTATCACGCACGCTACTCCAAGCAGATGGCCGGCATGTTCATCGATTTCGCCAAGAGCGTCTACGACATGGAGGGGCAGATTCAAGGCACCTACGACGAGCTCCGCGGGAAGATCGACGAGGCGGCCATGGCGGTCAACCTCGCGGTCCTGCCGATCCAGCCCGCCTTCGCCGACCTGGCCGCCGCCGAGGCCGCCTACCGCGCCGAGGTGGAGAAGGGCCAGCAGCTGCTGGAGCAGCGCGCCCTCTGGCGCCAGCAGGTCTCGAACGGCGCCACCGAGCGGCGCTACCTCGACATGTACAACCGCGTGCAGCGCAACATCGCGCTCACCAAGTACACCACCGCGTTCGACACCGCTCAGCGCTACGTGTGGGAGCTGGCGAAGGTCTACGACTACGAGACAGGGCTGCTCTCCAGCGACCCGCAGGCCGGCAGGCAGTTCCTCGCCGACATCATCGCGACGCGCTCGCTCGGGCAGAATGGCGTCTCCATCGCCTCCGCCACGACCGACGGCGGCCTCTACGACATCGTGAACCGCATGAAGGCCAACTGGGACGTCCTCAAGCCGCGCCTCGGCATCAACAACCCGGACAAACCCGAAAAGTGGTTCTCGCTGCGCTACGAGAACTTCCGCATCAAGCCCGACGCCTCCGGCGACGAGGCCTGGCGGCGCGAGCTGCGCAAATACTGGCAGCCCGACATCTACGCCGTTCCCGAAGTGGCGCGCCACTGCCAGCCGCTTGCGGGTCAGAACTCGTCCGCGCTCAAGGAGCCGGGGCTCGTCATTCCGTTCTCGACCTCGATCCACAACGCGGAGAACTTCTTCGGCCACACCCTCCAGGGCGGAGAGTCGCAGTTCTCGAGCGCCGACTACGCCACCAAGATCGCCGCCGTGGGCGTCGATTTCGCCGGATACGACGCGCTGACGACCCAGACGACGACCGGCCTCGCGACAGAGCCGAACATCTACCTCGTCCCCGTCGGCACCGACTACATGCGCGCCCCGGCGGGCACGACCCGGACGGTGCTTGGCTGGAACGTCGTGGACCAGGTGCTGCCGCTGCCCTACACCATCGGCTCGGACGAGCTGGACGCGCAGGACTGGATCGCGACCTTCTCCGGCCTCGACGGCACGAGCGACGCGACCGCGACCATCCGCCGCCACTCGACCCTGCGCGCCGGAGGCGACTTCACGTCGTCCCGCCTCGTCGGGCGCTCCGTCTGGAACGACCAGTGGCTGCTCGTGATCCCGGCCTCGTCCCTCAACGCCGACCGCTCCCGCGCCCTCGACACCTTCATCAACGGCGTCGGCGACATCAGGATCGGCATCAAGGCCTACTCGCGTCAGGGGAACTGAGGATTGTCGCCAATGTTTCCGGTGTTGCCAGTTGACAATGTTGCCAATGTCCAATCGAGGATTGGGAATTGGAATTGGCAACATTTCCACATTGGCAACATTCTTACGTTGGCAACATTCATCGTTGGCCTGATCTTTGCTCCTTGCGCGAAGGCGGAGAATGCTTACACGAACCACGCCGGGAACGTCGTTTCGGGCGTCGTTGTGGCGCTCGACGCGCGCACGACGACGATCTCGAACGCGACCGAGACCGCGGCGCTGCCCCTCTCGATCTTCCCCGAACCGGAGCAACGGCGCATCGCGGCGGACTTCGTCCTCCGGCAGGGCGGAGCTGGCGGAATCGACATCCTGCGCGTGCCGGCCGAAGTGAAGCGGGCGGTTCATGGAGCGGAGAAGGCGATGGCCCGTTCGCGCAAGCGCGCGGAGAAGGGCCTCTGCTCCAAGGAGGAGAGCGACGCCTTCTGCGCGGAGTCCGAAGCCGCCCTTGGGGCCTATCTCGACAAACAGATGCAATCCGGAACAATCACCCCCGCCGAGCGAACGGCCCTCGGGCATTGACCAAGGCGGCGCAACTTTTCAACCTTTCAACTTTTCAACCGGAGCCATCCATGCCAAGCACCATCAACAGCCAGACTCTTTCCCAGAACGCGCAGTTCCAGCAGTTCGATCGCGGCCCGGAACAGCGCAATGCCGTGAAAATATGCATTCTCAACGTCCTCTTCGGCGACAACTGTTTCGACTATCTCGACATGGAACGGCAGTAGCGCCAAGGAGAAAAGACAATGGAACTGGAAAATCTGATGTCCGCGTTTGCGGAAAAACTCGGAATCGAGGGGGTCGAGGTCAAGGACGGCACCTGCTCCC
>CAMVRE010000252.1 GCA_947169825.1 uncultured Verrucomicrobiota bacterium | reverse complement strand
GCCATCGGCATCGCCTTCTTGCCGGCGCCCGAGGCGTTGCCGCCGATGTCGACGGTCGAGAAGCGGACGTTGCACACCGCGTCGAACCCGCGGGCGCGCGCCGCCTCCGCCATTCGCGCGACGGCCTCGCGCCGGGCGCGCTCGAAGAGCGCCGTGAAGGACTTCGACTCGCCGCCGAAGAGGTTGCGCAGGCCGAAGACCCAGGACTTGAACCCGTCGCTCGCGATCGCCGCCTCGCCGCACACCAGCTCCGGGGGCGGGCAGGCGGGGTCCGCGCCGGGGAAGCCCCGCAGGTTGGTCACGAGAACGCCGCGTAGCGCGGCCTCGCGCGCGGCGAGGTCGCGCAGGTGGCGCCGCTCCTGCGAGCGCCCGAGCGCCCACCAGAGCAGCAGCGCCGCGGCGGGAAGGGCGACGTAGACGACGAAGGCCGCGACGCCGCCGATGGCCTCCTCCTCCCCCATCGCTAGGCCTCCGCCTCGACGACCGCGGCGGTGCCGTAGGCCATGATCTCGGAGGCGCCCGCGGTGACGGCGCTCGTGGAGAAGCGCACGTTGAGGATCGCGTTGGCGCCGAGCGCCTCGGCCTGCGCCATCATGCGCGAGACGGCCTCGCGGCGCGACTCGGTCAGCAGCTCCGTGTAGCCCTTGAGCTCGCCGCCGATGAGGTTCTTGAGGCCCGCCGCGATGTCGCGGCCGGCGTGCTTGGCGCGGACGGTGTTGCCCTGGACCATGCCCTTGAGTTCGACGATCCGGCAGCCCGGAACGGTTTCGGTGTTGACGACGATCATGTTCGTTTCCTCGTTTGGGGTCCGGATGCTTCCGCGCCCGTCCGTGGGATGCAGTCTACCATGGCGGCCCCGCCCGGCGCAACCGGGCTACGGCGCGTTGGTTCCTTCCGGCGCGGCCGGCGGCAGACGGATGGTGAAGGTGCCGGTGGGGTCGGAGATGCCGTCGTCCTCGATCTTGACGGGCCGCGGTCCGGGCAGCGTCGCCGTCGCGCCCTCGCCGGGCGGAACGAGCCCCGGGAGGCTGCGGACGAGCTCGCCCGCCTTCTCCGCGCCCTCCTGCAGGATGTCCTCCGGCGCGCCGAGGCGAAGCGCGCCGAGGATCGCGGCGATCGCCAGCGCCGCGCCGACGACGGCGGCGAGCAGCCGCGCCGCTCGGAAGCGCGGGCGCGCCGCGAGGCCGTCGTTCCAGCGGTAGCCCTCGCCGCGGACCGTCTCGATCCCCGCGCCGAGCGGGCCCAGCCCGCGCCGCAGCTTCACGACGAGCGCGTCGAGCGCGCGCGAGCCCTCGCGGGAGGTCTCCCCGTAGAGCTCGCGGTGGAGGAAGTCGCGGCGGCAGACCAGCCCCGCGTTGCGCAGCAGCACGCCGAGCAGGCGCCGCTCCGTCTTCGTGAGCGAGGCCACGAGCGGCGCGAAGGTTCCGCCCGTGGAGGCGTCGGCGCGCCCGCGCAGCCGCGCGAGCTTCGCGGCGAGCAGCGGCGCGAGCGCCTCCGGCGGGAGGCGCATCACGCAGTCGCTCGCGCCCGCCGCGAGCGCGGCGTCGACGTTCTCCTCGGTGAACGTCCGCGCGTCGAGCTGCACGATCGTCGGGACGGCGGCCGCCAGGTCGCGGCAGAGCGCGAGCGCGTCCGCGCCGAAGGAGCCGAAGTCGACGAGCGCCAGGTCGGGCGCCGGGCGGCGCTCCGCCGCGCGGCGGGCGGCGTCCGTGCCGACGGCCTCGACGACTTCCGCGCCGCGCCGCGCGAGCAGGTCGCGGAACGTTTCGCGGCGGATTGGGTCGCCGTCGGCGAGGAGGATTTTCGGCGAGGGCCGGCTGCGTTTCTTCGGCATGGCGGTGGCGCGTGGCGGGTGGCGCGCGACGTTCGCCAGTATAGCAGAGAGGCCGGGCCGTGGGAACCCCCGCGCGAAAAAGTTACAATCCGGGGCGGATCGGCCCGACGGATCGGTCCGGCGTGCCTCCGCGATCGGTTACAAAAGCGGCGTCGCCCGCCGCCGCGCCGGCGCAGTCCCGTCCCGCCGCCGCGCAACGCCCGAAGCCCGCCGCCGGGGGCTCGTCCGTGAAGGTGAAGGCGGAAATCTGGAAGGACATCCGCCGTGAAACGGTCTCGTTCTAGCGGCGCGCGGCGCGGCGAGCCGGACGAACGTCCCGGCGAGGAGTGGCGCCCGGTGCTGCGACGTCCGGGCGGCTACGAGGTCTCCAGCCTCGGCCGCGTGCGGCGTCCGGCGTTCGAGGCGCCGCGTCGCCGCGGAGGGACGCAGCACTACGGCGCATTCGTTCTCAAGGCCTATCTGCGCAACGGCGGTCCGGTCGTGCAGCTTCGCGTCGAACGCGGCCGCCGCGCCGTCCGAGTCGCGCGGCTCGTCGCGGAGGCGTTCCTCCCGCGACCGCCGGCTGGCGCCGTCCTCGCCTTCCACGACGGCGACCGCGGCAACGTCCACCCGACAAACCTCCACTGGGTCTCCCCCGTCCCCGAGACGCTCCTCGTCCGCCTGCTCTCCCCATAGCCATAGCCCCATAGCCTCATAGCCCCCGTCTGCATCCAATTTCACCGTGCGTGATTTTCCTTGCTTTCGTCGCTCCTGCGGTGTAGAATCGCGGGCGTTCTCCATCACTGCGGCGATTTCTGTCCTGCCGTTTTCGCCCGACCCTTGATCAAGAAGCGTCGCTCCCGTCCTTCCGTCCGCTCTTCCCCTCCCGCCATGTCCCGCCGCCCCCGTCGCCGAACCATCTCCGCCGCCGCCCTTCGCCGCGCCGACCGCCGCCGCGATGAGGCGCGCCTCGACGCCGCCCTCCGCCGCCACGCGTGGGAGGAATACTACTGGAGAACCGGACCCAACGGCCCGTGGGGCCCTGCCTTCAGCATCTACCTGCCGCTCGCCGCCCTCTTCGAGGCATCCCCCGATGCCGCGCCCGGCGCGCTCCAGACAACCATCCTGCCCTTTCTTTCGAAGGCCGCAGCGGTGATCTTCCACGAGGTCCGCCTCTGTGCCTATCGCGCCCGAGCGGGCGTTGATCGCTCCTTCGCCCGCGAATGCGCGCAGCGCCTCCGCGACGCACGAGACTCCGGCCGCATCGAATACCTCCGCGTCCTGCGCGCCCTCGCCGCGGAGCGGGTCCGTCGCGAGGACGCCCGCGAACGTGAGGCGCTCGCGCTCTCGCGCCGCCCCTGCTCCGCCGCGCTCCGCGCCAAGGCTCGTGCGAAGCGGGACCTGGCGTGGCAGGACTGGTTCGGGACGCTGGAGAAGGCCGTGGCGGGGTCCGGCACCCCGCCACGCGAGCCCGGGATGCCGCAGCTGCCGGACCGTCCGCGTCGCAAGGGCGCTCCGGTCCGTCGGCTCTGCGTCTTCTCCGCCAAGCCCGCGCCGACGGGCGACGAGGTGCGCGAGCAGTTCGAGAAGGCGCGCGGGCGCGGGAAGGTGGAGGAGAAGATCCGGCTCGGGTCGATGCTGCTCGACGCGGAGGCGACGACGGACAGCTCGCTCATCCGCGACGGCGACGGCGAGATCGTCGGACGCAACGGCGGCCTGCGCGGCTGGATCTTCGACAACTGCCCGGACCTGCTGCCTCACTACGCGGCGCTCACGGGCTACCGTCGGCTTGCGTGGGAGGCACGCGATTCGGAAGACCTCTTCGACCCCGTGCCGGCGGAGCTGCTGCTCGCGGCCGATCCGGAAGTCGAAAGGAAGGTGCGGCCGGCCCAGCGCGAGCGGCTACCCGGCGCGCGAAGGCGATTGCGAGCACTGCTCGCCACGCCGGAGAGCGCGAC
The DNA here is from genome assembly GCA_947169825.1 of uncultured Verrucomicrobiota bacterium. Taxonomy (GTDB): domain Bacteria; phylum Verrucomicrobiota; class Kiritimatiellia; order RFP12; family UBA3636; genus UBA3636. Next base: position 267 of record CAMVRE010000252.1, on the reverse strand, counting down.
CGTGGCGGGATTCCTCCGTCGATTGCGCGCGGAGCGGGACGAGCGGGAGAAACGCGAGCGCGGGCGAAGGCGACAGTTGGCGTAGGGAAGATCAGAAAGGTAGAAAAATGAAGAAATCAGCCGTGCAGGAGAAGAGAAAACAATGAAAATCACGCACGGTGGAATTGAAGGGGAAATGGGAGAATGAATGCGAGCAACAACTGGAATGCACGGCGCTGGGCGGTCTCCTTTGGAATCGCCTCCGAGCGCCTCGCACAGGCGAGGGCC
>CAMVRE010000251.1 GCA_947169825.1 uncultured Verrucomicrobiota bacterium | reverse complement strand
GCCCCGCCTCCGAGAAGACGTCGCGCCGGTAGAAGAGCGCCATCACGAGCTGCTTCAGCGGAACGGCCCACGTGTGGAGGTGCTCCGCGCACGGTTCGCGGCCCCACGCGCGCAGGTAGGGGCAGTCCTCGCCCCACGGGCACTCGCGGCGGATGACGTCCCAGATCGCGGGGGGCAGGCGGTCGCGCATCTCCTCCTCGAAGCGCGGGCCCGTCCGCAGCAGCGCGAGGTAGTCCCCGTTCCCGAGCGCGTGCGCCCCGCGCGTCGCCTCCGGCGCGAGCCCGGCCGCCCGCTCGAGCCACGCGTCGAGCGGCATCAGGAATCGGTTGCGGATGTAGGTGTCCGACTGGCGGAAGTTCACGTACATCGCGGCCGGCGCCACGTCGCCGGCGATCTGCATGAGCGGCGTCGTGTCCATCGCGCGTCCGCCCGGCAGGACGAGCCCGCCGGCCGACTCGAGCCGCGCCTCCGGGTGCTTGGCGCGGAAGGCGTCCGCCACGCGGACGGAGCATTCGCCCTCGACGCCCTGCGGCTCGCCGCTCGGGACGCCCCACGACCGCACGACGGGCGGCGCCTCCTCGCCCCACGCGCGGCCCGTCGGGAGAAGAGCGGTCGCGGCGGATGCGGCAAGCAGGGCTGCGGCGGTGAGGCGGAACATCGGGGGCCCCGCTACTTCACGCGCCAGGCGGCGGTTCCCCACTGCGGGAGCCGGAGGCGGAGGGTCTCGCCGGAGCGCGAGGGCTTCGGAGAGCCGAAGAGCGGCTCGAGCTCGCGCTTGCCGAGGCCGGGGACCGCGATCTCCGTGTCGACGGCCCCTTCGAGCGTGTTGGCGACGAGGAGGTAGCGGCCCGAGGCGTCGTCGCCGCAGTAGAGCGCGCGCACGTTGCCGTCCCGGGAGAGCAGGCGCGTCTCTGCGCCCGACATCAGCGCGCCCTGGAAGACCTTGATCTCCTCGATGAGCTTCTTCACCTCGTGCGCCGTGGCGGGGTTCCAGCCCATGCCCTGCTTCTGCGCGCCGCTCCAGTCTCCCGTCTGCGTCCAGCAGTAGAAGCCGATGCCGTTCGCGCCGCCGATGCAGGAGAGATACGCCTCGACGCGCACCCACTCGGGCGTCTCGGTGGACTGCCGCTCACTCTGCCCGAACGCCTGCGGCACGATGAACGGCCGGCGGTGCAGCGGCGCGTACTGCCGGCGCATCTCCTCGACGCGGTCCGCGAACTGAGCCGCGCTGCCGAGGCCGCCGTAGTAGCGCAGGTAGATGTCGTTGCCGCCGACGTCGCCCGCCATCACCGCGGGGAGGTTGCCGAGGTTGAACGCGGGGTAGCCGGCCTTGTCGTAGGCCGCGTAGTATTGCGCGGCGCGCTTGAGCGGCCGGTGGAAGTTGCCGCCGGCCTCGTCCGAGAAATACCACATCCGCACGAGCTGGTCGGGGTCGGCCGAGATGGACGCGATCTCGCGCCGGATCCGCTCGTCGGTCTCGAAGTCGTATTTCCCGCCCTCGCCGGGGCGGCGGAAGATGATCTGGTCCCAGACGCCGAAGCCCTCGAAGCAGATGGCGACGCCCGCGAAGGCGGCGCGGTTCACCTTGTTCGACTCGACGAGCGCGTCGATCGCGGCCTCGCGTTCGGCGGCGGCGAGCTTCCCGTCGACGAACTCGCCGAGCGTCGTGCGGTCGAGCGAGAGGTGGTGGCGGTAGTCCCATTCCCACATCTGCATCCAGTTGAAGCCCATGTCGCGGGCGCGCAGGCCGGTGTCGTCGATCGGCTGGTCCCAGTTGAACGTGTGGCAGTGGTAGATGCCGAGCGGGAAGTACGGCTCTCCCTCGTTGAGCAGGAAGCCGTCCTGGTCGGCCATGATCTGGCCCTTGGCGGGCTCGACGATCCGGAACGTCCCCGACGCCGCGTGCCTCGAGCCGTCCGGCAGCGTCGCCTCCGCCTCGAGCCGGTAGTCGCCCGCGGGGGCGTCGGCCGGCACGGGGAGCCACGCCTCGGCCGCGGCGGCGCCGGGCGCGAAGGCGCCCTCCGCCTCCGCCACGGCGGCCCTGCCCTTCGCGTCCTTCGCGACGATCCTCCACGCGCCGCCCCCGGCGTCGAACCCGCGGCGGTTGAAGCGCACGCCGATCGCGACGTCCGCGCGGCGCCGCCTCGTCGAGACCTGCCCGCGGTAGGCGGGCGGGACGACCTCGAAGAATTCCGGAAGCTTCGCGGTCCCCTCGGCGAGCGTCCACGCGCGCCTGCCGCCCCACTCGAGGACCTCGGTCTTCCAGGCGATCTCGCCGTTGAGGTCGAGCGGCGGCACGACGAGCTCGAGCGGGAACGTCTCGCCGATCTTCGCGTTCTCCTTCGTCCGTGCGAGCCAGGTGCGCGTGCGGCCGTCCTTGCGCGTCTCGCGGACGTCGAGCCGCATCGCGAGGTTGAGGTTCGTCGCGGCGTAGTTCGCGTTCTTCACGCGGAGAACGATCTTGCCGCCGCCGAGCGCCGGATGGCCGACCTTGCCCCGCCAATCCTCCAGCTCCTCGAACTCGGAGGAGAACGAGACGAGGCGGAAGCCGCCCTCCTCGAGCGCGAGCTGCCGCTTCACATCCTCGCGGAGCGCGGGCGTGTCCGCGACCTCGTGCGTCGAGAGGACCAGAAGGCCCTTCCCGACGCGCAGCAGCACCGTGTATCCCTTCTGGACCGTCTCCCAGCGCTTGCCCGCCTCGCCCGGGAGCGAGAGGCGGCCGTTGCCGGCGTCCAGCGTCTCCGAGATGCGGTTCGGCCAGTCGAAGAGCGGCGTGTCCCCCGGCTCGACATTCCGGTCGTAGGGATTCGCGGCGCCCTTCTGCGGACGGAACTCCGGCATCGCGTCCGCGCCGCAGAACGCCGCCGCGCCGGCGAAGTCCTCCTTGCACTCGACGAGCCGGACGATGAGCACGCCGCCCGCCTCGAGGAACGCGCGGTAGCGCTCGCCCTCGCCCTCCGGCAGGCGCTCCGCCCAGCGGATTTCGTGGCGCCCGCCGGCGGAGCCCGTCGCCTTCGCCGCCTCCGACGCGCGCCTCTCCGCGGCCTTGCGCGACTCGACGACCGGCCCCTCGTAGCAGACGATCTCCGGCGCGCCCGCGGGACGCAGCAGGACGCGCGCCGTGCGCCCGAGCTCGGCGGCCGTGACGCGCCCCGAGACCGCGAGCTCCTGCTCGGCGTCCGCGGAGACGGACTTCGGGGGCAGGTCGATCTGCGCCTTGCCGAACTCGCGCGGATTCCGCCCCTCCGCGTCGACGGTGAGGACGTCGAGCGAGCCGCGCAGCGCGAGCTCGCCCTGGTTGCGCACGCGCATCGACACGGCGAAGTCGCCGATCGCGAACTCCTTCGGGACGGCGTGCGAGACGATCTCGACGCCGCGCTCGCGCGCCGCGGCGACGAACGGCTCCTCCGCGCGGGCGGCGGAGAGAAGGGCCGGAAGGACGAGAGCGGAAAGCAGAATGCGTTTCGTTTTCATTGGGCGGTGTTCCCTTCGGTTTGCGGGCTACGGCGGAAAGAGTAGCCGAACGCCGCCCCGGCTGTCAAGGCAAATGTGCAGAATGTGCAGAAGTTGGACGTTTGGACGGGTGCGCGGCGGCGGGCCGCCGCGCGCCCGTCCGGCGCTTCGGGCGGGGGCTACTTCACGATCAGGACGGTCGGCTCGCTGGCGATGTAGCGCAGGATCCACGAGTTCTCCGGGAAGGGGGCGTACCAGCCGACGGCGCGCCACTTGGGGCGGCTCGGACGGACGTCCCACCGGGCGAAGTATTCGTCGCGCGCGGCGGCGGGGAGGTCGTCCCACGGCGTCGCGTTGGCCGGGTCGTCGAGCCATTCCTGCCACGCGGGGACGTCGTCCGGAACGAAGAACCGGGCCGTGGAAGGCAGTCTGGCGAAGACGTACGGCGCGAACAGGGGGAACGTGCGGAACGTGATCTCCTCGAGCGCCGAGCAGTCGGAGAACGCGCTCTCCCCGATGTCGACGAGGTTCTTCCCCCGCAGGACCACGTTCGTCAGCCGCCTGCAATCGCAGGCGAAGTAGCACGGGAGGTTCGTGACGCCCGGCCCCGCGACGACC
>CAMVRE010000250.1 GCA_947169825.1 uncultured Verrucomicrobiota bacterium | reverse complement strand
GCTCGTCGACTGCTCCGGCACGCCCGGCGTCGGCAAGGCCCGCGACCGGTCGGACATCGTCGAGTTCGTCGAGCGCGTGCGGACGAAGGATCCGTTCCTGCTCTTCCTGCGCGCGGCGGCGTTCCGGGAGGAGCGGCTCCGCGCCGGCGCGCTCCCCGGCGGCATGATGGGGCGCATCGCCCCGATCAACCAGGAGCTCGTCGCTCTCGACCGGATCTACGCGGGACGGCCGGACCGGACGCTGCACCGCTTCCTCGTCGCCGCCCTCCGCTCGATCGCGCCGACCGCCGGCGCCAACGAATGGAAGAACGAGGCGGCGGCGGCCGTCGAGTGGCTGAAGTCCGTCGGCGGGGATCCGGACGGCGCGCGGGCCGTCCGCGTGCTTCTGCTGGACGCCTTTCCGAGAGGCATCCCGTTCCTCGCGACGGCGATCGACGAAAAGCCGGACGGCATCGACCCGTGGATCGTCCGGATGATTCGCGCGGACGGCGCGATGGCGGGGTTCGGCACGATCCGTCCGGGTCCGGGCGACGAGGACCGGCGCCGGATCCTCGAGCGCGCACGGACCGCCCTCGAGGAGGCCTGGGCGCTGCGGCCCTGCGCGCCGACGGCCGTGCGGCTCGTCGGCGTCTGCGGGCTGCTTGGCGGCGACGGGGCGGAGGAATGGCTCGCCCGCGCGACGGAGGCGGAGATCGACTTCGCGGCGGCCTACGGCGCCTACGAGGACACGGTCTGCCGCGTCCGGGAGAAGGGCGGCGCGGCGCGCCTCCGCGCCTTCGCCGACGCCTGCCGCGACGCGCGGCACGACGCCTCCCTGCCGGGGCTCTGCTGGATCGCCGCCGAGTTCCGCCTCGCGCGCCTGCAGGGCCGCGACCCGCGGACGCTCCTCGACGACGCCGACTTCGCGGAGCGCGCCGGACCGGCGGCGAGCGCCATCCGCGACGACGGCGACCTCCACCGCTTCTCGCGGGAACGCGCCGCGAAGTTCGCGTCCGTCATCCCGCTGCTGCGCGGCGACCTCGAGGACGCGGCGGCGCAGGAGCGGGCGCGCCCGCCGCGCGCGACCATCCTCTACGACGACGACGAGCTCGCCTTCGCCGGCGACGTCCAGACCGTTCTCTCCGGCATCTCGGGCCCGCACTCGGCGGACCTGATCCGCCTCGAGCGCCTTCGCCTCGCGGGCGACGCGGCCGCGACGCGGCGCGAGGCGGAGCGGCTCCTCGACCCCGCCGCCGGCCTCTCGCCCGCGGAGCCCGCGCTCGCGGCGTCGCGCGCGGACGGCGCGCGCGCCGCGCTCGAGTGGGACTCGGGCGCGTGGATCCCGGTGCGCTTCTCGGCGAACGGCGCGTTCTGCAACGGATGGAACGCCGACCGGTCCGGCCGCTCCGGGCCCGGCCGCTGGACCGCCGGCGACGGCTGGGCGGACCAGCCGGGCGGCGACTCGGACGCGCTCCGGTGGACGGTCTCCCTTCCGAACGACGTCGAGCTGCGCGGGACCGCGGTCTGGGACGAGCGCGACTGGTGGCTTCGCCCGCGGGACTTCCACAACCTCTCGCTCGATCTGGACCCCGACCGGGCAGACCTCCGGCAGGACCGATACAGCGAGGTCAACCTCTTCCCCTGCGACGAGGGCACCTGCGTGTCCTTCACCGGCGCCCAGCACTGGGACGAGCGCACCCGCTCGCGACCGGGGCTCTATCTCGTCCGCGGCCGGACGCAGCGCGTCGACTTCCGCGCGGTCTGGAGCGGCGGGACGCTGTCCGTCTGGATCGGGGACGACCCGACGCCGTTCACGCGGTCCCGCTGGCTCGCCGTCGCGGGCGCCCGTCCGGACGCGCGCGACCGGCGGCTCTCCATCGAGGGCCGCGGCGTCGCGCTCGCGAACCTCGCCGTCCGCAATCCGCACGCTCCGCCGCCCGCGGACGCGGCGGCCTTTCCGCCGCTGCCGCCGACTCTTCCGTGCCCGCCCGACGCGGAGCCCGCGGCCCCCGACCCGTTCGGCCTTCTCGCGAACGCCCGCACGAACGCGGCCCTGCGGACGCGCGCCGCGTTCGTCCGGGAATCGCTCGCGCCCCTTCTGCGCCGGGAGCTTCTCGAACCGTTCGAGGCGGGGCCGGAGGCGTCCGCGCCGTGGGCGGACGAGGCGCGAGCCTTCCTTGCGGACTCGGTCCGCCTCGGCTGCTACGACACGCTCTCGCGCCGCTTCGAATGGGAGTGGGAGCCCGCCTTGCGGCTCGTCCTCGAGAAGGGCGCCGCCGACCCCGCGCTGCGCTGGGGCTGCGCGATGGGCCTCGCCGCGCAGGGCCGCAAGGACGAGGCGCGCGAGCAGGTCCGCGCGCTGCGCGAGGCCGTCGCGGGCGATGGCGGGACGCCCTTCCTGCGCTACCTCGCCGCGCTCGCCGACTGGCGCGTCGACGGCCGCGCGCGCGACGAGACGGCGCGCCTCGGCGTCGCGTGGGCCGAGACGCTCGCGGACCGCCCGCAGGACTCGCGCGCGGTCCTCCACCTGCTGCGCCAGGACAACGGGACCGGGCAGCTTTCGCCGCTCTTCGAGGCCTCCGCGGCAGATCCGTGGCTCGCCGCCGCGTGCCGCGCCATCGAGGAGAGCCTCGCCGCGGAGAACGCCTACTGGCGGCGCGGCGCGGCGGACGACGGCGCCCTGGAGCAGGCCGAGCGCTTCGCCGCGGCCCGCGCCGCGCTGGAGCGCGCCTGGGCGCTGCGCCCCGACTGCCCCGAGCCCGCCTACGAGTTCGCGAACGTCTGGCGGGACCGCCTCGCCCCCGCGGCGTTCGAGCGCTGGGTGCGCCGCGGCCTCGACGCGCAGTGCGACCACGACGGCCTTCTCGCGCTGTGCGAGCCGTTCCTCGTTCCGCGCGGGGCGGACCAATATTCGCCGCAGTACAAGGACGCGCTCCGGCGGTTCGGCCGCGCGCTCGTCGACACCGGGCGCTTCGACACGCAGCTCCCGGCGATCGGCGTCGCGTGGATGCTCCGCGGCGCGTTCCGTCCGCCCGCCGGCGAGGAGCTCTGGCAGGTCGACGAGGACTACCGCCGCGTCTGCGACGTCGCCGGGGCGGTCCGGGACGGCGACGCGGCCGGGTGGCTCGAGCACGACCGCGCGATGGGCATCGCCGCCGCCTGCTCGCGCGAGCGCAACGACCCGGAGCTGCGGACCGACCCCGCCCGGCCGCTGCGCCACGCCCTCCACCCCGGCGACCCGATCAACGGCTGGCCGATCTACCTGCGCGACTTCGGCGGAACGGACTACCTTCGGATCCACGCCGCCGACTACGCCGCCGCGCTCGGCGGCCGCTCGGCCGCCGCCCTCGCGAAGATCGAGTCCGCCAAGCGGGGCGGCGACGTCGCGGACGTCCTCCGCGCCGCCGACGAGGTCCTTTCCGCGGACCTCCCGCCGCTCGACGAACACGAGGCGGGCTACCTCTTCGAGGAGTGGGCGCGGGCCTGGATCGGCACGCGCTTCGCCTCAGGCGAACCGTTCCGCCTCCCGTTCCTCTTCCGCGGGTCCTCCCGCCACTGGATCCTCTACAACGGCGCCCCCGGAACGCTCGCGGACGACGAGGCCGTCATCTCGAAGCCCAACCGCTCCCTGGAATGGCGCGTCCGCCTTCCCGCCGACGCCGTGATCGACGGCTGGGTCGCGCCGGACCCCGGAAAGGCCCCCGGCGACGCGAGCCGGTTCGCCCTCTCCCTCAAGCCGGAAGGCACCGACGGATCCGGCCCGGAGTTCCGCATCCGCCTCGCGGAGACGAACGCCGAGGCGTGCATCGCCGCCCGCTGGAAGCCGGACAAGGAGCCCGTCGTCCGGATCGGCCTTCCGGAGGACGGCCGCATCCCGTTCCGCGCCGTAGCGGATCACGGCCGCCTCTCGCTCCGGATCGGCGGCGACGACGGCCCTGTCGTCGAGACCGAGGCGTTTCGCGAGCGGTTCGTCGGAGGCGCCCGCCGCCCGAAGACGCTGCTCGTCCTCGCAGGCGAGCATGTCGCGTTCGGCGGCATCGTTCTGCGCGCGCCGCTCGGCGCGGCGCCGGGCGAGGAGCAGCCGGAGGGCGCGCTGCC
>CAMVRE010000249.1 GCA_947169825.1 uncultured Verrucomicrobiota bacterium | reverse complement strand
GCCGCACTTCGGGCAGGCCATCTCGTCGGACTGGGTCTCGTGCCCGGGCAGCGGCTGCGGCCTGCCGGAGGATTCGTCGTCTTGGGCCATGTCGGGGATCTCCTTTCCGCCGCGTTCGTCGGCGTTTTGCATGCGGTGGATTTTACACGATGGAATCGCCGCGGTCAAACGCCGGCCGTCGGACGGGGGCTCGCCTGGACCGCGGATCAGGACACGCCGAGACGGCGAAGGGCGGCGAGCGTGGCGTCGGCCATTCGGCGGAAGCCGAGGTCGTTCGGATGGATGCGGTCGACGGTGCAGTCGTCGCGATCGGCGCGGCCGAAGAGGCGCAGGCCGTCGAGGAAGGCCACGCGGCGGTCGCCGCGCGCCCGGGCGCGCCGGACGGTCGCCCGCACGATGTCGCGGCGGGCGGAGACGTCGGCGGGCGAGTCGGGCCAGATGTCGGGACGGGAGAGGACGAGGATCGGCAGGTCGGGATGCGCGGCGCGGACGGTCCGGAAGAACGGCTCGTGCGTGGCGGCGAGGTGCTCCGGCGTCGGCGAATTGTGGTCGTAGTCGAGGACGAACGCCGCGAGGCCGCGGAGCGAGGCGACGAGCTCCGCCATCTCCGGCTCGCCGCGGGCGCAGCCGGAGAAGCCGAGGTTCACCTGCTCCGCGTCGAGCGCGCGGCAGGCCATCGTCGTGTAGGCGTTGCCCGGGCGCGAGGCGCATCCGCCCTGCGTGATCGACGAGCCGTAGAAGCAGACGCGCCCGAGGCGGCGGCGCGGCGGCGGCTTCGGGACGAAGCCCGGCGCGAGGCCGATTTCGAGCGCCTCGATCCCGCCATAGAGCGGGAGGTTGGCCTGCCAGGTCTCGACCGACCGGTCGCCCGGCGCGCGCCGGCAGAGGAGGCGCTCCAGGATCCGGTCGTCGGGATTCGGCTGGGCCGTCCCGGCGTGGCGTGACGCCGCGCCGACGCCGCGGTAGAGATCGAGCCCCTTGCTGCCCGCGCGCGGCATGTGGTTCATGTCGCAGCCGTCGCCGAGCGTCGCGCGCACGGCGATCCACGGCGACGCGGCGCGGAAGCGGATGCACGCCCCGGCGGTATGGGCCGCGAGCCCGGCGGCCGGGATGCCCGCGAGCGGATCGGGAGCCGCCGGCAGGCGCCGCAGCGGCGCGCCGGGTCCGGCGCGGAACGGCAGGCCCTCCAGCGCGAACGCGCCGCCGCGGAGGGCGTCGTGCCAGACGACCTCGAGACCTTCCACCTTCGCGGGGCGGAAGTTGGCGTCCAGCGCCGCGATGCCAGGCGATTTCTCCGTCTTCATGCGAGCGGATTCTACTCCGACGGACCCGAGGCTGCAAACGACGAGCCCGCCGCCGGACTGGACTTCCGCGGGGGCGGTGCGGTAAAATCCGCGTCATGAACGCACCCCTCAACCCCAGGTTCCCCTTCTTCCTCCACGGCGGCGACTACAACCCCGACCAGTGGCGCCACGTTCCGGGCGTCCTCGACGAGGACTTCCGCCTCTTCCCGCTCGCCGGGATCAACTCGGTCTCCGTCGGCATCTTCTCCTGGACCGCGCTCGAGCCCGAGGAGGGCCGCTACGAGTTCGGCTGGCTCGACGACGTGATGGACCGCTGCGCCAAGCGCGGCATGGCGGTCGTCCTCGCCACGCCCTCCGGCGCCCGCCCCGCGTGGATGGCGCAGAAGTATCCCGAGGTCCTCCGCATGAACTGGCCGGAGTCCGTCGCGCCGCAGCGCAACCTCTGGAGCGGCCGCCACAACCACTGCCCCACGTCGCCCGTCTACCGCGAGAAGGTCCGGCAGATCGACGGGGCGCTCGCCGAGCGCTACGGAAAGCACCCCGCGCTCGCGTTCTGGCATCTCTCCAACGAATACTCCGGCGAGTGCCGCTGCCCGCGCTGCATGGCCGCGTTCCGCGACTGGCTCCGCAAGAAATACGGCTCGCTCGACGAGCTCAACCACGCGTGGTGGACCGGCTTCTGGGCGCACGGCTACACGGACTGGGACCAGATCGAGCGCATCGACCCGTGCCTCGACGGCCTCGTCGTGGACTGGAGGCGCTTCGTCTCCGACATCACCGCCGACTTCGTCCGCTGGGAGGCCGAGTCCATCCGCCCGCACTCGCCGGACGCGCCGATCACGACGAACCTCATGGCCTTCTACGACGGCCTCGACTACGCGCGCATCGCCCGCGAGATCGACCTCGTCTCGTGGGACGCCTACCCGCAGTACCACGAGCGCCCCGGCGAGACCGAGACGCTCGCCGCGCAGTTCGGCTTCGCGCACGACTACATGCGCTCGCTCAAGCCCGGCAAACCGTTCCTCATGATGGAGTCGTGCCCCGGCCCGACCAACTGGTTCCACCACAACCGCCTCCTGCGCCCCGGCCAGCACCGCATGAAGTCGCTCCAGGCCGTCGCCCACGGCTCCGACTCCGTGCAGTACTTCCAGATCCGCAAGGGGCGCGGCGGCGCCGAGAAGTTCCACGGCGCCGTCATCGACCACGAGGGCACCGAAAGGACGCGCATGTTCCGGGAGGTCGCCCAGGTCGGCCGCGACCTCGGGGCGCTGCGGCCCGTCCTCGGCTCGCTCGTCCCGTCCCGGGTCGCGTTCCTCTTCGACCGCGAGAGCGACTGGGCGCAGAAGGCGTCCGCCGGCCCGTGCGACGCCGTGAAGCAGCACTACTTCGACACCGCCATCCGCCACTACCGCCCCTACTGGAAGCGCGGCATCCCGGTGGACGTCCTGAACGGCGACGCGCCCCTCGACGGCTACGACCTCGTCGTCGCGCCGAACCTCTTCATGCTGCGCGACGGCTTCGCGGAGCGCGTCGAGCGCTTCGTCGAGAAGGGCGGCACGTTCGTCGCCACGTGGCTCACGGGCGTCGTCGGCCCCACCAATCTCTGCTTCCGCGGCGGCTTCCCCGGGCCGCTGCGCAAGGTGCTCGGCGTCTGGGCCGAGGAGACCGACTACCTCTACGACGACGAGCGCAACTCGATCGAATGCGCCGCCGGCAACGCGCTCGGACTGCAAGGATCCTTCGGGACGGGCACCGTCTGCGAGGTCGTCCACCCCGAGGGCGCGGCCGTCGCCGCGACCTACGGGCGCGACTTCTACGCCGGCTCCCCGGCGCTCACCGTGAACCGCTTCGGCAAGGGCGAGGCATGGTATCTGGCGACCTGGGGCGACGACGCGTTCCTCGACGCCTTCCACGCCGCGCTCGCCGCCCGCCGCGGCCTGAGGCGACCGTTCGAGGCGGACCTGCCCGAAGGCGTCTGCGCGAACGTGCGCGAGAACGACGCGGGCGAGCGCTTCGTCTTCGTCACGAACTTCGCGAGCGAGCCCCGCGCCGTCGACCTCGGCCCCGCCCCGCGCAAGAGCCTGCTCGACGGCGGCGCGACCGTCTCCGGCACGGTGGAGCTGCCGCCCTTCGGCGTCCTCGCCCTGCGCGAGGCGCGCTGAGCGCCGCAACGCACGGACCGGCCCGCCCTTTCCCCTTGATTCGGGTCGGTCGTTGCCTATAATACGGCGCATCGACCCGCAACGGAAACCCGCCATGAGCTTCCTCCGCCCCTCGTTCAAGAACAAGTTCCTTCGCAAGGCCTGCACCGTCGTCGCGACGGGCTTCGGCCTCGGCTATTCCCCCGTCGCGCCCGGGACGGTCGGCTCGCTGCTCGGCTGCCTCATCGTCTGGGGCTTCACCGCCGCGGAGCTCCCCGTCTGGGGACAGATCGCCGCGTGCGCCGCCATGACGATTCTCTGCATCCCGCTCGCCTCCGTCGCCGAGGCCGACCTCGGCTTCAAGAAGGACCCCGGACAGGTCGTCTGCGACGAATACCTCACCTTCCCCATCGGCATGATCGGAATGCTCGACCGGTGGCAGGAGCACGTCTGGCTCATGCCGATGTGCTTCGTCGTGATCCGCGCGTTCGACATCTGGAAGCCGCGGCCCGCCCGCCAGCTCCAGATCCTCCCCGCCGGCCTCGGCATCACCATCGACGACTTCATCACCACCTGCGAGGCGCTCGCCGTCAACTGGGCCCTCTTCTACCTTCTCACCGAATACGCCGGCCTCTAGCCCC
>CAMVRE010000248.1 GCA_947169825.1 uncultured Verrucomicrobiota bacterium | reverse complement strand
CTCCTCCCCGTTCTCGCCGCGCTCGCGGCGATGCCCGTCCTCGCGCAGGATCCCGCCGCGCCGGAGTCCGCCACGAACGCCGTCCCGGCCGAGGCCGCCGAGGCCGCCCCCGCCTCCGCCGAGGCGCCGGACCAGACCGCCCTCGAGGAATGGACGCACTACATCCGCCAGGGCGGCAAGACGATGTGGTTCATCGGGCTCCTCTCCGTGCTCGGCCTGGGCTGTGCCCTGGAGCGCCTCGTCTGCCTGCGCCGCAGCCGCATCGTCCCGGACGGCCTCTCCGCGGACGTCGTCCGCCTCTGGAACGACGGCGCGTTCGACGAGATCGGCTACCGCTGCGCCAAGAGCCGCAGCGCCCTGGCGCGCGTCGTCGAGACGATGCTCGAATACAAGGGCAGCAAGGACGTGCTGGAGGTGAAGGCGTTCGCCGAGGACAAGGCCGGGCGCGAGCTCCGACTCGAGGGCCGCAAGGCCGCGATGCTCGCCACCGTCGCCACGCTCGCCCCGCTGCTCGGCCTCTTCGGCACCGTGCTCGGCCTCCTGGAGGCGTTCGGCACCGTCGCCGCAATGGGCGAGATGGGCGACGCCTCGGTGCTCGCCGACTCGATCGGCAAGGCTCTCGTCACCACCGTCGCCGGCCTCGCCGTCGCGATGCCCGCGCTCTTCGTCCACCAGATCGTCCGCAACCGCCTCTCGCTCTACTCGGTCATCCTCGAGGACGAGATCGCGGGCCTCGTCCAGCGCACCGTCGGCGCGAAGCGCTAGCCCGGAGGTTCCGCCATGGCCATCCGCCAAGAAGACGAATCCGCCGTCGAGGTGCAGCTCACGCCGCTCATCGACTGCGTGTTCCTGCTGCTCATCTTCTTCCTCGTCTCGTCCCAGCTCAAGAAGGTCGAGAAGCGCCTCGAGGTCGACCTCCCGCGCGCCCACGTCGTGAAGACCTACAAGCAGACGCCGGACATCATCTCGGTCGGCGTCAACGCCCGCGGCAGCCTCTTCGTGAACGCCCGCGCCGTCGGCTCGGGCGGCCTCCTCGACGCCCTCCGGGAGGCGAAGGCCGCCGCGCCCGGCCGCCGCGTCGTGATCGACGGCGACGTGCACGCGCCGTTCCGCGCCGTCGTCCAGGCGCTCGACGCCTGCGCGATGCAGGGCCTCGAGGTCGCCGGCATCCACACCGCCGAAGGCATCCCCGACCATGATTGAGGTCCGCCGCCACAATCCCGGCTGGGAGGTGCTCTCCTTCCTGATGCACCTGGCGATCTTCGCCGCGCTGGTGCTCTGCACGCCCGTCCGCAAGCTCATCCTCCCGGAGCGCCCGCAGGAGCCGCCGGCCGTCGAGCAGATGCCGGCCGACAAGCTTCAGAAGCTCGACGAGAAGCTCGCCGAGGCCCGCTCGCGCGAGCTGCAGCGCGACCTCACGACGCTGCAGACCGTCCTCAACGACATGGAGGTCGTCCGCGACCAGCTCCGCCAGGACTTCGACGACGTCGTGAAGGACCTCGCCGACGACGCCAAGGAGGAGCTCAAGAAGGCCGCCGAGGAGGCGAAGGAGCGCCAGAAGGAGGCCCTCAGGGAGCAGGACGAGGCGCAGAAGAACGTCGACCGGCTCGCCGAGGCCGAGAAGCAGGACCTCGCCCAGTCCGCCCAGAAGGTCGAGGAGGCCGCCCACGAGCTCTACTGGCAGGACTACATGGACGTCGCCGCCGCGCAGTCCAACGCCCAGAACGCCCTCGACCGCGTCCAGACCGCGGCCTCCTTCGCCGGCTACGAGAAGGTCGCCGAGGCCGCCCGCGAGCTGCGCGACGCCCAGATCGCCGCCGCCCGCACCCAGACCGCCGAGGCCGAGAAGATCCTCGAGCCCACGGAGAAGATCACCGACTTCCAGCAGGCCTCCAAGGACAAGGCCGAGGCCGAGAGGAAGGCCGAGGAGGAGAGGAAGGCGCAGGCCGAGAACCAGCGGAAGAAGGAACAGGCCGAGGCCGAGAAGCAGCAGGCCCAGCAGAGGAAGGACGAGGCCGAGCAGCGCCGCGCCGAGGCCGATCGGCAGCGCGGCCAGGCCGAGCAGCGCCGCAACGAGGCGCAGAACGAGAAGAGTTCCGCCGAGAACGAAAAGCGCCAGGCCGAGAGCCGCAGGCGCGACGCCGAGAACCGCGCGCGCCAGGCGCAGAACGAGGAGAACCAGGCCAAGTCCCGCGAGCAGCAGGCGCAGCGCGAGGAAAACGCCGCCAAGGACCGCGGCCAGAAGGCCGAGAGCGAGCGCAAGTCCGCCGAGGAGCGCCGCGACAAGGCCGAGCAGGAGCAGCGGCAGGCGCACGACAAGGCCGAGCAGAAAAGCCGCGAGCACCAGGAGGCGAAGCAGAAGGCCGAGCAGGCCGGGCGCGACGAGAAGTCGGCGCGCGACCGCGAGGCGGCCGCGCGCCGCGAGAACCGGACGGACGAGGCCAACGCCGCCAAGGCCGAGGCCGAGCAGAAGGCGCGCGAGAAGGCCGACGCGCAGAAGGCCGAGCAGGCCGCCAAGGGCGCGAAGGAGCAGGCCCAGCGCGAGGAGAAGCAGGCGCAGGACCGCAGGAATCAGGCCGACCGCGAACGGCAGCAGGCCGAGCAGCGCAAGGCGCAGGCCGAGCGCGAGGAGAGCCAGGCCCGCGAGCGCAAGGAGCGCGCGCAGAGCGACGCGCAGCAGGCCGCCGGCCGCCGCGACGAGCAGAACCGCAGCGCCGCGTCCGAAAGCGAGAAGGCGCAGCAGGCCGATCAGAAGGCCAGGGCCGCGCAGGAGAGGATGAACGCCTCCGAGCGCGAGCGCAACGAGGCGCAGAAGCGGATGGACCAGGCCCGCTCCGAGCGCGACCGCGCCGAGAGCGACCGCCGCGCCGCCGAGAACCGCGCGAACGACGCGAACAACCGCGCCAAAAGCTCCGCCGACCGCGCCCAGGAGCAGCAGCGCAACGCCGAGAGCGCGCAGAAGCGGATGGACGAGGCCCGGAGGACCGCGCAGTCGCTCGACGCCGCCGCGCAGAAGGCGCGCCAGGCCCGCGCCCGCGACGCGCAGCAGAAGGTCCTCGACGCGATGGCGAAGCTCGACGCCGCCATCGAGAGCGACGTCGCCAAACCGAAGAGCCACGTCCCCGAGACCCTCGAGGCGAGCGAGCTCGCGACCCTCGACACCTCCGACCTCTCCATCTCCGAGGCCTACGAGATGGCGCGCAGCATCGAGGAGGCCGTCACCGAGACCTACCGCGAGGTCGTCGCCGCCTCCACCGCGCTCGAGCAGCGCCTGCCGCTCGAGGAGGCCGAGCGCCTCACCGACGTCGCCAAGCCCGTCCGCGAGGACTTCGACGCGGACCTGCTCGACGGCCGCGCGCGCACCGCCGAGCAGCTCGCCGCGCAGAAGGAGGCGCGCTACAACGCCGTCCGCGAGACCGAGAACATGGTCGACGCCTCGATGGCGATGATGAACGAGGCCTTCCGCCTCTCCGGCTTCGGCGAGGGCGGCGAGTTCCGCGACCGCGACCGGCGCGTCGCGATGGGGCTCAGGTGGCTCCGGCGCGGCGACCTCGCCGGCCACGACGAGGGCGAGCGCGCCGAGAAGTTCCACGCCCTCGCGGGCCTCTCGATGCAGATCGAGCGCGCCGCCGCCGAGGACCGCCACGCGCGCGCCAAGGATCTGCGCGGCGTCACGATGGGCGGCTACATGCAGCAGGGCGCCGGCAACAAGGACGAGAACTACCGCCGCGTCGCCGGACGCGCCGGCGAATACGTCGGCCAGCCGGCGTCGCGCGGCGAGGCCGGCACCGGCGCCGACCTGCTGCCGGGCAACGTCCTGGCGGTCGACGAGACCTCGCGCGGGATGCCGGGCGGGTGGATGTACCTGGAGAGCTGGTGGATCATCGGACCGTTCCCGAACCCGGACCGCGTGAACATCACGCGCAAGTTCCCGCCGGAGTCGGTGATCGACCTCGACGCCGCCTACGAGGGCGCGGGCGGGCTCGTGAAATGGCAGTTCTCGCAGGCGCGGACGCCCTTCCCGAGCGGCAAGCCCAACCGCCACCGCTCCGAGGTGATCCCGCCGAACCGGCGCGAGTTCGCGATCTGGTACGGCTACAC
>CAMVRE010000247.1 GCA_947169825.1 uncultured Verrucomicrobiota bacterium | reverse complement strand
AGCGGCCGGCGCCGCGGCGAGCGCGGCGCTGTAGTAGAGCCCCTGCGGGACGCGGAAGAGGCCGCGCGGAGCATCGGCGGGAAGCGGGGCGGAGACGGGCGGGAGCGCGGCGGGGACCGCCCGGCCGAGGCCGTCCGCCTCGCCGTCGGGCAGGAGGAACGCGCCGACCTTCACGTCCGTCGCGAAGGACTCGGCCGGCTCGACGGCCCAGACCTGCGGGTTCGCGTGGCCCTCGGGCTCCTTGAAGTCCGACGAGTCGACGGGCCGGTCGCCCCACACCTTGCGGTATGTGTATTCCGTGGTGCGGTCGACGCTGCCGCCGAGGTTCTTCTTCTCGGTCGTCTTCTCGTTCTCCTCCCACTGGTACGCCTCGACGCGGCGCACGAGCGCGAAGGCGTTCGTCTCGACGCCGAAGAGCGCGTCGCGCAGGATCGAGGGCGTCGACGCGGGGCCGGAGAAGTGGACGAGCCGCCCCTCGTTCTCCGGGAGCGCGGCGGAGGCGTCGACGGAGATCACGGCGCCCGCGCCCTCGTCGAGCGCCTTGGCGCGGCGGACGGCGCGGCCCTCGTTCTTGAAGAGGACGGGGAACGCGACGACGAAGAGGACGATTCCGAAGAGGATGCCTCGGAAGGAGTTGCCGAGGCGGCTGCCCCAGCTCTGGTGGACGGTTTCGGTGTAGGCCATGGCGAGTGAAGAGTGACGAGTGAAGAGTGACGAGTGACGAGTGACGAGTGAAAAGCGATGGATCAGTCGGGGGACATGCCGGCGCGGCGGGCGATGGCGAGGACCTCGTCGTGCGCGCCGGGGACGGTCCTGGCGCGCTCGACGAGGTCGCCGAGGCGGCCGTTGCGCGCGAGCGGCGGGAGCGCCTCGCCGGGCTCGCGGTTCTGGTGCGAGGCGTAGTGCGACTTGATCGCGCCGAGGATGCCCGTGAGCGCCGCGTCGGAGAGGAGCCCCAGCTCGAGCAGCCGGTAGGCGAACGCCTCCGCGCTGGTGCCGAAGCGCCGCTTCACCCGCAGCACGAGCGGATACGACCAGTCGCCGCGCCCGGCGCCGAGCGACGCGGCCGCGGCGAGCACCGCGCCGCGCGGCAGGAGGAAGCACGCGGCGAAGAGCTTCGCGAAGCGGCGGTTCGCCTCCGCGGCCTCCGGCACGGGCGCCGTGGCGCCGCCGCGCGTGTAGAGGTAGATCCACGCCAGCTCGAGCGCCATGCGGAAGAGCTGCTTCTCCGTCGTCGTCTCCTCCGAGAGCACGACGAACGCGCTCGCGCTCCTCGCGTCGTAGAACGAGAGGCTCTCGATGCCGCGGCCGAGCGGGAGGAAGAGGACGCGGACGCCGTGGGCCTCGAGGACCGAGACGTAGTCCAGGACGATCGAGTCGCCGAGGCCGAGCAGCTTCCGGACGCGGTCCGCGAGCTGCTCCGCGCCCTCGGCGTCGAGCGGGAACGGGAGCGAGAGCGGGATCGACGCGCCCGCGAACGCGCCGCAGAGCGACTCAAGGCGGCGGTAGTCGAGGATGCGGCGCTCGACCGCCTCGACCGTCTCCTGGGAGGGCAGCGGCGAGACGAGCGAGTCCGCGCGCGTGGTGCGGACGATCCCGCGCGCGGCGAGCGGGGCGAAGAGGGCGTCCTCGGGCGAGCGGAAGAGCTCCTGCATGCCGGGCAGGAGCGCGCCGCCGGCCTCGTCGGAGACGGGCGCCGCGCGCCCGACCGCGGCGCGCAGCAGATCGTCGACCGACGCGCCGAGCGCCTCGCAGACGCGGCGCAGCGTCCGCAGCGAGGGCGGCCGGCGCCCGCGCTCGATGGCGCTCACCTGCGGGGCGGAGAGCCCGGAGAGGGCGGAGAGCTCGACCTGCTGCAGGCCGCGCCGCTCGCGCAGCGCGCGGACGGCCTCGCCGATGCGGCGGGCCTCCTCCTCCTCGACGCGCTCCTCGGGGAGCCCCTCGGGGATCGGGGCGGGCGAACGTTTCAGGCGGGGCTGCTGCTTGCGTGCGCGTGGCATCGGAAACCTCCGGGGACAAAAAGAATGGTGGCAAGGGTGGGAGTCGGACCCACGACACAGGGATTTTCAGTCCCCTGCTCTACCACTGAGCTACCTCGCCACGTCGGGACGCCGGACGCGGGCTATCCCCGCTTGGCGTGCGTGCGGGGGCGGACAATACCAGAACGCCCCCCGCCAAGTCAAGCGTTTTCGTCATTGCGCCGCCGCGTCGGACCCTTCCTCGGGAGCGTCCGCGCCGGACTTTTCCGCGGCGGCCTCCTCGTGGAGCGCGGCGAGGTCCGCGGCGAGCGGGCTCGCGGCGAGCTCCTCGCGGATGGACGCGGCGGAGAGGCCGGTGAAGACCTCGTCGGCCGCGCGGATCGAGCGCGCCGCGTCGTCGTCCGCGACGACGGTCGGCGTCACGAAGATGAGGATGTTCGTCCGGCGCGTCTCCTCGGAGTCCCAGCGGAAGAGCCAGCCGAGGAGCGGGATCGAGCCGAGAATCGGCACGCGGCGGCGGACCGTGGTCCTGTCCGAGCGCGTGAGGCCCGCGATGACGATCGTCTCGCCCGTGCGGGCGGTCTGCACGGTCTTCACCATGCGCTTGGAGATCGTGGGCGCGAGGACGTCGCCGCCCGTGGCCGCGGTGACCGCCTCGATCGAGGGCTCGAGCTCCATCTGCACGCGGCCGTCCGGCGTGATGTGCGGCGTGAGCGAGAGCTTGACGCCGACGTCGTAGCGAGTGATCGTCTGGACGACGTCCTTGTCGCTCCCCGTGCCGGTCACGGTGGACTCCGTCATCGGGATGTTGTCGACGATCGAGACCTGCGCGGCGACGTTGTTCTCGGCGGAGATCGAGGGGTGGGCGAGGATGCGGACGCCGGCGTTCTGGCGGATGGCGTCGAGGTTGAACGCGCCGATCGTCGTGCCGGCCTTGTTCACGATGCCGGCGGTGAGCCCCTCGGGGAACATCTGCGAGCCGACGACGGAGGCGAGCGTGGAGCCGGCCGCGGTCTCGGCGTTGGGGTGCGAGCCGCCGCCGAAGGCGTTGCCGTGGTAGGTGCCGGCGGCGTTGAACTGGAAGCCGAGCGTCTCGGCCTCGCCCTCCTGCACCTCGGCGATGACGACGGAGATGTGCACCTGGCGCGGACGGACGTCGAGCACGCGCACGAGGTCCTCCACGGCGCGGAACTCCTCGGCCGACGAGGCGGCGACGAGCAGCGCGCCCGCGAGCGGCGAGGCCTCGACCGCGATGCGGCGCGCGTGCGCGGGATCGGGGTTGCTGGCGGCGTACTTCTCGAGCAGCGTCGTGATGTTGCGCGCGAGGTCCTCGGCGCGGAGGTAGTTGAGCAGGATCGGGCGCAGCGGCGCGCGGGCGGCGGGCGCCTCGACGTCGAGCTGCGCGAGCAGCTCCTTCACGCGCTGGATCTGGCGGCCGGAGCCGGTGACGAGGAGGCGGTTGGCGTGCTCGACGGGGATGATCGTGGGGGGAGTGAAGGCCGGCAGGACCGCGCCGGGCGTGGAGGCGGGGAGGCGCCCGAGCAGCTGCTGCGCGCGCGACTGGCTCTCGGCGAACGACGCCGCGAGCTCGCGGGCGAGGTCGCCGGCGTCGGCGTGCTGAACCTCGATCACCTCGGTGACGCGCGCCATGCCGGGCCTGTCGAGCTGCTTCACGAGCGACTCGACGCGGCGGACGGCGTCCGCGGTGTCGGTGAAGACGAGGTGGTTCGTCTCCTGCAGGACGGCGAAGGCGCCCTTGCGCTGCGTCTGCGCCTCCAGCAGGTCGCGCATCTCGGCGGCGGAGACGTGCTCGACCGCGAGGACGCGCGTCACGAGGCCGTGCTCGGGGAGCGGGCGGCCGTCGGAGACGACGGGCCCGAGGCCGAGGCCGGCGGGGCGCTCGGGCGCCTTCACGACGCGGTCGACGCCGTGCTCGGGGACGATCGTGAAGCCGGACGACTCGAGGACGGCGGCGAAGAGGGCGTAGGCCTCGTCCCTTGAGACCTCGGGCGAGACGACGGTGATCTTGCCCTCGACGTCCTCGCCGACGACGATCTTGCGCCCGGTGAAGGAGCCGACGACCTGCGAGAAGAGGCGGACGTCGACCTGGTCGAACGTGAAGGCGAGCG
>CAMVRE010000246.1 GCA_947169825.1 uncultured Verrucomicrobiota bacterium | reverse complement strand
CTCTGCCTCGCCTACGGGCTCCACACCGAACGCCTCTCGAAGGATCCCGCCCTTCCGGCGGGCGCGACCTACGCGGTGTCGGAGGACAGCGTCCGTTTCCGCAAGACCGGGCGGATCGTCCACCCGACGCGGAACCCGACGATCGTCAACCGTCCGGACGGCCGCCTCGGCCTCGCGGCCGGCTACGACGGACAGAGCGGGCTCTGGACGGCCCCGCGCCCGGAGGGCCCCTGGACGCTCCGCGACGCGACGCTGCCGACGAGCGGCGACTGCCCGTGCCCGTTCGAGTGGCGCGGCCACCACTACGTCCTCCAGGGGTTCGGCGGCTTCGCCCACAGCGCGACCGGCGAGCCCGGTTCCTGGGAGGACTGGGCCGCGGCGGGGCTCGCGCCCTACGACGGGCTCGCCGTCCCGATGGTCGCGCCGTTCGGCGCCGACCGCCGCATCCTCGCCGGCTGGCTCGGCTATCACGACGAGGCGTGGTGGGGCGGCTGGCTCGTCCTTCGCGAGCTGGTGCGGTTCCCGGACGGCACGCTCGGCACGAAGTGGGTGCCGGAGATCGAGCCGCCGTCGCCGCCCGAGACGTTCGCCGCGGAGCCGGGGCGCCCGCTCCGCGTCGCGTTCCCGCGCGAGGACTCGGAAGGCCCGGCGCTCGTCTTCCGGCTCGACCCGGCGGCGCGCACGGCGTCCTTCGCCGACGACGTGCCGGAGCCACGCTTCGGCGCGCTCCATTCCGCGAACAACGTCCGCATCGGACATCTCCCGGAACTCGGCGCCGGCGTCGCCGTCCGGATCGTCCGGCACTACGACCCGAAGGGCGGCGCGACGATCTTCGACGCGGAGATCGGCGGCTGCCGGACCCTGATCTGCCGCCGCCGCGGCCGCTACCGCGCGGCCGTTCGGGCGGACGGGCCGAGCAGGCGGTGGTATTCCTGCAGGCTGTAGACCGCCTCCTCCGCCCGGTCCTCCGCGAGCCCCGCCACGGCGGCGCGGAAGCCCGCGAGGGTCGTCGTGAGCGGCACGCCCGCCGCGGTCGCGGCGGTGCGCAGGCGCGCGTTGTCCTCGGTCGCCTCGTGGCCCGTCTCGGCCGTGCTCACGATCCAGCCGACCGCCTTCTCGCGCAGCAGGTCGAGCGCGCTCGGCCGCCCGCGCGAGATGCGGAAGACGGCCTTGCTCTTGATCCCCGCGGCCCAGAGCGCCGTCGAGGTGCCGAGCGTCGCGTAGATCCCGTAGCCGAGCCGCGCGAGCTCGCGCGCAAGCTCCACGCCACCGGCCTTGTCCTCGTCGCGCAGCGAGACGAATACGTCGCCGCCCTTCGGCAGCGGGCTCCCCGCCGCGACCTGGCTCTTGAAGTAGGCGATCTCCGGGTCGGCGTCGATCGCCATCACCTCGCCCGTCGACTTCATCTCCGGCGTGAGCGCCACGTCCGCGCCGGGGAACCGCGCGAAGGGGAAGACGGCCTCCTTGACGCAGTAATACGGAAGTTTGGACGCGGAGCGCGGGGCGCCTGAGGCGCCGCGCTCCGCGTCCGGCGTCTCGGGGCCGAGGATGCCGTCGAGGGTTTCGCCGGTCATCACGCGCGCGGCGACGTCGGCGAGCGGCCATCCCACGGCCTTGGAGACGAACGGCACGGTGCGCGAGGCGCGGGGATTGACCTCGATCATCCACACCTCGCCCTTGCGGACGGCGAGCTGGATGTTCATGAGGCCCACGACGTGCAGCTTCTCCGCGAAGACGCGCGCGATGCGCTCCACCTCGGCGATCGTCCCGGGCGAGAGCGAGCGCGGCGGGGTGACCGCGGCGGCGTCGCCGGAGTGGCAGCCCGCCGCCTCGACGTGCTCGAGGATCGCGCCGACGACGCACCGGCGGCCGTCCGCGACGCAGTCCACGTCGAGCTCGACCGCGTGGTCGAGGAACTTGTCCACGAGGATCGGCTTGCCGTGCGCGGCGGCGACGGCCTCCGCGGCGTATTTCTCCAGCTCCTCCGGCGTGGAGACGATCGCCATCGCGCGCCCGCCGAGGACGAAGCTCGGGCGCACGAGGACGGGGTAGCCGAGCTTCGCGGCGATCCGGCGCGCGTCGGCGACGGAGTGCGCGATGCCGCTCGGCGGCTGCTTCACGCCCGCCTCGGCGACGAGCGCCTGGAACTCGTCGCGGTCCTCGGCGCGGTCGATGTCGCGCGGCGAGGTGCCGAGCACCTTCACGCCGGTCGCCTCGAGCCGCGCGGCGAGGTTGAGCGGGGTCTGTCCCCCGAGCTGGACGATCGCGCCGTCGCACCTCTCGCGCTCGTAGACCTCCATCGCGTCCTCGAACGTGAGCGGCTCGAAGTAGAGCCGGTCGCTCGTGTCGTAGTCGGTGGAGACCGTCTCCGGGTTCGAGTTCATCATCACCACCTCGAACCCGCGCTCCCGCAGCGCGAACGCCGCGTGGCAGCAGCACCAGTCGAACTCGATGCCCTGCCCGATCCGGTTCGGCCCGCCGCCGAGGACGAGGACCTTGCGGCGGGTCCTCGCCTTTCTAGCGGGGCTAGAAGCGCTAGCGGCGCTAGGCGTTTCCGAATCGAACGAATAGCAGCTGTAGAAATACGGCGTGGCCGCCTCGAACTCGCCGGCGCAGGTGTCGACCGCGCGGAACTCCGGCCGGATGCCGAGCGCGAGGCGTCGCGCGCGGACCGCCTCCTCGGTCGTTCCGCACGCCTCCGCGATCTCCGCGTCGGAAAGGCCGAAGACCTTCGCCTGTCGGAGAAGCTGCGCTTCTTCGCCGGTCTTCGCGGACTTCGTCCTGCGAACCTTCGAACCTTCGAACGTACGAACCTTCGAACCGAGATACACCTTGAACGCCGCGACCTCGGCGATCTCGCGGCGGAACCACGGGTCGAAGCGCGAGAGGTCGTGGTAGCGCAGGGGCGCCTCGAGCGAGCGCACGGCCTTGCACCAGGCCTGCTTGAAGGTGCGGCCGATGGCCATCACCTCGCCGACGGCCTTCATCTGCGTGCCGAGCGTGATGTCCGCGCCCGGGAACTTCTCGAACGCGAAGCGCGGGACCTTGACGACGACGTAGTCCAGCGCCGGCTCGAAGCACGCGGGCGTCTTGCGCGTGATGTCGTTCGGGAGCTCGTCGAGCGTGTAGCCGACGGCGAGCAGCGCGGCGATCTTGGCGATCGGGAAGCCGGTCGCCTTCGACGCGAGCGCGGACGAGCGCGACACGCGCGGGTTCATCTCGATGATCACGCGGCGGCCGTTCCTCGGATCGACCGCCCACTGCACGTTCGAGCCGCCGGTCGCGACGCCGACCTTCTCCAGGACGCGGATCGAGTCGTCGCGCATCGCCTGGTACTCGCGGTCCGTGAGCGTCTGGATCGGCGCGACGGTGATCGAGTCGCCCGTGTGGACGCCCATCGGGTCGAGGTTCTCGATGGAGCAGACGATCACCGCCGTGCCGGCGCGGTCGCGCATCACCTCCATCTCGAACTCCTTCCAGCCATCGAGACATTCCTCGACGAGCACCTCGCCGTTCAGGGACGCGGCGAGCCCGCGCGCAACAATGGCGTCGAACGACGCCGCGTCGCGCGCGATGCCGCCGCCCGTGCCGCCGAGCGTGAAGCCGGGGCGCACGACGAGCGGCCACGAGCCGATGGCGCGCGCGACGGCGCGCGCCTCCTCGGGCGTGTGCGCGCTGCCGCCGCGCGGCAGGTCGAGCCCGAGCTCGCGCATCGCGCCCTGGAAGAGGTTGCGGTCCTCGGCGCGCGCGATGGCGTCCGCGTCCGCGCCGATGAGCTCCACGCGGTAGCGGCGCAGCACGCCGCTCTTCGAGAGCTCCATCGCGAGGTTGAGCGCGGTCTGGCCGCCGAGCGTCGGCAGGAGCGCGTCCGGGCGCTCGCGGCGGATCACCTCGTGCAGCGCGTCGGCCGTGAGCGGCTCGATGTAGGTGCGGTCCGCGCGCTCGGGGTCGGTCATCACCGTGGCGGGGTTCGAGTTCGCGAGCACCACCTCGTAGCCCTCGCGCTTGAGGGCCTTCACTGCCTGGACGCCGGAGTAGTCGAACTCGCACCCCTGGCCGATCACGATCGGCCCGGCGCCCACGACGAGGATCTTGCGGATGTCGGTCCGTTT
>CAMVRE010000245.1 GCA_947169825.1 uncultured Verrucomicrobiota bacterium | reverse complement strand
TTCCCGACTGCGCGCCTCGCCGCGAGATTCGCGGAAAGAACATCGCCGCGACAGGACCGAAGGCGTGACCGCCGCCTGGGATCAACTCCGCGCGCGCCTGGCCGGGTCCAGGTTCCGGTCGCGGTTCAAACTCGGCGAAGCCGACCGGGCCTATGTCGCGCGCGCCGGGTGGGAGACGCTCCGATCGCAGGCGGAGACGATCGTCCGCGAACGGCTTGCGCCGGCGTCACCAAGGAACGACGGCCGCCAGACGCCCATGCGCGGGCATCCCGTGTTCATCGCGCAGCACGCCACCGCGACCTGCTGCCGGGGGTGCCTCTTCAAGTGGCACGGCATCCCGGCGGGACGTCCGCTCTCCGATGCGGAGGTCGAGCACGTCGTTTCATGCCTGCTCGCCTGGATTCGCGAGAAGGCCGGCGACCTGTCGGGGTTCCCCGTTCAAACGACACTGCCGATCTGACGGTCAGTGCGATCCGAACGCCTCCTCCGTTGCGAGGACGGCGTTGCGGCAGCACTCGGGGCATTCGCAGAGGACGCGGCCCGTGTCGCGGCCCTTGAGGTCCTTGCAGATGGTGGCTCCGCACTTGGCGCGGAAGCGGTCGTGGATGTCGCGCGCGAAGCGCACGGCCTCCTGCCTGGTGGCGGTGCGGTGGCCGGCCACGATGCCGGCGGCGACGAGGGCGCCGCAGGTCGCCTCCATCGTTCCCATGCCGACGGCGAAGCCGGCACCGATTCGGCGCAGGGCGTCCGCGTCCATCGGGAGGAGGTCGGCGTAGGAGAGCAGCACCGACTGGCAACAGTTGGCGGTTCCGGACTTCTTGAGGGATGCGGCCTTCTCGCCGCGCTCTTCGGGTGTCATGGCGCGCATCATACCACACCGCCGCCGCCGGCGAAAGCCCGGCTTTGCGCGCGAGGGGACGTTCTGATAGAATCGTCGCCATGAAGACGTTCCTTGACTGTCTGCTGGTGGGTTGCGGAAGTTTCTGCGGCGGCGTTTCGCGATTCCTGGTGGCAAGGGCTCTGCCGACCGGGGGCGGTGCCGGATTCCCGTGGGCCACCTTCGCCGTGAATGTGGCCGGATGCCTCCTGCTGGGCTTTGTCGCCGGGCTTTCCGGCCGCGCCGGCAGCATCGACCCGCGTCTTCGACTCCTGCTCGCCACGGGGTTCTGCGGCGGCTTTACGACCTTCTCGACGTTCATGGACGAGAATGCGGCCTTCCTTCGCTCCGGACACACGGCCATGATCGCCCTCTACGTCGCCGCGAGTCTGGCGGTCGGTTTCGCGGCCGCTCTGCTCGGGCACCATCTGACAAGATCGTGAACCCCTTCGATCACCGCGACCTCGTCGTCTTCGATCTCGACGGGACTCTCATCGACTCGATCGGCGTGTGGAACGAGGTGGACCGGCGGCTCCGCGAGCGGCTCGGGCTGCCGACTCTCGGCGAGGCGGAGCGCGGCGCCTTCCGCGAGGACGCCCTCCGACGCCACGCGGCCGCGGCGAGCCCCTATCTGGAATACTGCCGCGAGCTGGGGACGTCCGCCGGCTCTCCGCTCCCGCCGGCGGACATCCTGCGGCTGCGCTACGAGCTTGGCGAGAAGCTGCTCGCGAACGAGGTGGACTACAAGCCCGGCGCGGACGTTCTCGTTCGCCGCCTCAGCGCCCGGGGCATCCGCCTCGCCATCGCGTCCACCACGCGGAGGCCGAACCTCGAGATCTACCTCTCGCGCAACCAGAACATCCGGAGCAAGGCGCCGCTCGACGAGTTCTTCGACCCGATCCTCGTCCGCGACGACGTCCGGGAGGGGAAGCCCAGCCCGGAGGTCTACCTCCGCATTCTCGAGGAAACCGGCGTGCCCGCGGATCGCGCCCTCGCCGTCGAGGACTCGCTCCCCGGCGTGGAGTCCGCGCGTGCGGCCGGCATCGACGTCGTGGCCGTCTACGACCGCCATTCCGACCCGGACCGTGCCGCCATCGACGCGCTCGTGCTCCGAACCTACCGGGATTTCGGAGCGTGCGGCGGAGTGCCGTAGATACCTGCAAGCGGCGTGTCAGCCCGTCGTTTGCCCCGGCGGGGCGGGTCAAGAAAAAGTTAGACCGGGCTATAATTTTGCTTGACAATGTTAGACGAGTCTAATATTCTCCCGGCCCCATGCGACGCAACCACGCCAGACGAACCGCCCCGCCGGCCCCCGCCGCCCTCCGCTGCGGAGGGGACGCGGACCGTCTCGCGCGGCGCATTCTCGTCGAGGCCGCGCCGGTGCTGTCCGGGGACAAGCCCGCGATGCTGATCGCCCTACGGGACTGCGGCCGCGTGCCGGCGTCGCGACGCGCGGACCGGTTCTTCTGCCGCCACCGGGAAAAGCTCGTCGCGGCGCTCGGACTGGAGGCGCGCGTCCTGCGCCGGACGCCGCGCGGCTGCCTCGCGCTCTTCTTCGACCCGGCGCGCCTCGCGGCCCGGCTCGCCGAACCGGAGGTCGCGCGCTTCCTCTCGGACCGCGGATACCCGGCGGGGGCGGACGCCGCGCTCGACCGGCTCGAGGCGGCGTTCGCGGCCGGCGCGGAATCCTGCCCGCACGAAGTCGGCGTCTTCCTCGGCTATCCGGTCCGCGACGTGGCGGGGTTCATCGAACGCCCCGGCGAGGCGCTGTCCGTGCGCCGCGCGCTCTGGCGCGTCTTCGCTCCGGCGGGCGAATCGCTCCGCCTCATGGCGCGCATCCGCGCCGCCCGCGAGCGGGCGATGGCGGTCCTCGCGTTCGAAAGCGACGCCCTCGACGCCTGCGCGAAGCTCCGCCGCCTTCCCCCGCTCCCCGCGTGAGCGAGCCTTTCCCTTCCACGAACAACCCAACCCGAAAGGAAAAAACCATGAGCAAGATCTCCGTCATCTACGGAAGCACCACCGGCACGACCGAAGCGGTCGCCGCCAAGGTCGCGGCGGCGTTCGGCGCCGAAGCCGTCAACGTGAACGACGCCGGCGACGACGCCTTCGGCGCGGACCTGCTGGTCCTCGGAACGCCCACCTGGGGCGTCGGCGACCTGCAGGACGACTGGGCCGCGCGGCTCGACGCCCTCGGGCCCGCGTTCGCCGGAAAGAAGGTCGCCGTCTTCGGACTCGGCGACTCGGTCGGATTCGCCGACACCTTCTGCGTCGCCGCCGAAACGCTCGCCGCCGCCGCGAGGGACGCGGGAGCGACGCTCGTCGGCGACGTGCTGAAGCTCGACGAGTCGAACGAGCCGAACATGACCGACGGCCGCATCGCCGAATGGGTCGCGAAGGTCAAGGCCGAAGCCGGCATCCAGTAACCATTGCGTTGGTCGCCCGAGAGCCCGTCCGCCGGGTGGCGGCGGGCTCCACCATCCGGAGGTCATCCGGTTCGGGCCGGCGCGGACGGAGGCAAGGCCGTCCGCGCCTTATTCTTTAGGGCGTACCATACGGGAGCGGATCAGGAAGAACACCCCGGAAACGGCCATCGCCGCGAGGAAGGCGATCCACGAGCCGCGCTCCGCGTCGGCGAAGAAGGCCCCCACGAACACGTAGACGAGCGACACTACCGCATTTCCGAGCGCGAGCTGGAGGGCCGTCGGACCGACCGGGAGCCGCCCGATCCCCGCAAAGACGGCCGAGGATTCCGCGAGGACCGGGACCGGACGCAGCGCAAGCAGCGTCCAAGGGCCGGACCGGCGCTGGAACTCCCGGAGGGCGGCCATGTCGGCGGCGCCGACGATCCGGGCCGCCATTCCGGAGGCGAAACGTCCGAGGGCGTATCCGGACGCCGCGCTCGCCGACATCGCCAGAAAGGAGACGGCGAAGCCGAGCACGGGGCCGAGAACGAGCCCGCAGGCCGTACTCGCGATGCTCGAGGGGACGGGAAGGAAGATGTCGCTCGCGAGGACGAGAAACAGGATCACGGCGACGAGAGTCTTGTCGTCGGCCGCCTTCTCCACGACCTTCTGCGTCCATGCGTCGATCCGTTCACCCCACAGGAAGAAGGTCGCGAGAACGACGGCGGAGACGAACAGGAAGAGCGCGATGGCGCGCCAGGGCAGCGGGCGTTTCATGCCATCGTAAACGCCTCTCGCACGACGCCGGTTCGCCGAAGCGGCCAAGCGCCGAAGCCGGCGCG
>CAMVRE010000244.1 GCA_947169825.1 uncultured Verrucomicrobiota bacterium | reverse complement strand
GCGGGCCTTGCGGACCACGGTGTGGAACTTCTTCGCGAAGACGGCGACGGCGTCGTTGTAGGGGCGCATCTGCGCGGCGGTGCAGCGCTCGTGCTGGACGTAGGTGTCGAAGTTGCGGTTGAAGCGCAGCACGTCCCTGCGGCTGCGGTAGAGCTCGATGATGCTGTCGAGGAAGAACTCCAGCTCCTCGGCGGCGTTCATGGCGGGCCCGTTCAGCCGGGCGTATTCCTTCTCCACCTCCACGTAGTACCGCTTCCAGATGTTCGTGCCGATCTCGATCACAAGGTCGGGCTTCGCCTTGAAGTAGCGGTAGAGCGTGGCGATTCCGATCCTGGCCTCGTCGGCGATCTGCTGGAGCGTCACCGCCTCGATGGTGCGCGCGGACATGAGACGGAACCCGGCCTCCAGCAACCGTTCGCGCCGCGCGGCCATCTCGATTGCGTCTTTCCTCGCGTCTCTCATATTAATGGGCACCTAGCTTCGCCGGTTGGAGCAACCCGACTCATTGCGAAAACGCCGCCGGAGCGCGTTCTACGGCGCTCTGCGGGGCTTTTGCGGATGGGGGCGGAGCGAGTCACGGGGAGCGATCCTGTTCCAAAGTTGATTCGGGGCGCAACGCCCCTCGGGAACGCCGCGGATACTACCAGAACGACCGACCGCGGTCAAACCGGGGCCCTACCGCTCCGCCGCCTTGAGGCGGAAGAAACGGGCGGAGGAGGGCGAGGCCGGGACGGCGTTGGTACCGCTCGGGTCGAGGGGGAACGTGGCGGGGTTGGCGCCTGTGCGCGCGCTAATCGGCGTCGCGGACAGGACGCACGAACGATCCGTAGAAGCGGTAGCTACTGCCCTGGCTGATGGAGCTTGAAGTGAAGGAGATATACCGCGCGTGCCACGAAACATCGGAATCTGGCGTAGAGGATCTGTAGTTGCCGTAGGATCCGGCGCCGCTGTTATACGTGCCGCTGCCGTAGCCGGCCGCAGGAAGGAAGATGCTCCTGTCCGCGTATGCGCCCTGGCCCATGACGAGCCGCCCGGAGACGCCGTTGGTGGTGATCCATTCGGTGATGCAGTTGCTGAGTAGCGCGGAAAACTCCGCGTCCGTCGGCATCCGCCACGGCGCGCCGAGATGCGCCGTCGCCGCGTCGTGCGCCGCCGCGAGATTGCCCGTCGAGTCGATCCAGCCCGCCGCGAGAAGAGCCCCGTTGTCCTTGCAGTAGGTCGTGGCCGCCGGACCGGAACTGACGAAGGAGATGCTCGATCCGTCCTTGACCGACGCCCACCTGCTCCCGGTGTGCGTGTAGCCCCCCGTATCGCCCCACCAGAAGGCGTAGCCGTATTCTTCGGGCGTCGTGGCGCCCACGTTGCACTCCGCCCAGTAGGGGCCGCCCTCCCAGAGCTGGACGCCGCCGATCTCCGTCGCCGAAAGGCGGTAGAAGCGCGAGGCGGCGCTCCCCATCGGGAACTCCGCGCGGCCCGTCGCGTCGAGCGGTTTCGTCGCCGTCACCGCCGCGCCGGCGACGTCGCTCGACTCCACCACCGAGACCGTAAAGTCATCCGTGTTCGCCACGGGCGGCGTCTTCACGACGGCGTTTCCGCCCTCGAGCGCGATGTCGAGCAGAGGCGGGTTCTCGAACGCGCCCGTCGGCTTGTCGAAGGCGTAGCGGAAGACGTTGTGGACGCCGAGCGCGTCGGTTTCGTCCCACGCGCCGTCGATGCCGTTCTGCCAGGCCCAGAGAGCGTAGCCGGCAAGGTCCGCGAAGGTGGCGGTGATGGACACGTCCCCGGCGGGCATCGAGAGCGTCCACGCCTCGCCGCTCTGCGCCAGTTCGCCCGCGCTCGCCGCGAAGCCGTCGTGCTTCTTTCCGGCGGGCGGCGTTCCCGTGAACGCGGGCGAGAGCGCGACCGTCGCGCCCGCCTCCGCATAGAAGGCGCCTCCGTGCGCGAGGCCCGCGGAATGGACGGCGAGATCGCTTCCGCCGTAGGACGCGGACGGCGTCCCGAAGTCCAGCGCGACGCCTTCGCCGGGCGATACGGCGAACGCCTTCGCGCCGCGCTTGCCCTCGGCGAACAGCCGGGCCTCGCCCGTCGCCTTGTCCGCGAGGTGGAGGACGTTCGAGACGGTCACGGTGCCGAAGCCCCGTCCGATCGGATGGGCGCTCGCGCTCACGTCGAGGCAGTTCTCGAGCGTCGGAGCGGCGTATTGGTCGCTCCAGCCCCAGAAGGCGCCCACGTTGGATCCGCCCGCGATGGAGCCGGAGAATACGCATCCGCGGAGCGTCGTGGCGAAGGCCGACGCGGCGTTCGCCCCGCCGCCGTGCCCGACGAAGCCGCCGCAGTGCGTTCCGCTCGTCGTGATCGCGGCCGCGACCTCGCAGCCCTCGATAAGGTTCGGCGTTCCGGCGGTCGAGCCGACGAGCCCGGAGCAGTGCATCCCGCCCGAGACCGTGCCCGCGACCTTCAGATCCCGGATCGTCGCGCCGGAGACGCTCGCGAAGGGCGCGATGGCGGTGTCCGTTCCGGACAGGGCGACCGTCAGCGTGTTCGACCCGCCATTGAAGACGCCGCGGAAAGGATGCCCGGAAACGCCCATCATCGTCGCGACGGGGCCGACGTCGCAGGCGAGAAGGACGACCACACTCTCAGTTTCAAGGCCCCCCGCGACGGCGGCGGAAAGCGCGTTCCAGTCCTCCACGCTCTCGATGACGATCTCGGCGGGATCGTAGGTGACGACGCCGAACGCGCCGCTCTGCCGCGCCAGCGTCGCCGCCGACGCGCTCACCGAAAGCAGCAGTGTCAGCGCCGCCAAAGCCAAACTCGTCGATTTGCTCATCGCTCTTCTCCTTGATCGGGTACGCACGCAATTCGCGCGCTATTCGGCAAATCCTCGGACGGGCCGCACAGGCATGCCGCTGTTGCGGGGGTTGTTGGAAGACCGTAAGACGTGCGTATCGTAGTTGAGTTGGCAAGCGTACTCGGAATTGTCCGGATACGGCGAAGAGGACCAATAGTATCCGTTCAAGCCAGGGGCGGTGAGAGACGAATTGCTGCCGCGGCCGGAGACCGGAAGGAAGATGCTCCTGTCCGCATAGTCACCCCTACCAGTAACAAGGATCCCGGACACGCCGTTCGTGGTGATCGGATCGGCGGCGCAGTTGCTGACGAGGTCGTCAATCTCCGCTTTCGTCGGCATGCGCCACGGGGCACCGAGATGCGCCGTCGCCGCATCGTGCGCCGCCACGAGGTTGCCGGTCGAGTCGATGTAGCCCTCCGTGAGAAGCGCGAGATTGTCCTTGCCGC
The DNA here is from genome assembly GCA_947169825.1 of uncultured Verrucomicrobiota bacterium. Taxonomy (GTDB): domain Bacteria; phylum Verrucomicrobiota; class Kiritimatiellia; order RFP12; family UBA3636; genus UBA3636. The sequence goes on along the minus strand of CAMVRE010000244.1, from coordinate 856 downwards.
ATGTCGGACAAGTCGATGACGAAAAAGGAGTGCTGCTCATCGGCTCGCCCGTGCTTGACACCCACGTCACGTTCGTATAGCCGGGAAGCATGCTATGGTCTCGCCATGCTCCTCCGCTTCGGGTATACCCCACCGTGTCGCCCCACCAGAAGTAGTAGCCGTATTCCTCCGGCGTTGTGGCACCTACGTTGCACTCCGCCCAGTACGGCCCGTTCTCCCACAGCTGGACGCCGCCGAGGTCTGCCTCCGCAATCGTCACCACGAACGAGGCGTTGGTGAGAACGAGCGCGCCGCCGAAGGACGAGGCGAAGTCGATCACGTTCGTGTTCGCGCCCGCCATGACGCCTTTCTGCTTGAACGTCGCGCTCGCATCGTCGGTGCTAATCGTGATCTCCGCGACGGCGTTCGCCGGGAGGGTCGCGCTTGTCGCGACCGTGTATTCGACCGTCGCCTTGCCCGAATAGGGATATGACTGGTGGAACTTCGTCACCTTCACGGTGGCGTCCGTTTCGGCCATTGCGCCCATCGCCATCGCGGCGACGGCGAGCACGAGGAATTTCAGCATGGTCTTCATGGAGTCGTCTCCCTTTCTGCCGTTGGGGCCGGTTCGGCCCCCGTTCGGCGCGAATTCTACCACACCACCGCCCCTGCGCGTAAAGCGAAAAATGGAGCGCGCTGCTCCTCCCGGCGCGGGAGGAAGAACGCAATCGCTTCGCGACGCAATCTTGAGCGAAAGCCGGTCCGCCCCGCTACGGCCGCTGCGCGGCCGGGCGGAACCGGCCTTCGCCAGGGGATTCCCGCGGAAACGCTTCTCCGCATAGCCGCGAAGCGGCGTGCGATGCGGGAAGCGTTTCCG
>CAMVRE010000243.1 GCA_947169825.1 uncultured Verrucomicrobiota bacterium | reverse complement strand
CGATGCTCTCGGTCGTGATGCCGTGCTACCGGCTCGCGAAGACGATCGGCGCGAACCTCCGCGCCGTCGCGGAGCTCCTGGCGCCGATCCCGTTCGAGATCGTCCCGGTGGACGACGGCTCGGGCGACGGCACCGCGGAGGCGATCTCCGAGGCCGCCGCGGAGATCGGCGCCGGCCGCTGCCGGCCCGTCCTCCTCGCGGCCAACGGCGGCAAGGGCGCCGCGCTCGTGGCGGGGTTCCGCGCGAGCCGCGGCTCGCACGTGCTGCTGCTCGACGGCGACCTCGACCTCGACCCCGCCCGCATCTGGCGCTTCTTCGAGATCATGCGCGAGGAGGGCGCGGACGTTGTCATCGGCTCGAAGATGCACCCCGAGTCGGCGATCGACTACCCGTGGTCGCGCCGCCTCGCGAGCTTCGTCTACTACTCGATCGTCCGCGCGCTCGTGCGCCTGCCCGTGCACGACACGCAGACCGGCATGAAGCTCTTCACGCGCGCGGCGCTCGGCCATGCGTTCGACCGCATGCTCACGAAGCGCTTCGCCTTCGACCTCGAGGTGCTCTCGATCCTGCGCGACGCCGGCTACCGCATCGCCGAGGCGCCGATCACGCTCGACTTCGGCGACAAGCGCGGCTCGCTCACGCTGCGCAACGTGCGCGACGTGATGGTCGACACGCTCGCCATCTTCTACCGGACGCGCCTCCTCGGCTACTACAAGTCGCTCGAGCCGCGCCCGATGCCCGCGAGCCCGCCCGCCGTCACGGCCGTGATCGCCTGCCCCGCCTCGAGCGACATGCTCCGGAGGTGCGTCGGGGCGCTCGCCGCGCAGCGCGCCTCGTATCCGCGGCTCGACGCGATCGTCCTCCCGGACGCCCCCACGGGGGAGGCGTGGCCGGAATGGGTCCGCGAGATCCCGACCGGAAAGGTCCTTCCGTCCGACAAGCGCAACCTCGGCATCCGCGAGGCGAGCGGCGAGATCGTCGCGTTCCTCGACGACGACGCCCGCCCGCTCGAGGGCTGGCTGGAGCACGCGATCCCCTACTTCTCCGACCCCGCGATCGGGGCCGTCGGCGGCCCCGCCGTGACGCCGGGCGAGGACCCCTTCCCCGCGCAGATGTCCGGCCGCGTCTACAAGAGCCCGCTCGTCTCGGGCGGCGCGCGCCGCCGCTACACCCCGACGCGCGTCACGGACGAGGACGACCTGCCCTCCTGCAACCTGCTCGTGCGCGCCGCGCTCCTGCGCGAGATCGGCGGCTACGACACCGCGCACTGGCCGGGCGAGGACACGATCCTCTGCCTCGAAATCTCGCGCCGCGCGCGCCTCGTCTACGACCCGTGGGTCGCCGCCGCGCACCACCGCCGCCCGCTCTTCGGCCCGCACCTGCGGCAGGTCTCGCGCTACGCGCGCCACCGCGGCTACTTCGCGAAGCGGTTCCCGGAGACCTCCCGCCGCTTCGCCTACTTCGTCCCGTCGCTCCTGCTCCTCGGCACGGCCGCGACCGCGCTCTGCGCGGTGCTCGCGCCGCTCGGCCGCCTCCCCGCCGCGCTCGCCGCGGCGGGAGGCGGCGTCCTCGCGCTCTATCTCGCGCTCGCTCTGCTCTTCTCCTTCTCGACGCGCCTCCGCGTCTGGACGTGGACCTTCGCCGGCATCGTCGCGACGCACTACGCCTACGGCTGGAACTTCCTGCGCGGCCTTTTCGCCCGCTCGATGCCCGACGGCGTGAAGGCCTTCGACCACCAGGGCTAGCGCGGGACGACGGCGTAGACCCGGTCGCCGGGGCGGACCGGCGACGGGCGCGGGACGGTGCACCAGTCGCCCTTGCGCGACTCGTCCCAGACCTCGTCGTCGTGGCGGATCGAGGAGACCTCGAAGGTCGCGTCGCCGGTCCGCGGACCCTGGACGCAGAGCGTGTCGCCGACGCGGAACGTCCGGTCCTGCACGCGGATCTGCGCCATGCCGGCCCGCGGCCAGTCGCGCTCGACGACGCCGACGTGGCGCTTCACGCGCGTCGCGAGGTTCTCGTCGTTGTCGGTGAACTGCTCCGCGCCGGGGCGCCCGTGGAAGAGCCCTTCGCCGAAGCGGCGGTGGTAGACCGCCGCGCAGCGCTCGACGAGCGGCGCGGCGAGCTCCGGCGTGAAGCGCCCCGCAAGCACGGCGTCGAGCGCCTCGCGGTAGGCGGAGACGACGACGCGGACGTATTCGGCGGGACGCCCGCGCCCTTCGATCTTGAGCGACGCCGCCCCCGCCGCGACGATGCGGTCGAGGAACGGCAGCGAGCAGAGGTCGCGCGCGGAGAAGACCGTGTGCGCGCCGACGGAGAACTCCGCCGACGCGCGTTCCGAACCGGGCGCGGGGACTTCGCGGACGATCTCGTAGGGGCGGCGGCACGGCTGCTGGCACTCGCCGCGCGAGGCGGAGGCGCCGTAGGCCTGGTGCGAGAGGAAGCAGCGGCCGGACTCCGCCACGCACTGCGCGCCGTGGACGAAGACCTCGATCTCGACGCCGAGCGCGCGCATCTCCTTCGCGATGCCCGCGACCTCCCGCATCGAGCACTCGCGCGCGAGCACGATCCGGCGCGCGCCCTGCGAGGCGAGGAAGCGCGCGGCCTCCGCGTTGGCGCACGACATCTGCGTCGAGGCGTGCCACGGGACGCCGCGCGCGCGGCACGCCGCCACGACGCCCCAGTCCGAGGCGAGGACGGCGTCGACGAGCGGCGCCGCCAGGTCGAGCGTGCGGCCGACGGCGCGCAGCTCGCCGTCGAAGACGATCGCGTTGAGCGTGAGATAGAGCTTCCGCCCGCGCGCGCGACAGCGCGCCGACGCCTCGCGCAGGCCGGCCTCGTCGAAGTTCGCCGCGGCGGCCGCGCGCATGTTGAGCCCGCGCAGGCCGAGGTAGACCGCGTCCGCGCCGGCGTCGAGCGCGGCCTGCAGCTGCGCAAGGCCGCCCGCCGGCGCGAGCAGCTCGACCGCGGGCGGACCGGCCGCCCCTCCGCACTCCTGCACGGGTCCGGGCGTCACTTGAACGGGACCTTCTTCCGCGCGTTCGGCCCCTCGGGGACGAACTCGTAGGTCTTCTTCACGTCGATGCTGCCGTTTCCGCCGCAGGCGGGGCAGACGACGAGCTGCTGGACGGTCTTCTGCCACTCGAACCATTTGCCGCGGCCGCCGCACTTCTCGCACGCGCGCTGCGAGCGGATGGACGTCTTGAACGAACCGCCGCGCGCCCGGAGCCAGAGGGGGAAGATGTGGTCGGCGTTGAGGAAGTTGATGCCGAACGTGCGGAAGTAGACGTTCGGGGCGGCGGGGCCGGGCGCCTTCGCCGGCTCCGCGTCCTCGGCGGCGGGCCCCCGGGAGCGGTCGGCGCGCCAGGCGTAGCGGCGGAGGCGTTCGACGGACCGGCGCCGCTCCCAGCCGTCGTCCCCGAAGACCTCGCGGCGGTAGCTGTTGGTGACCGTGTGGACGCCGTTCGGCGCGAGCACGCCGCGCAGCCGCTCCCCGACGACAAGCTTGCCCTGCTTGTCCGTCCCCCCGAAGAAGACCACGGCGTCGGAGCCGTCCTCGAGGTCCGCGTCCCCGCGGCCGTCGACGGCGGTGAGCCGGCGGACCAGCCAGAGCTCGCGGTCGGGGTCGAGCAGCTCCGCGAGGGAGAAGGAGAAGACGCGCTCGTCGGCCGGCTTGCGGGCGCGCAAGGCGGCCTCCCGCGACGCCTTCGCCGCGGCGTTCGCGGCGCTGGCGGCCTCCGCGGCGAGCCGCGCCCGGATTTCGGGGACCTTCGCGCGGCCGCAGACTCCGGTGAGCTTCCCGGGCGCCGTGCTGTAGACGACGAGGTCGTCGCGCTGGACGATCTCCATGAACTCGCGGATCGCGTGGACCCGGATCTCCGGGGGGCAGTCCTTCCAGACGAACGTCTCGCTGTCCGGTCCGGCCGCGAGGACCAGGGCCGGGACGGCGGCGAGCAGGAGGGACGAACGCTTCATGCGCGAGGATTATACGGCGATCGTCCGGAAAAGCAACCGGACGCCGTCGCGGCGGCCGCGCGATTTTTCCGCTTGCTTTCGCGGCGGGGGCGTGGTAGCATTCGCCGCGTTTTTTCACGCACAAGGAACGCATCGGAGTCCCCCACATGCCCCGCGAACTCGCCATCATGGAATGCACGG
>CAMVRE010000242.1 GCA_947169825.1 uncultured Verrucomicrobiota bacterium | reverse complement strand
GCCGCGCCACGCATTTCCCGCCAATGAACGCGAAACACACGAAGAACCCCGAAGACCTCGAGTTCGTCGCCCGCGTTCCGCGCGGAGCGGACGCGAGGAACCGGTTTCGTCCGCGAATGCCGGTTCGGCTCGTCGAGCCGCTCGCCGCGTTTTCCTTCGAAGTCGATTTCGCCGGCGAGCGGTATGCGGCGCTGGTGGAGTTCCTCGCGGCGCGGGCGAGTTCCGTCTCGCTCGTCGTGCGGGACGGACGCCTGCCGGGCCGGGCGAGGAAGCTCTACGAGGGATTTCTGGCGGCGGGGGCGAAGGCGGAACGCAGGGGCGAATGGCCGGGAACGCGGCTTGCCGAAGGCGAGGCCACGGTTCTCGTCGCGCCCCTGACGCCCGTCGTGGCGAAGTTCCTCGCGACCGGCGCGCCGTCCCTTTTCGCGTGGTGCGCGCCGGACCGTCCCGAAGACCTCGCCTTCCTCGACGCCGCCGGGACCGCGGTTCTCGAAACGGTCGCGCACGAGAGGCTCGGCACGCTCCGCCTCGATCGGTTCGACTGGGACCTGTGGAACGCCGACCCCCACCTCGGCGGCGACTGGCGCTGGCGCGACGCCTCGAACAACCTGCGGCCCGAATAGTCGCAGAGCAAAACATCACGCGGAGTCCGCGGAGGGCGCAGAATTTGCGGAGGGCGCGGAGGGCCGAACCCGCCGCAGGGCGACGAAGGGCGCGGCAACCCCGATGATTCCGAGCGCGGCGAGGGCGAGATACTGGCAGACGGCCGCGTCGAACGCGTAGGCCGCGCGACCCGGGGCCGGCAGGTCCAGGCGGGAGTAGGACGGATCGGCCGGATCGACGCGGACGGACACCGGCGCGCCGACCGGATGCGCCTGCGCGAACGCGAACGCGTCGCCGCGGAACGTCGCGGGGGCGATGGTCCGGATGCGGCAGACGTTGTCGCCCGCGCGGCGGACGCCGTCCCACTCGTAGTCCCAGCTCACGTAGAGCCGATCGGGGTCCGACGGACGCCCGCGCCGGCCCCCGTCGAGCGAGCATTCGCGCACGACGCCCTCCGCGAGCGGCCACTCCGTGGCCGCCCGGGCTTCCTCCACGGCCGGCCACGCGGCCGTCGCGAGCCGGAACAGGCATCCGGCGGCCAGAGGCAGCATCACGATGACGATTCCGCCGACAGCGGCGACCGGCAGGAAATCGGCCTTGCCGGCGAAGAAGCCCCACGCGGAAACGAGCCCCATCGCAACGCACCAGCCGAGCAGGGCGCACGACCACGCCACCACCCAGGCGTCGGGCGGATCGAGCGCGAGGACCGATTCGTCCGGATGGTCCGGATCGACTCGGCAGACGGCCCGCCCGCCCGCCGGGAACGCTTCGGAGAGCGCCGCCTCGTCGCGGACCGATTCGTGGGCCTCGACCGGATTCCGCAGCGACCACCGCTCCGATTCGCGCGTCCGGCCGCCCGCCTCGTAGCGGTAGCGGACGAAAAACGCCCGCTTGCCGTCCTTTTCGCCGCCGTTCCAGACGCCGGGTTCCGCCGAGACGATTTCGCACGGCACCTCGGGCCAGCGCGCCGGGGCGGTTTCCCGCCGCCAGTCCGACACGCGCTCGAACAGAATGACGGCGAACACGGTCGCCGCGACGAGATTGATGGCGATGCCGAGACGCCGCGGCGGCGACGTCCAATCGAAGGCCTCGCCCAGGCGCCTCCACAGCGGTTCTCCCGTCGCGCGTTGCATAGGGGCGATTCTACAACAACCGCCCGCCGGAAGCAATCGCGCCTTCCCGCGTCCGGCCCCTCGCCGCCCCGCCCGTCCTCCCGATTCGCGCCCGCCCTTCCGACACCGTCGGATTTCGATTCCACCGTGCGTGATTTTGATGCAAAACGCCGCTCCAAGAGCGGACGATTGCACAAATTTTACACACGGTGCGATTGGCTGCAGAGCTTGGCGCGAAGCGGCCTGCCGCGCCGCGCGGAGCGTGGTTTCCAAAATTGTGGGAAAGTGTGGGAAATGCGTTTTCGGGCCGCGGAGGGGTTGACTCGCGTCGCGGCGTTCCGGTAGGATTGCCCACGTTCCCCGCCACGGCGCGCAAGGCCGCCCGCCCCTAGCCCGCGCGGAGAGACAACCCCCAAAAAGGAAATGTTCGAAAACGTCACACGAAAGGAATGGGAGCGCTGGGAGGGCGCGGAGCGGAGCTTCCGCGCGCATCCCGCGCTCTACCGGCTCCGGCTCGCCGCGCTCTTCGCCGAGGGCGTGCTCGCGGGCGTGCTGCTGCTCGCCGTCGTCGCGTTTCTCGTGGCGGCGTGCGTCATCGCGCCGGCGCGCCACGTCCGGCTCATCGTCTTCCTCGTCCTCAACCTCTTCTACTCGGCGAAGACCTATCTCTCCATCCTCTCGAACCGCCCTTGGTCCGGCCTGCCGGAGCTCCGCGCGGAGGAGTGGCCCCGCCTCCACGAGCTCGTCCGCGAGACGGCCGCCGCGGTCGGCGCGCCGCGCATCCACCGCGTCTTCCTCGACCCCGGCGCGTTCAACGCGTCCGTCTCGGTCGCGTTCCCCCTCGTCCCGGGGCTCCGCCGCAACGTCCTCATCCTCGGCTACCCGCTCCTCGCGTCGCTCGGCCCGCGCGCGCTGCGCGGCGTTCTCGCGCACGAGCTCGGGCACGTCGCCCACCGCGACCTCGTGCACGGCGGCGCGCTCCTCCACGTCCGCGCGTTCTGGATCTCCGTCCAGCTCGGCGTCTTCACGTGGGCGATGGGCCCGTGGCGCCGCTCCTACCTGCGCCGCATCGACCGCCTGATGTCGCCCCTCGAGCGCGAGCGCGAGCTCGCGGCCGACCGCGCCGCCGCGGAGCTCTTCGGCGTCGACGCCCTCCGCGAGACGCTCGTCGCGCTCGAGCTGCGCGGCCCCGACGCCGACCTCGGGAAGATCCTCGATCCGCTCGTCCGCGCCGGCGGCTTCGGGCAGCCCGGCGGCCCCTCGCCGGGCGCGGCCATCCGCGAGGCGCTGCGCCGGGAGATCCCCGCCGACAAGGCCCGCCGCCGCCTCGCGCGCGCCCTGCGCTCCATCGTCCCGCCCTCGGCGGAGCATCCCCCGCTCGCGGTGCGCGCGGGCACGGCGGATCCGGCCGACCTCGTCCCCTTCGCGAACGCGCCGCAGGACGCGCTCGAGACGGTCTTCGGCGCCGCCGACGCGCTCGACGGCGCCGTCCTCGCCTTCCTCGGGCCGCTCTGCGAGGAGGCGGGGAAGGGTGCGCGCGACGAGCGCGAGAACGCGGAGCGGCGCCTCGCCGCCCTCCCGGACGACGACGCCTCGCCCGACTCGGTCATCGAGCGCATCGGCATCCTCCGCGACCTCGGCCGCCGGGAGGACGCGGAGGCGCTCCTGCGCGCCGGCCGCGCCGCGCACCCGGACAACGCCGCGCTCGAGGCGATCGAGCTGAGCGACGCGCTCGCCGAGGCGGACACCGCCGAGGAGGGGGCGCCGCTGGCGCGCCGGCTCGAGGCGCTCGTGGAGACCGACCCGATGATGCGCCTCTGGGCGGAGGATCCGCTCTTCACGCACTACCTCGAGGTCGGCGCCGTCGACTCGATCAAGGCGCTGCTCGACCTGCGCCAGCACGGCGAGAAGACCCTGCGGCGCCGCCTCGACGCGAAGCTCCGCCCCACCGACGACCTGCGCGCCGCGCCCCTCTCCGAGACCGTGCGCTCGGACCTCGCCCTGGCCTTCGCCGGGAACTCCGTGCGGGAGGTCTACGCCGTCCTCCGCGCCTACGAGGGGACGGGGACCTCCTCCTGCTTCCTCGTGGTGCGCTGGCGCCCGCTCGCCGACTCGTCCCGGCTCCTGCCCGCCTTCAACGAGGCGTTCGACGACTGGCTCGTCGTCGCCGGCACGCGCGCCCTCTTCCGCCGCTTCGCCGAGCTCGGCATCGAGCCGATCCCCGTCCCGAAGAGGCGACCGAAGGGGAAGTGAATCCCCATCCGCGCGGGGGCGACGTCATTTCCCACACATTTCCAATAATTGCACGCCCCGACCTGTGGTAGAATCCCGCGCCATGAAACCCCTCCTCGCCCCGCACGCCCTCCTCGCCCCCGCGCTGCGCCGCGCCGCGCTCGCGGCCGCGCTCGTCTCGCTCTGCCTCGCCCCCGCCGCCGCACGCGCCTC
>CAMVRE010000241.1 GCA_947169825.1 uncultured Verrucomicrobiota bacterium | reverse complement strand
CCGGCTCGACGTGGACGATCACGTGCGTCCACTCGCCGAAGCGCGCGCGGAGGCGGTCCTCGACGCCGTGCGCGATCGCGTGCGAGGCGCGGACGGTCATCTCCGGGTCGACCCGGACGTGCACCTCCACGGCGATGCCGGCGCCGATGCGGCGCGTGCGCAGGTTGTGCGGGTCGCGCACCGCGGGGTCGGCCGCGACGAGGCGCAGGATCTCGCCCTCCGCCTCCGCCGGGAGCGACTTCTCCAGCAGCTCCCCGACGGCCGGCGCGGCGAGCCGCCACGCGGACCCCGCCACGAGCGCGGAGACCGCGAGCGCCGCGAGCGGGTCGAGGACGACCGCGCCGGGGCCGAGCCAGAGGGCGCCGGCGACGCCGATCAGCGCGCCCACCGACGAGAGCGCGTCCGAGCGGTGGTGCCACGCGTTGGCGACGACCGCCGGGGCGCGCAGCCGCTCGCCCTCGCGCCGCGTGACGCGGTAGAGGATCTCCTTCGCGACGACCGATACGGCCGCCGCGACGAGCGCGACCGGCGCGGGCGGCGGCACCGCGGCGGGATCGCGCCACGCCAGCAGGAGTCGCCCGGCGCCGCTCCGCAGGAGCCCGAGCGCCACGCCGAGGAGCGCGAGCGCGACGAGGAACGTCGCGAACGTCTCGAACTTGCCGTGGCCGAAGTCGTGGTCCTCGTCCGGCGGGCGCGAGGACACGCGGACGAACGCGACCACGGCGGCGTCCGTGGCGAGGTCGGAGAGCGAGTGCGCGGCGTCGGCGACGAGCGCCGCCGACCGCCCGAGCACGCCGGCCGCGAGCTTCCCGGCGGCGAGCAGCGCGTTCACCGCGGCCCCCGCGAGCGTGATGCGCACGAGGCGCCGCTCCCGCGCCTTGCCTCCCGCCGCCCCGCAGGGGCCGGAGTCTTCTGGAACCGGTCCGTTCATGGAAACGGTCCGCATTCTAGCAGACCGCCCGGTCGAATTCCACCCGCGCCCGTCCTTCGACCTTGCCGCCGTCCTCCGTTTCCGCTAGAATTCTCGGCCATGCACGTCCTCACCATCTTCCGCGAAGGCGCCGCGCCGACGCGCGCCGAACTGCCCGACGGCGTCCACGTCGTCGGCTCGGGCGAGCGCTGCCGCGTCCGCCTGCCCGCCCCCGGCGTCTCGGAGCGCCACGCCCTGCTGATGCTCTCCGGCGACAAGGCATCGGTCGAGGACATGGGCTCCGACGCCGGCACGCTCGTGAACGCCGTCCCCGTCGCGAAGCGCACGCCCGTCACCGCCTCCACGCCGATCACCGTCGGCCCCTACACGCTCACGCTCGCGTTCGTTCCGGCATCCGCGGGCGAGCCGCCCGCGGACGGTCGGACGGTCGAACGGTCAAACGGTCAAACGGTCGAACCGTCGGGACCGTGCGACCGTGCGACCGAAAGACCGTGCGACCCGCCGCCGGCGGCGGCCCCGTCGCCGGCCGACGAGCGCCGCCGCTCGGTGAAGCGCCAGATCCACCAGGAGCTCGTCTCGCGCCTCGACATCAAGCGCCTCTCCGCGGCGCGCGTCCGCCCCGAGGAGCTGCGCCGCCGCGCCGTGGAGCAGGTCGAGGCGATCCTCGCCGAGATCCGCGACCGCCTCCCCGGCGACATGGACCCCGCCGCGCTCGGCAGGGAGATCCTCGACGAGGCGCTCGGCCTCGGCCCGCTGGAGGAGCTCCTCGCGGACGACTCCGTCTCCGAGATCATGGTGAACGGCCCCGACCGCATCTTCGTCGAGCGCCGCGGCAAGCTCGAGCTCACGGGCCGCACGTTCATGGACGAGGCCGCGGTGATGGCCGCGATCGAGCGCATCGTCTCGCCGCTCGGCCGCCGCGTGGACGAGTCGCAGCCCTACGTGGACGCCCGCCTCGCCGACGGCTCCCGCGTGAACTGCGTCATCCACCCGCTCTCCCTCGTCGGCCCCTGCATCACGATCCGCAAGTTCGCCCGCCGCCAGCTCTTCGACCGGGACCTCATCGGCTTCGGGACGCTCACCCAGCCGATGGCGGACTTCCTTCGCGTGTGCGTGCTCCTGCGCAAGAACATCGTCGTCTCCGGCGGCACCGGCTCCGGCAAGACCACCCTCCTCAACGTCCTCTCCAACTACCTCCCGCACGACGAGCGCATCCTCACGATCGAGGACGCCGCCGAGCTGCGCCTCGCGCAGCCGCACCTCGTGCGCCTCGAGGCGCGCCCGCCGAACATCGAGGGCCGCGGCGCCGTCACGATCCGCGACCTCGTCCGCAACGCGCTGCGCATGCGCCCGGACCGCATCATCGTCGGCGAATGCCGCGGCGGCGAGGCGCTCGACATGCTCCAGGCGATGAACACCGGCCACGACGGCTCGCTCACGACCGTCCACGCCAACTCGCCGCGCGACGTCATTTCGCGCCTCGAGACGATGGTGCTCATGTCGGGCCTCGAGCTGCCCTCGCGCGCCATCCGCGAGCAGATCGCCTCGGCGGTGGACCTGATCGTCCACGAGTCGCGCCTCTCGGACGGCTCCCGCAAGGTGACCTGCATCTCCGAGGTGATGGGCATGGAGGGCCAGCAGATCACGCTGCAGGACCTCTTCGTCTTCCGGCAGACGGGGCTCGACGCGAAGGGCCGCGTCCTCGGGCGCTTCGAGGCGACCGGCGCGATCCCGTCGTTCTACGGCGAGCTCGCCTCGCGCGGCCTCTCGCTCGACATCGCGGTCTTCTCGCCGCCGCCCGCGCCCTAGAGCGCCGCGCGGATCGCGCCGAGCAGGTCGGAGTATTCCGTGAAGGCGGGCAGGTCGGGGTTCGCCGCCTCGATCGCGGGCGTGCTCCGGAAGAGGAAGCCCGCCTTCGAGGCGCGGATCATCGCCAGGTCGTTGTGGCTGTCGCCCGCGGCGATCGTGTCGAAGCCGATCGACTGCAGCGCGCGCACCGTCGAGAGCTTGGAGTCCGCCACGCGCATGCGGTAGCCGGCGATCATGCCGTCCGGCGCCACGTCGAGCGTGTTGCAGAAGAGCGTCGGGCGGCCGAGCCTCTCCATGAGCGGCGCGGCGAACTGCTCGAACGTGTCGCTCAGGAGGATCACCTGCGCCTCGGCGCGGAGGGCGTCGAGGAAGTCCTTCGCGCCGGGCAGCGGGTCGATCCCGGCGATGACCTCCTGGATCCGGCGCAGGCCGAGCCCGCGCTCGCGCAGGATGCCGAGGCGGAAGCGCATGAGCTTGCCGTAGTCCGGCTCGTCGCGCGTCGTGCGGCGCAGCTCGGGAATCCCGGTCGCCTCCGAGAACGCAATCCAGATTTCGGGGACGAGGACGCCTTCGACGTCGAGACAGACGATGTTCATGGGGATTCCGTGCGGTGGGGTTCGAACGGCCCGGGAGTCTACCAGAGCCCGCCCGGCGGCGCAACACGTTTGCGAGGGCCGTCCCCCTGTGCTACACTCGCGCCCCGTGAAGCCGTTCGCCGCCACCGCCCTCCTCGCCGCGCTCGCCGCCGCGCCGCTCCGCGCGGAGGAGGCGGCCGCCGCCCCGGACGCCGCGGAGATCCGCGCGCGGATCGAGCGGCTCCGCCAGGCCGTCGGCTCCGGCGCCGCCGAGACGGCCAACGCCGACCGGACCACCATCGTCACCGGCGACCTCCTCCCCTACCCCGACCGCGTCGTGCTGCTCGGCTTCGTCGACGACCTCCGCACCGCCCTCGAGGGCCAGCTCGGCGCCCGCCGCGCCGCGCCGGAGCTCGTCCCGGCCGTCTCCTTCCGAGGCCCCGACTTCCGCGTCGCCGTCCGCGACGGCGCGGACCCCGACGGCACGAACGCCCCCGCCTCGGTCCGCACCTCCCTCCGGCCGCGCCGGGACGCCGCCGCCGTGCTCCCCGCCGCGACGATCGACGTGATCAACCCCGCCAACGGCCTCGACCCGCGCGCCTTCGCGGAGACGGTCGTCGACGACCTGCTCCGCCTCAAGGTGCTCTACGCCGCCCCCGCCCGCGGCGCCGCGCCCCGGCCGCCGCCCCGCTGGCTGGCCGCCGGCCTCGCGCGCCTGGCGGCCGCCGCCGCCCCCCAGGGCGACCGCGTCGAGGCGCGCGCCCTCTGGTTCCGCGCGGAGCTCCCGCCTCTGCCGGAGCTCGCCGCGGAGGACCCGGCGGGGGCCGCCGGCAACTACCGCCTGCTG
>CAMVRE010000240.1 GCA_947169825.1 uncultured Verrucomicrobiota bacterium | reverse complement strand
GGATGATCTCGTAGCGCTCGCGCTCCGGCATGCCGGAGGAGGCCGCGCCGCCCGCGCCCGCGGGGGCGGCGGAATCCGCGTCGGAGACCGGCGCCGCGGCCGCGGCCGCCGCGAGGAGGACGAGGGCGGCGGCGCGGAGCATTCTACTTCACGGTGCGGCGCGTCGCCTTGACGAGCGCCTTCCAGAGCGCCTCCGGCTCCTTGGCCGCGAGGATCTCCTTGCGGTTCGCCTCGCGCGAGAAGGCGTCGGAGAGCCCCGCGAGCAGTCGCAGGTAGAACGTGCTCACCGCGGTGGGGATCGTCGAGAAGAAGACGAAGTGCGCGACGCCGCCGTCCGCCCCGCCCCACGGGATGCCCTTGCGGCTCACGCCGAGCGCGAGCGAGAGCCCGCCCCCCTCGATGCCGCGCACGTGCGGGAAGGCGAGCGCGGGGCCGACGCCGGTCGGGCAGGTCTCCTCGCGGGCGAGCGCGGGCTCGACGAGCTTCTTCGCGTCGTCGACGAAGCCCGCCTTCTGCAGCGTGCGCGCGAGCTCGGAGATGGCCTCCTGCGCCGTCTTGGCGCGCAGCTCGGGCACCATCAGCTCGGGCGCGGAGAAGCGCGCGACGCCGACCTTCGGCTCTCCGGCGGAGCGCTTCGGGCGCGCGGCCACCCAGCGGGCGCCGTCCGCGTCGTAGAGCACGCGGGCGCAGCTGGGGCACGTCACGAGCTCGCGGCAGAGCTTCACGGACTGGACCTGCGAGATGGCGAGGCGCATGCCGCACATCGAGCACCGGCCGTCGATCATCTGCGCCGTGACGATATGGTCCTTCTTGGAGAGGCGCGCGTAGATCGTCTTCGCGACGGGGACGAGGCTCTCCGCCATCGCCTCGATGGAGGCGTTGAGGGCGGAGGTGTCGGCCGCGGGGCCGCGGATGGAGCGCTGTTCGTCGCGGATGAGGGTGAGCTCCTGGAGCTGGATGAGCTGGTTGATCGTGCTGCGCATGGGGGGGGAATCGTTCGTCGTGCCGTGCCGGGGCCGGACGGGGCGCCCGCGGGGCCCAATCCGGCTTAAGGGGGAATATCCCACAAACGCGCGTCGAAGTCAACCGAAAACGCCGCTCCGATTCGTCTGGACGCGACCGCTCGCGGAATGGTAGAATGCCCGCCATGAAATTCACCAACGGCGGCTGGCTCCCCCGCAAGGGAGTCGCGACCTTCTCACCCGTCCAGGTCTTCGAGGCCGAGGCCATCCCCGGCGGGCTGCGGCTGATCGCCGCGACGCATCCGATCGGCAACAAGGGCGACACGCTCCAGGACGCCGCCCTCTTCCTCGAGATCACCGCGCCGACCGAGGGCGCGATCCGCGTGCGCGCGACGCACCACAGGGGGCGCCGGGACCCGGGCCCCGCCTTCCCTCTCGCCCCGGCCGGGGGTTCGGGGGCGGAGGCCCCGGTCGTCGGCGACGACGAGCTGCGCCTCCGCTCGGGCTCGCTCGAGCTGCGCATCGCGCGCGACCCGTGGCGCCTCTCCTTCTGGCGCGTCGCCGGCGGGACCGAGGAGGAGCTCTGCGCGAGCGAGCGCGGGGACCTGGCCTACCTGCGCACGGACTGGACGGACTTCGCCTACGCGCGCGACGACGGCTCCGACGCCTTCTTCCGGGAGCGCCTCTCGGTCGCCGTCGGCGAATGCCTCTACGGCCTCGGCGAACGCTTCGGCGCGCTCGTGCGCAACGGCCAGTCGGTCGACCTCTGGAACGAGGACGGCGGCACCTGCTCCGAGGCGGCCTACAAGAACGTCCCGCTGCTCCTCTCCTCGCGCGGCTGGGGCGTGTTCGCCAACGACCCGGGCCGCGTCTCGTGGGAGGTCTGCTCCGAGCGCGTCGACCGCGTGCAGTTCTCCGTCCCGGGCGAGCGGCTCGACTACATCGTCTTCGACGGCCCCGCGCCGCGCGACGTCCTGCGCCGCTACACGGCGCTCCTGGGCCGCCCCGCGCTCCCGCCGCCGTGGACGTTCGGCCTGTGGCTCTCCACGTCGTTCCTCACGGAATACGACGAGAGGACGGTGCTCTCGTTCGTCGACGGCATGCGCGAGCGCGGCATCCCGCTCTCGGTCTTCCACTTCGACTGCTGCTGGATGCGCTGCATGCACTGGACGGACTTCCTCTGGGACCCCGCCACGTTCCCGGACCCCGCCGGGCTCCTGCGCCGGCTGCACGAGCGCGGGGTCCGGGTCTGCGTGTGGATCAACCCCTACGTCGGGCAGGCCTCGGCGCTCTTCGACGAGGGGCTCGAGAAGGGCTATTTCCTGCATCGGAGGAACGGCGACGTCTGGCAGTGGGACCTCTGGCAGCCGGGCCTCGCGATCGTCGACTTCACGAACCCCGACGCGAAGCGCTGGTACCAGGAGAAGCTCGGCGCGCTGCTCGACATGGGCGTGGACTGCGTGAAGACCGACTTCGGCGAGCGCATCCCGCTCGACGCCGCGTGGTTCGACGGCTCCGACCCGGAGAAGATGCACAACTTCTACACGCAGCTCTACAACGGTGCCGTCTTCGAGCTGCTGGAGCGCAAGCGCGGGCGCGGCGAGGCGACGGTCTTCGCGCGCTCGGCGACCGCGGGCGGGCAGCGCTTCCCCGTGCACTGGGGCGGCGACTGCTTCGCGACCTACGAGGGGATGGAGCAGTCGATCCGCGGCGGGCTCTCTCTCGGCTTCGCCGGCTTCGGCTTCTGGAGCCACGACATCTCCGGCTTCGAGAAGACCGCCACGCCCGACCTCTACAAGCGGTGGTCCGCGTTCGGGCTGCTCTCGTCGCACAGCCGCCTGCACGGCAGCACGAGCTACCGCGTGCCGTGGAACTTCGACGAGGAGTCGGTCGACGTCCTCCGCGCCTTCGCGCGCCTCAAGATGCGGCTCATGCCCTATCTCTGGCGCGCGGCGCTCCAGGCGCACGCGGAGGGGATGCCCGTCCTGCGCGCGATGCCGCTCGTCTTCCCGGACGACCCCGCCTGCCGCCACGCGGAGCATCAGTACATGCTCGGCGACGACCTGCTCGTCGCGCCGGTCTTCAACCCGCGGGGCGTCGCGGAGTTCTACGTTCCCGGAGGGGGTTCGGGGGAGGCGGAGCCTCCTCCCGTTGAATCTCACGCGGAGTTCGCGGAGTCCGCGGAGTCTGGCAGTGGAGAGGGCCGGGCATTGCCCGGCCCTTGGACCGACTGGTTCACCGGCGAGCGGTTCGAGCCGGGACGCTGGTACCGCCGCGAAGTCCCCTACGAGCGTATTCCGCTGCTCGCGCGGCCGGGCGCGGTCATCGCGGTCGGCGCGAAGGACGACGGCCCCGAATACGACTGGGCCGACGGCGCGACCTTCCGCGTCTTCGAGCCCCGCCACGGCTCGCGCGGCGAGATCTTCGACCGCGCCGGCGCCCTCGTCGCCTCGCTCGACGTCGCGGCGATCGAGGGCGGTTTCGAGTTCCGGCTCGGCGGCGGCGCCGCCCGTTCGCCGCGCATCGCGATCGCGAACCTCGAACCGACCGGGGTGGAAGGCGCGACGTGCGTCCGGGACGGCCTCTTCGCGGTCCTCTCCGACTGCGCGCCGGTCGTTCGCGTCCGCCTCTAGGGCGGGGGGCCCGCGTCCTTGCGGCGCGGGGCGGGGTTATGGTATGCTCCGGGACCATGAAGGCACGCATTTCCGTCGTTTTCGCACTCGCCCTCGGCCTCGCCTCCGCGCTCCGCGCGCAGGATCCGGCCCCCTCGCCCTCGCCGGCGGACGTCGACGCGCTCGCCGACGCGTGCGCGGACCTCGTCCTCGACCGGATCGCCCCCGCGCGCTGGGTCGTCGCGGAATCCGGCGCGCTCGCCGACGCGCTCGACCGCCGCTCGGCCGCGCGAGGCGGGGAGGTCCGCGTCGTCCCGCTCCGCGGCCTCACGCGGACGAAGCTGGCCGGCCTGGAGCGCGCGGCCGCGGAGTCGGTCCCTGACGCGAAGGTCCGCGCCGCGCTCGACCTCGGCGGAGCGCCCTTCGTCCTCGCCTGGCTCGCGGCCGATCCCGACGGCGCGGCCACCAACGTCGCCCTCGCGGCGCTGCCCTCGCTGCCGCTCGCCGCCGGCTTCGCCGCGGTGCCGGACGGCCCCGTGTTCCGCCTCGCGCGGGAGGAGCCCGCCGGGACGAACGAGCTGCGCGGGCTCGCCGCGCGCTACGCGGAGTTCCGCGACGC
>CAMVRE010000239.1 GCA_947169825.1 uncultured Verrucomicrobiota bacterium | reverse complement strand
AGGGGCAGTTCGTTCTGGCCTACTACGACACCGAGACGAAGGACCACATGGTCGCCCACGTCGTCGTGGAGATCTGCCCGCCGACCGTCGCTACGCTCAACGCGGAGGTCGGCGAGTGCCTGAAGCCCGCCGGCGGCGGCTTCGGAACGGAACGGCTCTACTCGGTCGTAGCGGCCGGCGCCGCGCGCGAGGACAACGACCCCTATTCGCCATACGTCGAGAAGTATTCCGCCGCCCAGGGCGAGGAGCTGACCGACCCGGACCACGACAAGATCTTCGCCATCGCGCCGACGGACGTCTCGACGAGTTCCTCCGGCGCGGCCATGCCGTGGAAGGCAGACGTCTTCTGGCAGACGGAAGACCCGATGAAGACGAAGTGGAACTTCGAGCACGACTGGTATCTCATCAGCTGGCCGCAGGATCCCCTGCGCGTCGTGATCTCCCCGGCGGGTTCGGCCGCGGGATGCCCCGTCATCGTGCCGACGAACTACGTGGTGACGACCGGATTCAAGCTTCCGGCGGACGTCTCCGCCTCCTACAACTCCTACAAGGGCGAACTCGACCTCAAGGGCGGCCACGGCGGCAAGATCCTCGTCCGTCTCTCGAACCAAAACGGCGGCGGCTGCCCGTCCTACCTCCCGATGGAGATGACGGACTACCGCGACGCGTCGGTGGCGACGGCGACCGTCTTCGAGTGGCCTGTCGGCATCGAGCTGACGCCCCGCATCGGCATCGAGGCCGGCGCGAATGCGCGCGCGATGTCCGAGCGCGTGGACGACAACCTTCCCGGCTTCATCTACGAGCCGGAGTCCCTGGGGCGCAACTGGAACCCGCGCCTCTACCACCGCCCACGCGGCGGAGTGGGCGGCCTGCCCGAGGGCGTGCCGTCGCTGGACGAAATGCAGAGCAACGTGACGGAAGACACGGAATCCGACCCCTTCGCGTCGCTCCAGTCGGCGATCTACGGCGTCAACGGGGTGGACAACGCGAAGATTCAGGTCTGGTGGCGCGCGAACTTCCAGACGGAGCGCATGCCCGTCCCGGTCAACTACCCGACGCTCGTTCAGAACTACCGCGTGACGTGGGACATGACGATGGCGCCCGGACTCCTACCGCAGATCGCGCTCTCGTCGGAGCAGGGATCGAGCGATCCCACGCTGACCGCCTGCGGCGAACGCTCGCTCCTGCTCGTCGAACCGAACTCGACGGCGTCCGTCGATCTCGGCGGACGGGGCCTCAGCTCCGAAATGGACTCGGCGACCGTCGGCTTCACGTGCTACGTCTCGCCTGACGGCGACGCGACGCCCGGCCGTCTCGCCAGCTGGCGCTTCGGCGAGCGCGGCTCCACGGACGACGACCTGCTCGAGGCGAAGCTCGAATCGGACGGCGATGGCGGCTTCCGCGTCGTGATTGTGACGAACGGAGTGGATGCGGTTTCCGCCGCGATCAATCCCGGCGAGTGGTCCGACATCCAGCTCGGCGTCGGCAACGGCGTCGCGGGCCGCGGCGTGACGGTGACCTACGGCGCATCCGACGCCACCGCGGGCGACTCCGCGACCTTCGTGGCGCTCGACAATCTCGCGGTCTGGTATGGCGATGCGGCCTCCCCGACGGACAACACCGCCGTCTATGACTTCGACTTCGGCGCGGACGACCTTACGACGCTCAGCTCCGACGGCACGGTCCGCACCGCGACGGACGCCGCCGGCAACGTGCTCATGTGCCGGGGCTGCGCCGTCGCCGGCGCGGGCGCGCCGGAGCTCTTCCGCCTCGCGCTCAAGGCCGAGGACGGGGTGGAGCCCGAAATCTACTACGAAAACGACTGGAGCAAGGTCGGATACAACCCGAACGAGGAGCACGCCTTCGTCGACGCCGGCACCGACGGCTACGTCGTCTGGGCGCTTCGCGACGACCTCAACACCGACGCCACCTCCAAGCCGGTGGTGATGGTGATGTATGCCGAGAACGGCAAGGGCCGCATGCAGGCCTTCACCATCTCGCGGACCTCGATCTACTATCCCGAAATGGCCAGCGCCGCCATCGTCGGCAACCCGCTGCTGCCGCCTGCGCCGATCGGTCGCCTGGCCGGCTGCCAGACGTCCATCGACACCGCGGCCTCCGCCTTCGCCTTCGACGACAACGCCGTTGCCTACAAGGACCGCAAGAACGGACTCTGGGCGCGCCGCGACGGCGTCACCTCCGCCAAATACGGCTACCCGATGCAGAGCGGCTTCTACTTCCCGTCGCTCGCCGAGCAGCCCGCCGTCGGCACCCCGATCGCGTGGCTCGCGTGCCGCGACATCGCCAGCCCGAGCCTGAGCGACGTCACCAACATCGCCGCCGCCGCCGACTGGTACTGGGTCGCCCAGTGGCCCACGAACGTGCCCACGCTCAAGATCGGCCAGGTCCTCACCAAGGCGACGCTTGGACTCCCCGAAATGTGGAACGCCGCGTCGATGGCCGTCTGCTACCCGAATCCCTCGATGGCCGAGGCGATGGCCGGACTCGCCGACCCCGCCACGCGCGTGAAGCTCATCGACCCGACCGTCGTGCAGACCTCGACGGCCACGCTGGACGTCAAGTCGAGCTTCCCCGACGAATACGGCTTCATCCTCGGCCCCTCCGGGACGACCTTCCTGCGCAAGGGCAAGTATTACTTCAACGGCCTGCCGCCCTCCATCTCCGACCGCTTCTACGTGACGGTCGAGGACGGCGGTCTGCTGAACCCCGGCCTCCACGCCACGATGAACCTCGTCGGCCAGCTCGTCGAGAAGGAGGCGGGAGGCTCCTACCTCGAACTCAACGTCCTCACGGCAGCCGAGCGCGCCGCGATCAAGGCGCTGTGCGTCCTCGACCCGGTGCAGAAGGCCAAGGAGGTCAACGCCTGGAACGCCGCCGCCGACTCGCTCGCCCTGACGGAAGTGGAGCCGTCCCCCTGCTCGAACACCGGCAAGGCGATCGAGAGCAAGGGCCAGAAGGAGATGTCGCTCGCATTCCCGAGCGGGGAGTCCTACACCAACTGGCTGAACAAGATCGCCAGCGACGACAACATCCTCGCGACGAACCGCTTCTCCGTGAGCGAATTCGAGTTCAGCGAACTCGGCACGCTTCTCTCGGTTCTCGCCGGCAAGGAGGCCGCAATCCCCGGCGCCGCATTCGCGACATGGACCGAGGAGAAGGCCAAGGTCGAGAAAGTCAAGGACGGGCGTCTCGAATACGCCAAGAAGCGCTACGAGGAGCTGGGCCTCGACAAATACCTCAAGCAGAAGTGGGACGACGTGGCGTCCAACGCGACGTCCGTGGCGGTCTGCTTCGTGAAAGGCCACTTCGACTGGAAGACCGAGGAGCATCCAGCCGCCAACACCTATCTGGGGCGCGACCACTACGCGCTCGTCGCGGACGGCACCGGCGTCGGCTACGTCACGCTCATCGAGAACGACAACCCCGACCCGACGCAGGTCTCCGAGGGGCTGCCCGTCCAGATGCACGTCATCAAGGTCGTGCCCGAACTCTACGCTGACGGCATCGCTGTCCTGAGCGATTCGCTCAACAAGCTCTCCGAGAAGCTGACGCTGCTCTACCGCACGCCGCTCGGCTCCACGTCGGACAAATACGAGTTCCAGTGGTGCTACACGACGCCGAACGAAGACGGCACGGTCCCCGTCAAGGGCTCCGCCTTCTGGAAGGACCGGGCGCTCGACGCCGGCCTCGTCTCGCTGCAGCTCGGCCAGAACGGCGCGAACCTCCAGGACTACGTCAACACCTACTACACGCTCCGCTACCGCCCGCTCAGGGGATCCGACACGTGGAACCTCCTCGCGGCGGCGCATCCGGAATGGACGAGCGACGAGCAGTTCTGGAGCCCGTGGGCCGACGAGCAGCTCGCCGAAGGGTGGCTCCAGCGCGTCCTCAACGCGCTCACGCCCTTCGCCCAGCGCGTGGAGGACTTCTACAACAATCCGAGCGACATCTGGCTCACGATGCTCGAGCAGATCGGCCGCCCCTACCAGGGCGACGTCGCGCTCAACAACGACAACCTGACCGAGGTCGGGCTGCTGGAGCTCTACCAGACCGTCTTCAACCGCGCCGAGTCGCTGCTCGTCGCGGCCGGCGGCAAGAACGTCGACATGTCCAAGCAGCTCCTGCTGGCGCAGACGCGCATGGGCGAGTTCTACTCGCTCCTCGGCGCGGAGGCGTATTCGG
>CAMVRE010000238.1 GCA_947169825.1 uncultured Verrucomicrobiota bacterium | reverse complement strand
CTTGTCCGCCGGGACGGCGGACGCTACCGGCTCCTTTTCCCCTTCGGTGGCGGCCGCGGTCCCCGCGGCCGTCTCCGCCGCGAGGCGCTCCGCGCGCTCGCGGAGGCCCGCGCGGATCGCGTCCCAGCCCGACGGGCCGGGCAGGACGGAAAGCAGCGCCCTCAGCTCGCCGCGAACCGTGGGCGACAGGGCGTCGCCGTTCGAAGGAGCGGCCTTGGCGTCGATCGTGCGCCGGGCGTCGGGCTCCACGGCGAGCGCGAGGTCGACGGCGGCGAGCCAGGCGGCGGGGTCGACCGCGCCGCGCGTCTCGGCCTGGCGGTCCTCGAGCGCGCGGACGGCGAGCAGGAACCGGTCCCAGCCGTTCGTTTCCGCGGCGGGCTTCGGCTCGGGCCGCAGCGCGGCGGCGATGACCGCCTTCGCGCCGACGATGGCGGCCGGCTCGGCCGCGGGCGCGTTCGTGGCGGGGTCTTCCGCCCGCGCCGCGACGAGCGGCGCGAAGGCGAGGAGGGAAAGCAGCAGGGCTGTCGTTTTCATGGCTGTCGTGGTTGGTGGTTAGTGGTTAGTGGATAGTGGTTGGTGGTTGGTGATTGGTGGTTTCTCCCGGCGTCTTGTCGTCTTGTCGTCTCGTCGTCTTGCGTCTCGCCCGATGCCAGGCGCCAGACGCCAGACGAAAACTCACTCCGCGCCCTCCGCGGAAGTCGTCGTCGGGGTCAGCGTTTTCCGGCCGGGGGAGAGGCGGCGGATCTGCGGGAGAGGCGGCGGGGCGAGGGCGCCGCCCGTCGTGACGCCTCCGGCGAGGAGCGGGACGGGTGGCCGAGAAAGCGATTCCTTCGTTTCCCGATCCGCGGAGAAGCGCGCTTCCCGCCAGGCGGCGAGGGCTTCCGCGCGGGCGCGGACGGATTCCGCGTCGCCCGGCGCGCCGGCGGCGCCGGCGAAGGCGTCGGCGACCCGTTCCGCCCAGGCGCGGAAGGCGGCATCCCAGGCCGCGAGGGCGCCTTCGAGGGCTGCTTCGTCGATGACGGCCGCGCCGGGGTCGTTCCAGTCGCCGCTCAGGCGGGCGGGCACGAGGAAATCGATCCGGATTTCGCCGGTTCCGTCGGCCTCGGGGGCGGACCAGGGACCCGGCATTTCCGGTCGCTCCGCGAAGCGGGCGAGCTCCGCGCGGAGGCGTTCGGCGAAGGGGCGGGCGGACTCGCCCCGGATCGCGGCGTATTCGGCGGCGAGGGAAAGCGCGCGGACGCCGGGGATCCGGTCGCAGAGGAACGGCCGCCCGGCGTCGGCGACGGAGAGGACCGGAACGCGGAGGAAAAGGTTGTCGCGGACGGCGTCGACGAGGGCGTCCTCCCAGCCGGGAAGCGCCCCGGCGCCGGCGAGACGGTCGAACCACGCGAAGGCGAGGTCGGCTTCGTCGTCGCGGGCCGAGGCGAACGCGATCCGGGCGAGCGCGTCTTCGGGAAGCGCGCCGAGGCGCCGGAGGAGGCCTTCCGCGGTCTTGGAGTCGATCGTCAGCCAAAGGGAGAGCCCGCCGTAGAGCACGTTCTTGGCGAGCTCCTCCGCGATTTCGCCGCGCGAGAGCCACGGCGGGCGTTCCGCTTCGGCGCACCAGGGGAGAAGATCGACGGACCACGGCCGACGGAAGTGGTCGTCGCGGAGCAGGTCGCCGGGGACGTCGTCGCCGGCCAGCGCGAGAAGGATCGGGAACGCGCCGGTCCCGAGCGAAAGGAGTTCGCGCACGACGGGGTCGGAGACGTCGACGGCGTTGGTCCAGGCGGCGGGAAGGAAGACCGGGACGCCGGCGCGGAAATGCGGAACGGAGCGGACGGAGGCGAAGCGGCGCGCGAGGGCGTTCTGCGCGGGGTCGAGCCCGGGAAGGTCCGGGATGGCGTCCGCGCCGAGGCGCGTCCGCACGGCGCCGAGGACCGCGAGCCGGTTGTCGCGGAGGCCTTCGTAGACGGATTCGTCGGGGCGGGCCGGGGCGAGGTTGCGCGCGAGGCTCGCGGAGAGCGCGGCGTCGAGCGCGGCGAAGTCGCGGTCGGCGGTGAAGGCGCCGAAGGCCTCGCGGACGTCGGCGCGGGCGAGGTCGCGCGCGGCGCTCTCCTCCGCGCGCTGGAGAAGGCCGGGACGGGAGGAGAGCGCGGCGTAGAGCGCGGCGGCTTCGTCCTGGAGGCCGAGCCGGGCGAAACGGGCCGCGAAGAGCGCCGCGCGGCCGGCGGTCCGGGTCTGTGTCCGCGAACCGTCCTCGAACCGGGCGATCCGGTCGGCGAGGTATCGCGCGGCGCGTTCGGGGCGCGCGGGTTCCCACGTCGGGGCGCCCGATTCGGGGTCGTCGTCGGGAAGACGGAAGCGGTCTCCGGCCGGGAGGACGAAGGCGTTGGTCGCGGCGGGCGGATCCGCGGGAACGAGCCAGGCGTTTCCGGCGGCCGGCAGTTCGCCGATCATCGTTTCCCAGCCGTCCTCCCAGGGGACGTGCCAGGAGAGGACGAGTCGCGCGCCCGGCGGGAGGGGCCGCATCCCGAGCGCCTCGAACCGATCCGCGAGCGCTTCCGCGCCGGCGACCGCGGCAGGGTCGGGCGGCGGAAGGGGCGCGGCGGCGGCCGCGCCGGGAAGCGTTCCGCCGTCGCGGAGCTCCGCGACGGCCTCGCGGACCCGGGCGCGGAACGGCGCGAGGGCGAAATCGCGCTCCATGGCGAACCGCCGGCGCCAGTCCAGGTCGCAGAATTCGTCCACGGTCATTCCGGCGAACGGGGAATCGTCGGGAAAGCGCCGCGTTCCGTCCTCTCCGACCACGCACGGGGACGATGGCTCCGGCGGTTCGGAGAACAGCAGGACGGTCGCGGGCGCGGCGGGGTTCGTGCAGGCGGCGAAAAACGCGGCGGCCCCGGCTTCGTCCGCAACGCCGTCCGTGCGGTCCAGGACGCGGACGGAGCCGGACGCCGGACGCGAATCCCGGAATTCGATCCGGATCAGGTCGTAGTCCGAAAGGAACTCGACCGCGAGCGACCCGTCGGCGGAAAGGAGGTCGAACGTCCAGTCGCCGCAGCCGGCGGAGTTCGTCGGGAACCCGTCGACCGCGACGCATTCGCGCAGCGCCGCGCCCTCGTTTCCGAACGCCTCCAGGAGAATTCCGGAAGCGGTTTCCTCCGGAATCCGCGGCGGCAGGAAAACGCGGGACGTCGCCCGCGCCGCGACGAGCGGCGCGAGGGCGGCGAGAGAAAGCAGCAGGGCTGTCGTTTTCATGGCTGCGTGGTTGGTTGTTGGTGGTTAGTGGTTGGTGGTTGGTGGCTTCTCCCGGCGTCTTGTCGTCTTGTCGTCTCGTCGTCTTGCGTCTCGCCCGATGCAAGGCGCCAGACGCCAGACGAAAACTCACTCCGCGCCCTCCGCGGACTCCGCGAGGGGTTTTGGCTCTGCGTTCTCTGCGCTCTCTGCGTGGGATTCGGACGCGGCGGGGCTCGGCGTGGCGGGACGAGTCCAGGAGACGACCAGCCATGCGCGGGCGTTGGCATTGGTTGAAACATGGCCGGCCGGAACCGGCCCGACGACGAGCCGTTCGCCGGCGAACAACGGGGCGCGGGCTTCGACGCGAACCTGAATGCTGTCGGCGGCCGGATCGGGGTTTCCGGAAAGGGTCGCGTCGACGCGGACATCGCTGCAACCGTTCGTGTCGGGCTCGGCGACGGTGACGTTCCATCGCAGGGATTCGGTTTTACAGACGGGCACGCGCCAAATCTTGCAGACGGGCATCAAGAACGCAGGACGACCCCAGCTCGCGCGACCGGTCGCGTTGTCGCGGGACGCGACGCATGCGAGCTCGTTCGTCGCGCCGGTCGCGAACGCCCTCGTGTCGGGATCGGGCGAGACAACGGTCCCTTCGCGGAGACGCGGGACGTCCGCAGCGGGGGCCGCGCCCGCGTCGGCCTCGAACCATTCCAGACGGAGGAGCGCGTCGTACGAGGGGCGTGCGTAGCGCCGTTCGGCCTCGCGTATCCTCTTGAGCAAAGCCAGAGCCGGCTCGTTGCCCGAATCGTCCTTCAAGACCGATTCCATCAATTCGCGTGCCTTGTCGTATTCGGCGGTGGCGTAGTATTCCCTCGCGACGAGGAACGGATCCGGGATTGCATTCGTGGCGGGATCTTCGGCCCGCGCCGGCGCGGCGACGAGGGCGAGGAGGGGGAGGAGGAGGGCGAGGCGTTTCATTGCGGGCGGGGGCGG
>CAMVRE010000237.1 GCA_947169825.1 uncultured Verrucomicrobiota bacterium | reverse complement strand
CCCGACGACCGCCTCGTGCGCGACCGCGAGGCGCTCGCGCGCTACCGCGCCGCCGGCGGCGAGCTCTCCGCGCCGACGCCGCTCTGGCGCGCCTCCGCCGACCGCATCGCCGCGGTCCTGCGCCGCGCGTCGTCCGCCTCGGACTTCGCCGGCGACTGGGGCGCGTGGCTCCGCTCCGCCGCGCTCTCGGGCCATATCCCGTCGATGGCGGTCCTCGGCGGCGGCGGACCCTTCGCGCCGGCCAGCCCCGCCGACGCCCTCGAATGGCTCCGCCGCATCGAGCGCTACCCGGGCGCGCTCCCGTGGGTCCGCGCCTGGGCGCAGGTCCGCATGGCGGCGATGTTCGCCGAGGGCAGCGGCGTCCCGCGCTCGGACTCCTCCGCGCGTCTCTGGTACGCGCGGGCCGCCCAGGCGGGCAACCGCACCGCAATGCTCGCCACGGCCGATTTCTTCGCGACCGGGCGCGGCCGCAACGACGGCCGCCCCGACCCCGCCGGCGCCGCCGAATGGCGCGAAAAGGCCGCCGCGGCCCCGCCCGAGCCGACCTTCGACCCGCCGCTCCTGCCGCTCTCGCTCTAGAGCGGTTTCAACGGTTCCGTGGCCGCCGGGACGGCGGCCGCGGATTTTGCGGAACCGCGCTAGCCCCCGAAGTCGACCGAATGCTCCGGGTCGGCGTGCGGGTCGTCGCCGCCGTGCTCGTGCGCGGCGGGCGGCGGCACGATCGAGCGGTCCTTCGCGACGCGCTGGCGAACGACCTCGTAGAGCAGGATCGTCGTCGCCGCGGCGACGTTGAGCGAGTCGCACTGCCCCAGCATCGGGATGCGCACGCGCGAGCACGCCTCCGACATCAGCCACGCGTCCTTCAGCCCCACCTGCTCCGCGCCGACGACGACCGCCGTCGGCCCCGTGAGGTCGTAGTCCGTGTAGAACGCCTCCGCGTGCGGCGTCGAGGCGAGGATGCGGAAGCCGCGCTCCGCGAGCCACGGCACCGCCTCGGCGGTCGTGCACTCGACGACCGGAAGCGAGAAGAGCGTCCCCACGGAGGCGCGCACGACGTTGGGGTTCTGCACGTCGGTGCAGCGGTCGCAGACGAGCACGGCGGCCGCGCCGGCGGCGTCGGCCGAGCGGAGGATCGTCCCGAGGTTGCCGGGCTTCTCGATCGACTCGGCCACGACGACGAGCGCGTTCTCCGGGAGCTTCAGGTCCGCGAGCGAGAGGCGCAGCTGCGGGCCGACGGCGAGGAGGCCGTCCGGCCGGTCGCGCGCGGAGATCTTCGCGAACACGCTCGGCGCGACCTGCAGGTGCTGCGCGCCGGCCCCGACGCAGCGCGCGATGAGCGCGGGCTCGTGCTTGCCGAGGAAGAGGTCCGGGCACGTGACGAGCGTGCGCGGGCGCCAGGCGTTGTCGACGGCGCGCTTGAGCTCGCGGTAGCCCTCCACCAGCAGCGCCCCCGCGCGGTCGCGGTGCGAGCGCTGGCGCAGCTTCGCGATCTCCTTGATCCGGGGATTCGAGGGGCTGGTGAGCTGGAGCGGTGCGTTCATGGCCCGCGATTCTAGCACATCCCGCGCCGCCGCGAAAGCGAGCCGCCGCGGGCGGGCGATTCGCGGCGCTTTTCCCTTGCCCTCGCGGGCGCGGGGGCCTATAATGCGGCCCTTTACGAACGCAAAACCCTGTTTCATGAAGATTCTCGTCATCGGAAACGGCGGCCGCGAGCACGCCATCGCCTGGAAGCTGCGCAAGGACGACCCCGCCGCGGAGCTCTTCTGCGCCCCCGGAAACGCCGGCACCGCCGCGATCGCCACCAACGTCCCGATCGCCGCCAAGGACGTCCCCGGGCTCGTCGCCTGGGCGAAGGAGAACCGCCCCGACTTCACCGTCGTCGGCCCCGAGGTCCCGCTCTGCCTCGGCGTCGTGGACGCCTTCCAGGAGGCCGGCCTCGCCGCCTTCGGCCCCGTCAAGGCCACCGCCCGCATGGAGGGCAGCAAGGCCTTCGCCAAGGAGATCATGCGCGCCGCCCAGGTCCCGACGGCCGACGACGTCGTCGTCCGCACCGAGGCCGAGGCCCGCGAGGCCATCGCGAAGCTCGGCGTCCCGGTCGTGCTCAAGGCCGACGGCCTCGCCGCCGGCAAGGGCGTGAGCGTCTGCATGGACCAGGAGCAGGTCGAGGCGGCCCTCCGGGACATGTTCGTCGACGCCAAGTTCGGCGACTCCGCCCGCGAGGTGCTCGTCGAGCAGTATCTCGAGGGCGAGGAGGCCTCCGTCCTCGCGTTCGTCGACGGCGCGACGGTCGTCCCGCTCGCCTCCGCGCAGGACCACAAGCGCCTGCTCGACGGCGACCAGGGCCCGAACACGGGCGGCATGGGCGCCTACTCCCCCGCCCCGTGCATGACGCCGGACATGCTCGCCGTCGTGAAGTCCCAGGTGCTCCAGCCCGTCGTGGACGAGCTCGCGCGCCGCGGGACGCCCTACCGCGGCGTCCTCTACGCCGGCCTCATGCTCACCGAGAACGGCCCCAAGGTCCTCGAGTTCAACTGCCGCTTCGGCGATCCCGAGACGGAGGCGATCCTCCCGCGCCTCTCCTCCCCGCTCCTGCCCGCGCTCCGGGCGTGCATGGACGGCACCCTCGCCGACTGCCCCGTCGAGTGGGACCCGCGCCCCGCGGTCTGCGTCGTGATGGTCTCCGGCGGCTATCCGGAGTCCTATCCCACGGGCATCGAGATCTCCGGCCTCGACGAGGCCGCAAAGCTCGACGACGTCGTCGTCTTCCACGCCGGCACCGCGCGCCGCGCGAGCCTCGTCGTCACGGACGGCGGCCGCGTCCTCGGCGTCACCGCGCTCGGCGCCGACGTCCGCCAGGCCGTCGACAACGCCTACCGCGGCGTCGTCAAGATCAAGTTCGACGGCGCCGGCTACCGCTCCGACATCGCGCATCGGGCGCTGGCGCGCCTTGATGCGCAATGCTGAATGCTGAATGCTGAATGCTGAATGACCGTGTGACCGTGTGACCAGCCGACCATGAACGCTCCCGAAATCTCCGTCGCCCTTCCGATCTACAACGAGGAGGAGTCCGTCCCCGTCCTCTGCGAGAAGCTCCACGAGGCGCTCGAGCCGATGGGGCGCAGCTACGAGATCATCCTCGTGGACGACGGCTCGAAGGACGGCTCCTGGGACGCGATGTGCGCCGCCGCGCGGAAGTATCCGCACCTGCGGCTCGTCCGCTTCCGCCGCAACTTCGGCCAGACCGCCGCGCTCGCCGCGGGCTTCGACCACGCGCGCGGGAGGATCGTCGTCACGATGGACTCGGACCTGCAGAACGACCCGGCGGACATCCCCGCGGTGATCGAGCGCCTCGAGAGCGAGAACGCCGACGCGGTCAGCGGCTGGCGCAAGGACCGCAAGGACTCGCTCGTGCGCACCTTCCCCTCGCGCGTGATGAACGGCTTCATCGCGTGGTACCTGGACCTGCCGATCCACGACAACGGCTGCTCGCTCAAGGCCTACCGCAGCGAGGTCGTGAAGGGATTCCATCTCTACGGCGAAATGCACCGCTTCGTGATCGCCCACGCCAAGTGGGTCGGCGGCAAAATCGTCGAGATGCCGGTGCGCCACCACGCGCGCCAGTACGGCACGAGCAAGTACGCGGCGCTCTTCGGACTCGCGCGCATCCCGCGCGTCGTGCTCGACACGATCACGATGAAGTTCCTGCTCAAGTACAGCAACCGCCCGATGCACCTCTTCGGCAAGTTCGGCGGCTGGTGCCTCCTGGTGGGCGCGCTGATGCTGGGGCTCGTCGGGCTCGAATGGCTGACCTCGCTCTTCGGCGCGGGCGCGTGGTTCGGGGACTCCTACCTCGTGAAGCGCCCCTTCTGGGTGATCGCCCCCTTCATGTTCCTCGGCTTCGCGGCGCAGTTCCTCGTGATGGGGCTCAACGCCGAGCTCAACACGCGGACCTACTTCGAGTCGCAGAAGAAGTCCGTCTACACCGTCCGCGAGACGTTCGAGTCCCCGGAGGGCTAGAGCGCCGCCTCGAGCGCCGCCCGGGGGATCGCGCCCTCGCGCAGGACCTCGAGCGCGCCGTCCGAAGCGAAGCGAACGACGCTGCTCGCCACGCCGCCGGGCGCCGGGCCGTCGTCGACGACCGCGTCCGCCTCCGGAATCGCGGCAGCGGCCGCCGCCGCGCGGTCTTTTTTTCTGGCCGCACCGATTTCGTTA
>CAMVRE010000236.1 GCA_947169825.1 uncultured Verrucomicrobiota bacterium | reverse complement strand
AACTTCACCAAGCCGGGCGGCGGCGGCTCCGGCATCGGCGGCAACGCGGCGGACGTCCGCAACGGCACGCCGGCGACCTCCGGCGTCGAGAACACCGGCGCGGGCGGCGGCGGCGGCTCCAGCAAGGGCAGCGGCAAAGGCGATGTCGTCGACGAAAGCGACACCACCTACTGGCAGGGCGGCGACGGCGGCGACGGCGTGGTGCTCATCGCCTACGAGGTCCACGGTCGCGACCCGATTTCCGAAGAGCCGCGCATCACGATGACCCGCTGCGACTACGTCGCCGCGGACAAGATCGCCAACATCGGCTACCGCGCCTACTGGGCCGGCATCCAGGCGCAGGAGAACGACATCCACGTCCTCTACAGCGTCGTCAGCTCGAACGACGTCGCGGTCGGCAACGGCGAGATGGTCAAGGTTTCGACCGATACCATCGGTATCGGCTCGACGACCTTCACCCCTCCCGCCGTCGGCTTCACCTACTGGGTGCGTCTCGTCGCACGCAAGGACGCCAATTCGTTCATGTATTCGGACGAAATCGCCACCTTCGAGGTTCCGGCCGTCGAGCTCAGCGGGACGAACCCGCAGATGCCCGAAGAGGACGACTCCTCGCAGGACTACGCGGAAATCACCTACGGTCTCTTCGATACGGCCTCCGACGCGCGCCTCTACTGCTACTGGAGCGAGAACCGGTCCGACCTCGAAGGCGACGCGGCGCCCTCCGGCGGCACGGTGCGGTTCCTCGACCTGGGCACCGGTCTCGCCGGGACGGGCAGGAAGTTCGTCGTCAAGGCGGAGGACGGGCTCGAACGGAACAAGGCCTACTGGGTCCGCCTCGCGACCGGAAACGAGGCCGGCACGAAGTATTTCCTGTCGAAGCAGATCCTCCTGCTGGAAATGATCGACAAGCCCCGCGTCGTCTTGAGCGCAGGCGCCTGGTCCGATTACAAGGCGACGATCGATTTCCAGGAGACGACGGCGGCACTCGACCCGGCGACGGTCGACCTCGTCGCGGTGTATTCCGGCGTCGAGGCGGACATCAAGGTCGCCGATCCGACGAAAGCCGGCCTCCTCGGCAAGCCGGGCGTGGTCGTCGCGAACCTGGGGCCCTGCTCGTGGTATCCCGACGGAGTGGCGACCTCCACGCAGTTCCCGGTGTGGTCGCCGGTCGTCACGAACTTCTACGTGCGCCTGGCCCTGACGACGAATCTCGTCGTCGAGGCGGACGGCGTCGCCACGACGAACGCCATCCCCGTCTGCTGGTCGCAGGCCTACAAGAATCTCTTCGTGAGCAACGCCGTTCCGGCCAACACGCTCCTCGTCTACGTGGATCCGGACCCGAAGACCGGGTGCTACGGCGACGCGCGGCAGCCCCTGACCTACACGGTGTCCTACGGCGGCCGGACCGAAGGGCCCGGCTGGGACCACTGGAACGAGACCGGCAACCACTTCACCGGCGAACTGGACTGCGAGGTCGACTCCGATACGCCGTCCGGGCAGTATGACATCGTCCAGGGAACGCTCGATCACGCCCACATCAACGAGTACCAGCACGCGGATCCCGTGATCGACCCGGAAACCGGGGCGCAGGCCGTCGATCCCGAGACGGGGGAGCCCATGACCGAGATGGTCTCCTACTACTACCGGTTCATCACCACCAGCGCGAAGTACATCGTCACGAACGCGCAGTTCTCGGTATCCATCGCCGACGCCTCGACGCCCTACACGGGCAACCCCTTCGACGACGTGAACCTCGTCGTGACGACGAACGGCCTTCGCAACGCGCAGCCGATCACCTTCCTCTACCGCGTCGGGACGAACGACTGGTCGAGCACGATCGAGACGACCTACTCGGACATCTGGACGCACATCATCCAGTTCAAGGCGTCCGCGCCGAACCACGACGACGCCCGCGGCACCTTCATGATCACGATCGAGCCGGCGCCGCTCACGGCGGAGATCTCGGCCGCGAACCTGCCCTACACGGGCGCGGCGCAGGTGCCGACGGTCACGACCAACGTCTTCGGGCACAGGCGGCCCGACCTCAACCCGCTCACGAGCGAATTCCGCGACGAGTCGAGCGAGTGGGCGTCCGAAATCCCGTCGTTCACGCTGCCGGGGACCTACAAGCTGTTCTACCGCGTGTCGGCCCCGAACCACACGACCTTCACGACGAACTGCACCTTCGTAATCGTCGGCTGGGACTACCCGGTCAACATGGACGGCACGGCCGGAATCGACGCCGCGTTTCCGATGCGCGTGAGCGATCCGGGCTGGTTCCTCCGGGCGACCGGCTGGACGGGCGAGCAGTTCACCGTCCAGACGGATCGCTACGCGAAGCTCAACGAGGTCCAGGAGAACGGCCTCAAGCTCTGGCAGAACTACGTCATCGAGCGCGACGACCTCGAAAAGAAGCTCGTCGCCGCCGTCCGACAGAGCGGCAGTCGCGTGGACGCGAACAGTTTCGTCGTGTATTTCCCCGGCGTGGCCGCGCTCCGCAACACCGGCCTCGACGTGAAATACCGCATCGACCGCAAGCTCAAGGGCGAGGAGGGATTCACGCTGGGCGCGCTCAGCGACAAATACGAGATGAACGTGCCGCTCGGGCCGGGCGATCCGACCGGCCTCTACGTCTTCAACATGGTGCTGGCGCCGACGAACCAGGTCGCCTATCCGGGGCAGGCGGTCCTCGCCTCCTGCACGACGGTCGGCGTCCTGCGCGTCTCGAGCCTGGCGACCAACACCGTCACGGCGGCGCCGTGGATGTCGATGGATACGGAGGAGGCGAAGGACGAACCCATCGAGGTCTCCGAGACGGTCAACCCGAACGGACTCGCCGAGGGCACCCGCGACGGCGACGGAGCCCGGATCCTGGTCTACAACGCGGCGACGGACAAGTTCCTGAGCTGGTCGCATCTCACCGGAACGTCGTGGAGCTCCGCCACGACGGTCACGAAGTCCGGCCTCGCGTCCTCCGACGCCGACACGACGACGCTCGCGCGCGGAACCGCCTTCTGGCTTGTGCGAAACGATCCCGGATCCGTCGGTTCCACGAACTACGTCTACCTCGTCGGCCGCTACACGGGCGACTCGTATTCCGTCGACCTCAACGGCGGCACGGCCGACAAGCCCGGCTACACGCTCGTCGCGAACCCGACGATGCACGACGTCGGCCTGAACGACCTCGCGTTCGTCGGCGGCTCGCCGGCGGCGGGCGACCGCATCGTTGTGCAGGACGCGGCGGGCTACCAGAGGTTCTACATTCGCCGCAACGGCGAATGGGGCCGCTGGGTGTCGCAGAAGATCGGCGGACGCGTGAAGCAGACGTGGGTCTCCGGCGCGACGATTCCGTCCGGCACCGGCTTCTGGTATGAGCGGACCGCGGACGGCGATCTTTCCATTCGTTTCGGAGGCGAGGAGTGATGGAGGGCTTCGGGATGAAGACGATGAAGCGCATGCTTCTTGCGCTCCTGCTGGCGCTGGGCCCCGCCTGCGCACAGGCCGCGAGCATCCTCTGGGTGAGCGTCGATCCCGACGCGACGGTCCAGGTCAAGGACCCGGACGGCGCGATTCTGGAGGAATCGCTGGTGCGAAACTTCCGTCTGGACGGCCGATCCGTCAACGCCGCGAAGGTGAGCGCGTCCGACGGCATCGGATCGACGTCGTATCTGCTCATCGCCTACGACGATCTGGTCGGAAATGTCGTCGCCGACGATCCCGAGAGCAATACGATCGATCTCTCCGAGCTGTCCGGCTCGTCCGGCGGCTCGGGCTCCGGAGCGGGCGTCGAATACGTCGCGGTCAGTCTCCAGGACCTTATCAAGACGGCGGACCTGGCCTCGACGACCATCACGCTGGAGCTCGGATACGTCGACTGGAACGCCTACGACACCAACTACGACCCGGACAATCCCGCCACCTGGGAGATTTCGTTCACTCGGATGGCCGTCGCAACGGCGCCGCTCGGCCAGCTCGTGTCCGGGGATCACGTCTCGGAGCAGGGGAGTCTGTCCACCCCGGGCGCCACGCCCTGGACGCCCAAGACGTTCACGGCGGTTCCGGAGCCCTCCGTCTGCCTGACCGCGCTGCTCGGCGTCCTGCTCCTCTCGAAGCGCCGCCGGCCCGGACGGAACCGCTAGGGCCCTCCCGTGCAACCTCGCGCCGGAAGCACCGCCCGATCCGCGGGCCCGGACCGGGCGCCGGTCCCGGCGGAGGGCGCCCGCTATCGGATCCTCTCCGATCTCCGCGACGGCTAC
>CAMVRE010000235.1 GCA_947169825.1 uncultured Verrucomicrobiota bacterium | reverse complement strand
CTCTCTTGCGAGAAAGGGATTTTAAGTCCCCTGCGTCTGCCATTCCGCCACCCGGCCGGGCGACGGGGGCGGAGTATACGCGCGCCGGGGCTTCTTGACAACCGGCCTCTTTCGTGGGATGATTCCCGGACTTGCGGAAAACGGCTCCCGCGTGGGGGCCGTCCGCGGAGCGACAACCCTTTCACCCATCCGGAACCTACCCAATGGCAGACGAAACCACCGAGGTCCAGGCCCCCGCCGAGGAGCCCGAGAAGCCCGTCCCCCAGAACATCCGCAACCTCCACATCAAGGCCCAGGGCTCGCTCGAGCGCAACCCCGACCTGGCGATCGACCTCCTGCTGCGCTGCGTCACGGCCTGCCCGTGGTTCCTGCAGGCGCGCACCGACCTGCGCAAGGCGGAGATCGGCCGCTACCTCCTCAAGCACAACGGCAAGGTGGCGGTGAGCCCCCTCGCGGCCGCGCAGGCCTTCTTCCCGAAGATGAAGATCGCCGGGCTCGTGAAGAAGCAGAAGTTCGCCGAGGCGCTCGTCGAGTGCGAGAAGCTGCTCCTCAACGACCCGCTCAACATCCACTTCGTGAAGCTCTTCGCGGAGACCGCGATCG
The DNA here is from genome assembly GCA_947169825.1 of uncultured Verrucomicrobiota bacterium. Lineage (GTDB taxonomy): Bacteria > Verrucomicrobiota > Kiritimatiellia > RFP12 > UBA3636 > UBA3636. Next base: position 3,688 of record CAMVRE010000235.1, on the reverse strand, counting down.
CCGCCGGGCGCAGCTCAGCGGGCCTGATGACGATGGAGCTGGCGAAGGAGCACATCCCCGCGAACGACGTCGACGCGACGCTCGTCCTCGGCCAGCTCTACTTCCAGACGAAGAACTATCCGAAGGCCGTCGAGTGCTTCGACATCGTGCACCGCGCCCGCCCGACGGACGCCGCGATCGGCAAGATGCTCAAGGACGCCGAGGCGCTCAACACGTCCGGCACGTGGGAGGAGGCGGCCGAGGCCGGCGACTTCCGCAAGGCGTTCCAGGACAAGAAGATGGTCGAGGAGCTCGACGCGGCCAACAAGTCCGTCAAGACCGCGGACGACGCGCAGAAGATCATCGCCGAGACGCTCCGCAAGATCGAGAAGGAGCCGAAGAACGTCAACTACTACCTGGCGCTCGTCAACCTCTACCTCCAGCAGAAGCAGTACGACGAGGCGCTCCAGGCGATCGACAAGTGCCGCTCGGTCGTCGGCCAGGACCCGCAGCTCGACCTGCGCTACGCCGCCGTCAAGACCGAGAAGTACGACACCGACATCGCGGCGCTGCGCGAGGCCGGCCAGGCCGAGCAGGCCGACGCCCTCCAGGCCGAGCGCGACCAGTACGTCTTCGACGACATCGCGGACCGCGTCCAGCGCTACCCCAACGACCAGCACCTGCGCTTCCAGCTCGGCGAGCAGTACTGGAAGTACCGCGACCGCGACCCGGCGCTCGTCGACGAGGCCCTGCAGCAGTTCCAGATCTCGCAGCGCTCTCCGAAGGACCGCGTCGCCTCGCTCTACCTCATGGCGCACTGCTTCGTCGAGAAGGGCATGGTGGACATGGCGATCGAGCAGCTCAAGTCCTCGCTCGAGCTCCTGCCCTCGATGGACAAGCAGAAGATGGACGTCTACTACATGCTCGGCGAGCTCTACGAGAAGGAGGGCCGCCTCGACGACGCCTCCAAGTACTTCAAGGAGATCTACCGCGCGGACGTCACCTACAAGGACATCTCCGACCGCGTCCAGCGCATCTACGCCGCGCAGAAGGAGCAGGGCAATGCTTAGCCGCGCCGCGCTCCTCCTCGCCGCCGCCGCGCTGCTCGCGACCGGCTGCTACACGGACCCCGCCACCGGGCGGCTCGTCTTCGGGCGCGGGCCCAAGGGCCCGACCCCGGAGCAGGTCCGGATGCAGCGGATGGAGCAGACGATCAGCGAGCTGCAGAACCAGAACCGCTCGCTCCGCAACGAGCTGGACGACGTCGGCACGTCGATGAACGACGTCGCGACGCGCTCCGCGCAGAACACCGCCGCGAACGACGCGCGCGGGCAGGACGTCGTCGCGCTCCGCGCCGAGATCGCGACGCTGCGCAACCGCGTCGCCGCGCTCGAGGGCCAGCTCGCGAAGGTCCCGCAGGCCATCACCGCGGCCGTCTCCTCCGAGCACCAGGCGATCGTCTCCGAGGTGAACAAGGCCATCGCCGCCTCCGACGCCCGCACGGAGCGGCAGATCCAGCAGGCCGTGCGCCAGGCCGCGCAGTCGCGACCGTCGGGCGGCGGCTCCGGTCGCGCCTCGGGCGCCCCGTCCGGCTCCGCGCCGGCCGGCGACTACTACGAATACGAGGTCCAGTCCGGCCAGACCCTCTCCGAGATCGCCCGCGCGTTCAACTGCACCGTCAAGGAGATCATGGCCGCCAGCGGCATCCAGGACGCGGCGAAGATCCGCGTCGGCCAGAAGATCTACATCCCCGCGAAGTAGCCGGCGCGGGCGGCGCGGCCGACTTGCGGGCGGACGGACCGCCGTGCTAGAATCGCGCCCATGGCCGGCTTGATCGATCTGCATCTTCACTCGACGTATTCCGACGGGACGAACACGCCCGAGGAACTCGTCGCCCTCGCCGCGGAGGCCGGTCTCGCGGCGGCCGTCCTCACGGACCACGACACGATGGAGGGGACGCCGCGCTTCCTCGCCGCCGCGCGCGCGGCGGGGCTGCGCTCGCTCGCGGGGATGGAGATCTCGGCCGACGTGCCGCGCCGCACGGTCCATCTGCTCGCCTACGGCTGCGACCCGGCCGAGCCGTGCCTCGCCGCGGCGCTCGCGCGCGTCCGCGACGGCCGCGCCGAACGGAACGCCCTTATCCTCGAGAAGCTCGGAAGACTGGGCGCGCCGATCTCGATGGAGGAGGTGCGCGCCGAGGCCGGCAACGCCGAGGTCGTCGGGCGTCCGCACATCGCCGCCGCGCTCGTGCGCCGCGGCTTCGCGGAGGATCGCGTCGACGCCTTCCGCCGATTTCTCGGGCGCGGCGCGCCCGCCTATGCGGAACGCTACCGCCTCTCGCCGGAGGAGGCGCTCTCGCTCGTCGCGGGCGCGGGCGGCGTTGTCTCCCTCGCGCACCCTGCCTCGACCGGCTACAACCCTGCGGAGCTGCGGCGGTTCGTCGGGCGCCTCGCCGAGCACGGCCTCGCCGGCATCGAGTGCCTCTACACCGGCTACCTGCCGAACCAGGTCGAGGAATACGTCGGGCTCGCGCGCGAGTTCGGGCTCCTCGTCACCGGCGGCACCGACTACCACGGCGACAACAAGCCCGGCATCCGCATCGGCGTCGCCTACGGTCGCCTCAAGGTCCCGCTCTCCGCGTTCGAGGCGCTCGAGGCGCGCTGCAGCGCCAATGCGCAATGCTGAATGCTGAATGCTGAATGCTGAATGCTGAATGCTGAATGCTGAATGCTGAATGCCCGAGTGATTCAACCCTTCAACCTTTTCAACCCTTTCAACCCTTTCAACCCTTTCAACCCTTTCAACCTTCCACATCCCGGATGAAGCCCATTGCCCTCCTCCTTTTCGCGCTTCCCGCCTTCGCCGCGTCCGCCGTCAAGCCGGCCGATCCCGCGGCGCCGGGCCGGCATCCCTTCGCGATGGTGCAGGCGATCGACGACCTGCTCGAGCCGGAGTCGCCGTCGCAATCGGGCGGCGAATACGACGACGTGCTCGCGAGCGGTTCCGCCGCGGCGCGCATCGCGATGGGGCTCGCGCTCCGCGAGGAGGGCGGACGGACCAACCTCGTCCGCGCCGCGCGCCTGATCGGCAAGGCCGCGATGGAGGGCGACTCCGATGCGCAATACTGGCTCGCCCGGATGTACGAGGCGGGGGAGGGGATGAAGAGGCCCGACCCCGAGAAGGCCGTCTACTGGGCGTGGACCGGCATGGAGGGGACGAACACCGCGTGCATGAACCTGCTCGGCACGTTCTACGAGCGCGGCTTCGGCGTCGAGGCGGACCCGGCCGCCGCGGCGGACTGGTATCGCAAGGCGGCCGACCGCGGCAACGCCAAGGGCGCGCTCAACTTCGGCCTCGCCTGCGAATACGGACGCGGCGTTCCGACCAACGCGCCCCTCGCGCTCGCCTACTACGAGGCCGCCGCGCGCTCCGGACTCGCCGAGGGGATGTTCCGCACCGGGCTCTGCCATCTCTACGGGACCGGGACGGTCCGCGACGGCCGGACCGCCGCCGAATGGTTCGCCCGCGGCGCGCGCGCCGGGGACCCCGATGCCGCGGGCTGGCTCGGCCGCTGCGCCCAGCGCGGCATCGGCGTGCCGCCCGACCCGGCCGCCGCGCTTCGCTGGCTGCGCGAGGCGGTCGCGGACGGCCGTCCGGAGTTTCGCCCCGACCTGGTCCGCGCGCTTCGCAAGGCCGGCCCCGATCCGGC
>CAMVRE010000234.1 GCA_947169825.1 uncultured Verrucomicrobiota bacterium | reverse complement strand
TCCGCACGTCGGCCCAGATCTACGGCGCAAATGGCATGCGGGAGAGCCGCGCCGAGAAGCGCGACGCGGTGAACGCCTCGCTCGGCGGCGCGGGCCGCACGGCGGCGCACGAGGGCGTGGCCTACGCCGAGGCGGTGGTCGCGGGCGACATCGACTTCCGCCCGCCCGAGGACACGAAGCCCCTCCTCGCGCAGGTCCGCGCCCAGCTCGCGCAGATCCTCGAAACGAGCAAGGGGGAGCCGAGCGCGGAGCGCGAGGCGGTGGTCCAGTTCCGCATCAACGCGACGGGCCAGCGCGTCCGCATCCCGACCGGCATGAGCGAGAAGGCCTACGTCCGCAGGCTCGAGGAGATGGTGATCCGCCTTTCGCGCCGGTGCGGCGCCACGGACATGGAACGCTCCACCCGCGCGGTGTTCGCCGCGCTGCCGGGCAAGGAGGCGCGCCTCGCATGGCTCGACAAGGCCGCGACGGAGCCGGAGCCCGGCCGCAGGACGCGCACGGCGGCGGTGTGGATGCTCCAGCAGGCGGGGATCGCGGACGGCGACACGCTCGCGCGCGTCAACCGCATCACGGAGGCCCAGGCGGTCGCCTTCGCGCTGTCGCTCGCGGAGCTGGACGGCGCCGTGCGCGGCGACGACCTGCGCGCACACCCGGTGATGCAGATGCTCGAGGCGCAGTCCGCCGGCGAGGGGGCGAAGGTTCCGGACCACCTGCAGGTCCACATCCCCGCCACGAGCTCGCAGGAGTGGAACCTGGCCGTCTGGACCGCGCTCGACGGACGCGATCTCGACCGCCTGCCGCACGAGTTCCGGCCGCTGCTCGACGGAATCGTCGGCCACGTGCGCGCGATGTTCGGCCCGGACGAAGTGCCCTCGTGGGCCAAGCATTCCACGTTCTCGAAGGCCGCCAAGGCGCTCGTGCCGAAGGACGACCCCGCCGCGCCGCCCGTCACGGCCGCCGGCATCCGCGACGCGCTCCTCGCCGCCGTCGAGCGGTGCGCGGCCGAGCGCTGCGCCATCTCGCAGATCGAGCAGGCCGTTGCCGGGCTGAACGTCCCGGAGGGGACGGGGTTGGCGCTCTTCAACGCCATCGCAAAGTCCCGCCCGCAGCTTCGCGAGCGCCTGCTCGCCTCGCGCTCCGCCGCCGAGACGGCCGCGATCCTCGCCGAGCACCGCGCCGAGATCGAGTCCGACGCGCGGCGCCACATTGTCATCGAACGCTGCAGCCGACAGGCCATCGCGTTCTACAAGGACGCGCTCGCCCGGGGGCTGGGTCTGCCGAGCGCCGCCTTCGCGGGGGACGCCATCGACACCCTGCACGTCTTGCGCAAGGCGGACGACCTGGCCGACGAGCTGCTGGCGGGGCAGCGCCCGGCGGCGGACGACGCCGCGATCGAGGCCGCCTTCCGCGAAATGGCCGAGCGGTTCGCGCGCGGCCGCGCCGAGTCCATCCGGTCCGTCGACGCGCTGCAGATTCCCCAGGCGTTCAAGGACGCCCTCAAGGAGCACCTCTTCACCATCGTCCGCGTCGACAAGCTCGACGTGCCTGCGACGATCGAGGCGACGCACAAGGCGCTGGCGGCCGAGATCGACGCGCTCGACGACGCGCTCCGGCCCAATGCCCCGAAGGACCTGGTCTATCTGGCGATGCGCACGCTCGGCGAGAAGGTCGCCCCCGTCCTGCGCGGACTCTTCCCGCCCGACGCGGAAGTCGGCGGAGACGAGCAGGGGACGCACGGCGCCGTCATCTACAGGGCCGCGCTCCATTCCAGGGAGGGGCTTTTCGAAAAGATGGCCGCCTTCCTCGCGCGCCCCGACGTGGTCTCCGACAATTCCCGCAATCCGAGAGACCCCGCCTACGTCTTGATCTCGTATCGGAGCGTCATGGACCAGACCGGCGCCCCCGCGTCGTTCATCGCGGACGGGCTCGGCACCCTCCGGCTCCCCGGCATGCACCTCCGGGCGCTCCTCGACGCGTTCGAGGACGCCGGGCTCGGGCAGCTGCCGCTCCCCGCCAAGCTCGGGATCCTGCGCCCCGCCCACCCGGCCGGCGCCGCGCTCGCCGCCGCCCTGCGCGCGCTGCCCGGCAATGTCTCCCTCAGCGCCCTGCGCGAGATGGCCGCGCCCATCCTGCGCCAGCACGGCGGCGTCGGCTTCGCCGGGCGCGCGCCGGAGGAGGCCGCGCGCCAGTCCGCCCTGCTCGAGAAATACGGTGGCGGGCTGCCCGAGGCGGATCGCGCACGCCTCGCCGACTTCGCCGACGGCCTCGACTTTTCCGAGGGCGCGATGCGCGAGACCGAGCGCGCCCTCGCCGAGTTCCTCGACGAAATGACCGGCGGCGGCGGCTTCGCCAGTCCGAACTCCTCCGCCTCGCGCCGCGCCCTCGCCGCCGGGCGCCGGCCCGAGGAGCTCCCGGAACTGCACCGCATCAGCGTGATGCTCCAGGAGGTCGACGGCAACTCGCTGCGCGAGGCCGAGGACATCCTCCTCGACCCGCAGAGCGACTTCCGCCGCTCCTACGACGCCGCCCTCGCCATCCTCGCCGCCCCGCGCCCCGGCCAGGAGCCGCGCCCGCTGCGGCTCGAGGAGAAGCTCCTCGTCGCGACCGCCATGATCGAATCCCGCAAGGACGCCGACCTGCTCGCCGTCGTCACGGCCGGCATCGCCCGCGCCACGAGGGCCGGCAACGGCGAGCTCCGCACCCCGACCGCCGTCACCGAGACCGTCCTCCGCGTCCAGGCCGATCTGGCGGAGCTGCGCGAAATCGCCAAGGACGACCCGGCCCTCCTCGCCGCCGGCATGACGCTCCTCAAGGGACTCGAGACCCGCCGGATCCCCGCCGGATTCCTGCGCCATCTCGTCGATTCCGCCCGCGCCCTTCCTCTCGAGGCGCTCGCCTCCCTCCGCGCCCGCTCCAAGGCGACGGACATCCACCTGGCGCTGGCCCCGCTCAATCGCGCCATCACCCGGATCCTCCGCGACGGACCCGGCCGGAAGCTGCTCGACGGCGCCGACGAAACCCGCGCCTGCCAGTGGTTCCTGCTGGAACTTGTCGTGGGCCGCCTCTCGCCGGCCCAGCGCCGCTCCGTGCGCGCCGCGCTGGAGAGCGCGAACGCCTCCGCGCTCAACGCGCTCTACCAGGACGTGTCCGACCAGAACCAGATCGAGTTCCCGGCGGGAACGACCAACGGCATCAAGAACACCGCGTCCCGCCACGCCATCGGGGCCCAGCAGACCATGCAGTTCGCCTTCCAGCTGCTCGGCCGCTCGCTCGGCGTCCCGGACCCGGACGCGCAGATCCCGTTCCCGCGCGGGAATCCCGACTACGGCCGCATGCGCGCGGCGGACATCGTGGGCGACCTGCTCCGCAGCGCCCGCGAGACCGTCCGGGAATTGCGCGACGAGGTCCTGCTCCATGCCGCCGGCGCCGGCCGCTCGCCCGCCTCGCGCGCCCTGCGCGACGTCTACGGCCGGTTCATCGGCCCGGAGCCCTTCGACCCCGACACGCTCGTGAGTAGCACCATCGCCCGGTCGGTGTCGCACGCGCTCGGCTACGGCGCGGTCCGCGGCGCGAAGAGCCTCGTCGCCTCCGACGACCTGGCCGGCACCCCGTTCGCGCAGGCGCGGCAGGCCGGGCTCCGCGTCGAGCTGCCCGGCGGGCGCCTCCTCTCGAACGACCCCGCCACGGCGCGCGACGAGCTCGCCCGGTTCGTGACGGGCCGCCCCGACGCCGCGTGGGGAACGCTCGCCGCCGGCGAGCGCAACCAGGTCGCCGTCCTGATGTCGCTCCTCACGCACGAATCGGCCCTCGCCGCCGTCCAGGCGCCGCCCGTCGCCCTCGACCCGGAGGGAAGGGAGGCGGCCTTCTCCTACGTCGGCGCCGGCGACGCGCGGCCGGTCTTCCGGCTTGAAGTGAACCGGGTCGGCGTCATCAACGTGGACTGCGAGCTGGAGATGCACCCCGCCGCGCTGCTCGTCGGCGGCGAGACGCACGAGTTCGCCCCCGGAGCCACGGTGAAGGGGTCGTTCCGCTGCTCGATCTCCCCGGAAGAGCGGCGGCGCATCGCGGAGGTGGACCTGGCGCACGCCGACACGGCCGACGCCGAGGCGTTCTACAACCGCAACCCGCCCGAGCCCCGCCGCCTCCGCGGCGCCTACGAACGCATCCCCGACGCCGTCCGCCCGAATCTCGCCGTCGCGGCGTCCTTCGACATCCTCAACGCGTAGCCGCCCCGCGCTGCCAGCCCTGCTCCGGGCTCCCAAGGCGCGGCGTTCCGAAATGCGGGGGCGCTCGGCGA
>CAMVRE010000233.1 GCA_947169825.1 uncultured Verrucomicrobiota bacterium | reverse complement strand
GGCGCGGCGGGCTTCTCGGCGTCGGCCTTCACCTTGCCGAGGTAGGAGGGCAGCTCCACGCCCGCCATCGAGGCGACGTCCTGCAGCGGGGGGAGGGACTTCACGAGCGACGAGACGAAGTTCGCCGTCGAGGAGCCCTTGCCGTCGCCGCCCGCGGAGTCCCACACCGTGACCTTGTCGATCTTGAGGTTCGAGATCGCCTGCGCCTGGCGCGCGACGATGTCCTCGAGCTTCTCGATCATGAGCAGCGTCGCCGCCGCCTGCGCGTTGCCGCCCGCGCTCTCGACGAGCGCCTTGTAGCCCGCGGCCTTGCCGGCGAGCAGCGTCCGAACGCCCTCCGCCTCGGCCTGGTACTTCATCAGGACGCCGTCCGCCTCGCCCTTCGCGACGGTGCGGACGCGGTCCGCCTCCGCCTCGGCGGCGATCTGGATCTGCTTGCGCTCCGTCTCCTTCTTGGCGATCTCGGCGGCGGCGAGGCGCTGGATCTCGACGTCGTACTGCGCCTTCTGGATCGCCGCCTCGGCCTCGCGGTTGGCGACCTCGGCCACCCGCATCGCCTCGGCGGTGCGGACGGCGAGCTTGGAGTTGGACTCGGCGATCTGCGCCTTGGAGGCGTTCTCGCCGTCGACCGCCTCGGCCTCCTGCTCCGCGACGAACACGCGCTGCCCGGCCTCGGCCTTCTTCTTGCCCATCTCGGCCTCGGCGGCGTTCTGCCGGACGGAGACGACCATGTCGCGGTTGTTCTCCGCCTCGCCGATCGCGCCGACCTTCTGCTCCTTGGCGACGTCGACCTTCGCCTTGTTGATCGCCTCGGCGGCGGCCTTCTTGCCGATCGACTCGATGTAGGTCGACTCGTCCGTGATGTCCGTGATGTTGACGTTGATCAGGTTGAGGCCGATCTTGTTGAGCTCCGGCTCGACGTTCTTGCGGATCTCGGCGAGGAAGCTCTCGCGGTCCTGGTTGATCTGCTCGATCGTGAGCGAGGCGACGGTGAGACGCAGCTGGCCGAAGATGATCTCCTTGGCCATGCCCTCGATCGCGTCGGCGCGCAGGCCCAGGAGGCGCTCGGCCGCGTTCACCATCACGGCCGGGTCGGTCGAGACGCCGACGGTGAAGGTCGACGGCACGTTGATGCGGATGTTCTGGAACGAGAGCGCGTTCTGCAGCGGGATGTTGATCGTCATCGGCGTGAGGCCGATGTAGGCGTAGTCCTGCACGAGCGGGACGATGAACGCGCCGCCGCCGTGGATGCAGTGCGCCGAGCGGCCGCCCTTGACCTTGCCGTAGACGACGAGGATGCGGTCGGACGGGCAGCGCTTGTAGAAGCGCGCGACGGTGAGCAGCGTGACGAAGATCACGGCGGCGAACACGCAGAGCAGCGTGACGAAGGTCGAGGTGCCCGAGCCCTGCTGGGCGGCGGCGAGGAGGACTGTGTTCATGTGTGGCGGGAGGGTTTGGTGTGAAAGGGCTGAATGCCGAATGCCGGGCTGCTACCTGGCCCGGATGACGAGGAAGCCGGATTCGGCGGTGGTCGGAAGACGGAAGGTGAGCTCGTACTCGTCCTCGCCGACCTGTTCGACGTTCGAGGGCGCAAGTGCGGCGCCGCCGCCGGAGGAGAGCGCGGAGAGGTCGGTCGCGTAGGCCGGCGCGAGGGCCTCGGCCTCGACGGGCGAGGAGACGCGGAGCTTCACCTCCATCACGCCGTTCGTCGGGGTCGCGAAGGCCGCGGTCTCGACCTTCGGGTCGGGGAGCGTCTCGACGAGGACCGCGCCGCCGCCCGCCGCGACGCGCCGGAGCGCTCCGTCCGCGATGAAGCGGAACGGCTCGGCGGCGGCGGGGAGCCAGAGGTAGACGTTTCCGAGCGGATCGGCGACAATGCCGTCTGTGCCGTAGCCGCCGGGAAGGTTCGCGAGCTGCGGCGCCGCGCCGGGCTCGAGGCCGTCGACCACGACGCACCGCACCGCCTCGACGCCGTTGGAGGGAGCCGGGAAGAGCCCGTTTCCGCCGGGATACAGCGATCCGCCGAGAATCGTCGTCCCGGAGCCCGTCGCGCCGTAGGCGCCGGGGCCGATGTCCGGCGCGTAGACGCCGCCCGTGACGGCGAGCGTCGCGCCGCGCTGGACGAACGCCCCGGCGTTCTCGTCGATGCAGCCGCCGATCGCCGCCGCCCAGCGTCCGCCCTCGGCGGAAAGCATCGCGGGGGCTTCGCTCCGGGCGGCGACATCGACGGACCCGCCGGGCGCGACTCGGACGGCGGGAGCGTAGGGGCCGCCGGCGAGCGAATTGCCCGCGCCGGCGATGACGAGCTTCACCGCGTGCGTGCCGCAGTCGAGCGCCGGGGCCCCCACCTCGAAGACGTCTTCGGAGGACGTCCAGGCCCGGCCGTCCTCCGACGTCCAGAGCCCGGCATAGGCGCCGTTCGAATCGTATCCGTCCGCGTAGAACCGGCCGTCGCGGAAGACGATCGAGGGAAACGTGCCGTCCTGCTTGTCCGCGCGCGTCCAGTCGACGCCGTTCGTCGAGACTCGGAGCCCGGTCTCTTCGGGAAGCCAGCTCGCGACGAAAACGCCGTTTCCGGCCGCGGTCGCGAGCTTGGTGGCGGTGACGGGCGCGGTCCCTTCGGAGACGAGCTCTCCGTTTTCCAGGTTCAGCGCGCGCCATCCCTTCGGTCCTCCCGCGAGAAAGCGGCCGCCGCCGGCGGCGACGAGGAAGTCGAGTCCCCGGACGAGGCCGGCGAAGGAGCGGGCACGCCAGTGCTCGCCGTCGGGCGACCAGTAGACGAGCTGGGCTTCGTCGGTGCCGCAGGCGACGAACAGCCCGTCCGACCACACGACCGCGTTGGCGTAGAGGTTCGTCGCCTGGACCCAACGAAGGCCACCGTCCCGGGACGCCCAGAGCCCCTTCGTCGAGGCGGCGACGAGCGTGCCGTCCGTCGTGCTCCGCGCGATCGCGCGGAGATTGTGGGGCGTCCCGTTCCATTCGGCGGAGCGCCATTCGGCGCCGTCCTCCGACACCATGAACCCGCCGCGGAAGCGCGCCGCGACGAAGCGTTCGCCCGTCCAGGCGACGGCCGCGACGTTCGTGTCGTTCGGCGTCCATGCGATGTTCGAGGGCTCCCAGACGTCGCCCCACGTGTGGACCGACCCGTGCGATGCGGCGGGATCGTTCGGTGCTAGGACCGCGGTCGGGCCGACGGCGTGGAAGATTCCTTTCGGGAAAACGGCGACGGACCGTCCGGCTCCGTCCTCCGCCACGGCGCGCGCGTAGCCGAACCCGTCCCCGCGCGCGCGTCGGCCGGTGGTGGCGGCGGAGAGCTGAAGGTTCGAGACGACGACGGTGCAGTCCGCCTCGGCGCGGAGGACAGCGCCGCCCGAGCCGTCCGTTCCGGACACGGCGAACGGTCCGGGGCCGGTCAGCCGGACGACGGGCTCCTCGTAGGTCCATCCATCGCCCGAGGCGCCGGCGGCGACGGCGACGCCGTCCACCGTCACGGCGGCGGAGGCGATGCCGGCGAGCGCGACGGAAAGCAGAATGGCGGCCGGGCGCTTCATCGCTTCTCCACGACGAGGACGTCCTCGGCGGCGACGACGGCGATCGGGGCCCCGGTGGGGATTTCGGCGGCGGGGTCCCTGGCGCGCGCGTCGAAGACCTTGAGCTGGCCGCGCGCGGTCACCTGGACCTTGCCCGCCGCGCCCGGGCGGATCGCGAGGTAGACGGTGCCGTTCTGCCCGACGGCGTCGGCGAGGCGCACGGTGCCGTCCGTCTGCAGGCGGCGCGAGGCCTGGAAGATCTTGGCGATGGACCACATCGCCGCGAAGCCGAGCGCGAGCGAGATCGCGGCGGCGGGCAGCGCCCCGCAGAGCTCGCGGAACGTGAGCAGATAGCCCGAGAGGCCGAAGAGGAGCAGGAACGACGTGATGCCGTGCATCGAGAAGAGCCGGAAGTCCGCGCCGGGCGTGCCCTCGGAGACGTCGCCGTCCGAGACCTCGGTGCCGGGGTCGAAGTCGGGGCCGTCCGTCGCGTCCCCGCCGAACCCGGCGAGGAGCATCAGCGTGCGGAGCACGAGCAGCGCACCGCCGAGCACGGCGCAGCCGAGGTAGAAGTGCAGCAGGGTCACGGTAGGCTCCTTTCGCTTCGCGGCGGGCGGATTCCCGCCGACGTCGCCATCATAGCAGAAACCGCCCCCGCGGCGCAAGCCGTCGACGGTAACTTTCCTGTAACTTTTTGCGCGTCACGGCCGGCGGCTGCCGAGATGGCGGATCTTCTGGCGCGTGTGGTGGTTGAAGACGAGCCCGTCGT
>CAMVRE010000232.1 GCA_947169825.1 uncultured Verrucomicrobiota bacterium | reverse complement strand
GGCCGAACCGGAGGCCGGCGCAACCGCCGCCGCCGCCGCCGCCGTAGTAGACGACCGAGCCGGTGATGTCGCACGGGACGCCGTCCGCGCCGTCGCCGGCGACGAACATGTTCAGCGCGTCCAGACCCGCGTCGCCGCCGACGCCGGCGGTCGAGCCGCCGCCGCCGCCCGCGTAGCGGTCGGTCCAGTTGGCCCACGAGTTGTAGGAGCCCGAGCCGCCGGTGTGGCCGCTTGCGGACGTCACGGCGCCGCCCGCGGCGCCGCCGCCGGTCGCGCCGCCGCCGTTCGCGCCGGAATCGACGTAGTTGTTCCAGGTGTTGTTGCGGTAGGCCCACGCACCGCCGCCGCCGCCGCCGTAGGCGGTCGCGAGGTAGCCGAACGTGGACCAGCCGCCCTGCTTGCCGACTTCGCTCACGGTGGTGCCGGCGCCGCCGGCGCCGACCACGACGGGATACTCGCCGGCCTGGAGGTAGAGCTCGGTTTCGAGGACTTCGCCGCCCGCGCCGCCGCCGCCGCCGCGGCGGGTTTCGCCGGTGTTCTCGTCGCTGCGGTCGGAGCCGCCGCCGGAGCCGCCGCCGCCCACGACGAGGATGCGCGCCGTGCCGGGCCGCGTCAGGGTGAACGTGCTCGCGGCCGCCGTGTTGGTGAAGGTCCACACGGTGTAGGGGCCGTCCTGCGTCACGACGGCGTCCGCGCTCGCGGTCGCCTCCGCGTAGTCGCGCAACGCGTCGAATTCGAGCGTTTCGGTGCAGGTCTTCGAAGAGTCGGACGGATCGACGCCCGTCACGGTCACGCAGTAGGTGCCGCCCCGCGCGAGGCCGGTCGCGGCGACCGCGAAGCGCGTGCCCGCCGTGACGGTGCCGCCCGCGGGCAGGAGCGAAATCGCGGCCGTCGTGTCGGTCGGGTCGTCCGTGCGCTCGATGGCGACGGTGAACGTCGCGGAAGCGGCGTTGTCGCCCGGGATGCCGTAGAAGAAGAGGTCCGCGGCACCCTCGACGACGTTCGTGAGCGAGAGGCCGACCTCCTGCGGCGCCGCGCTTTCCGGACGGCCGACGAGGTGGACGCCCCAGCCGGTGAACGCGCCGGTGAGATCGTCGAACGTCTCGTACCAGTAGTCCGTGTCGGGATGCGGCAGGTAGGCGTCGTCGATCAGGACGCACGCGTTCGTGCCGGCGGGCCACCAGACGATCGGCTGGTCGAGGACGACCTTCGCCGTCGCCGCGGGCGCGTTCGTCGGGACCCGCAGGACGAGGCGGCGGTTCGCGTTGCCGCCGTCGCCGAACGGAACGGTCGTGTTGGCCGTATGCGTCCGGAGCGGCGCTTCGGCGAAGCCGGCCGCCGGGATCTCGAAGTCGATGAACTGCAGCGCGTCGCCGTTCGGGTTGTTGCCCGTGTCGGCGTAGAAGCGGCGGTTCGCGACCAGCAGCGGATGCGCGCCGCGGAAGACGAGGCGCCCGCCCTCCGTGAAGGCGAAGGTGATGGAGTTGTCGTCCGGCCACGTGGCGTCCGTCATCCAGACCTGGCCGTCGTCGATCGTGAAGACCTGCGGACCGGAAATCACGATCCGGCCGCGGAGCGTGAGCTTCGCGCCGTCGGAGACGACGAACCGGCGCCCGACCTTGGAGCCGTCGTTCCAGCTGCTGATCACCCACGAGCCGTATTGGTAGCCCATGTCGATCTCGGCGCCGTCGGTGAACTCCAGGAGCGTGTTCGGCCCGTTGAAGTAGAAGCCGCTCCAGTTGTCGCGAACCGTCCACCACCGGCCCTTCACGCCGGAGACGACGAGCTCGGCGCCCTCGGGGATGTCGATCGTGTGCTGGCGCAGGGGATAGTCGGTCTGGGTGAGCTGCAGGGCGGCGGATTCCGGCGTCGCCTTGAGCGTCACCTTCGCGTTCTTCTGCAGGTAGAAGGAGGTCGGCCGGAACATCGACACGCCGCTTTCGACCTTGTCGCCGCCCGCGGGGATGGTCACCTCGTGGGTGCCTTCGGGGAACATGAAGTAGGAGCCCGTGACCGGGTAGCCGGCCTGTTCGTGGCCCTCCATCGTGCCGTCGGGCGTCCACATCGCGGTGTCGTTCCAGACGCCGGAGCCGCCGTTCCACGTGTAGGTCTGGTAGTCGCCGGTCCAGAAGTGGGCCTGCGCGGCGGCGTCGTTGCCGTTCCAGTCCGGCTTGCGCGAGCCGACCCACGTGACGCGGCCGTTGGAGTTGGAGAGAACCCAGTTGAAGCCGATCTCCTGGTTCCAGTCGAACGTGTGCGTGATCGAGAACGGACCGGTCTGCGTGAGCTGCACCTTGATTTCCGAGTTCGTCGTGGAGTTGCGGAAGGCGCGGGTGTCGTTCGGCCAGCGCTCGTAGAGGCGGTCCGTCAGGTAGAGCAACGCCCAGTTGTCGCCCGCGCCGAGCGTCTTGAGGTTGCCGTTGAACGTCACGGTTCGCTGGTCGAGCGACCAGGAGATGCCGCTGCTCGTGTTCAGGATTTCCGCCGCGCCGGGCATCGTGACGTTGGCCGAGTCGTCGGTCGAGGCCGAGCCGCCCGCGGCGTCGGTCACGACGACCTGCCAGTAGTAGGTCGCGCTGGGCGTGAGGCCGGTCGCCCGGAGCGTGCCGGTGCCGGCGGAAGCCAGCGTCGTCGTCGCGGCCTTGGAGAGGCTGCCCGGGCCGTTGCCGACGTAGAGCGTCGCCTTGTAGGGCCCGGTGCCGCCCGCGACCGTGAACGAAACCTCGAGCTCGTCGCCCTGCGACCAGTCGGTCGCCGCGGCGGAGAGGTCCAGGAGCGACGTGCCGGCGTAGGTGGCCGGCGCGCTCCACGTCACGGTGCCGTCCGGATGCACGAGCGCGACCGCCGCGACGAGCGCATCGCTCCCCCACCCCGCCACCGTGGCGGGGTCAAGGGCCGTGGCGGCATCCGCGGCGGCCACCTCGCCGAGGTCGGCGGCGGTCCAGCCTAGATTCTCTAGAGCCGCTAGCACCTCTAGAGGCGCTAGACCTTCTAGACCCGCCGGCGTGCCGCCCCACGCGGCACCGCTGCACAGATACGCGTGCACAATCTGATCGCCTGGCGCCACCGTCGCGGTGACCGTCAAGTTCTGTGCCTCGACATATTTGTCGAGGTCCGAATAGCGGAGCGCCGGCATTTCCGGCCGCAGGAAGCTGCCGTCGCCCGGGTCGATCAGCGTCGTCCAGGCG
The DNA here is from genome assembly GCA_947169825.1 of uncultured Verrucomicrobiota bacterium. Lineage (GTDB taxonomy): Bacteria > Verrucomicrobiota > Kiritimatiellia > RFP12 > UBA3636 > UBA3636. The sequence continues at coordinate 1,114 of CAMVRE010000232.1, read as the reverse complement.
CTGTCGGGGATCATCGAGCGGCTGCCTTCGGTGTTGAAGGCGAGCGCGAAGTTCGCCCACGTGGTCGTGCCGTCGCCGTCCGGGCCGTGCTTCGCGCGGTCGCCGGTCGCGTTGCCGAGGCGGATCTCGATCGGATACCAGCCGGTGTGCGGCGGCGTGAAGTCCGCGAACGTCGTGGTGGAGGGCGAGGCCTCCAGGTCGATGAGCGTCGTGCCGCCGATGACGAGGCGGACGGTGTCGTCCATCTGCGAGCCGAAGGTGTAGGTCGTGCCGCCCTTCAGGAAGATCGCGCCCTTGTAGAGGAAGCAGACCGGCGCGCCGCCCCACGCATACGTTTCGCCGGAGAAGGGATCGAGAGAGAGGCCGGTTCCGATCGAGGCGATCGCGCCGGCCACGACGTTCGAGGAGAGCGACTGCGCCCAGACGTCCGCGTCCGCGGCGGGAAGCGGGGCGCCCCAGACCGTCTGCCAGAGGCCGGCCTCGCCGGCGCCGGCGCCGGCGGCGGGGATCGTCACCGGCACGGCGCGCGTGACGGTCTCGCCGGCCGCGGTGCGGATCGCGGCGGCGACGTAGTAGGTCTTGCCGGGCTCGAGGCCGGAGAGGAGCGCGTCGACCGTCCCGGCCGCCGTCACGGTGCCGACCGCCTGGCGCAGCGGGAGGCTGCCCTGCGAGGCGCCGTAGGCCAGCTCCAGCGTCGCCGAAGCGGCGTTGCCGAGCGAGCGGACGAGTATCTCGACGTCCGCGCCGGCGGGGTCGGTCGCCGACGGCGCCGCCGCGACGACCGCCGCGTCGGGCTTGCCGGCCGGGGCGTTCGCGAAGCGGATGATCACGGTGCCGCAGCCGCCGGGCGCGCCGGGACGGATGAAGCTGCTGTTCCAGTCCCGATCCGCGCCGCCGCCGCCGCCGCCGCCGTAGCCGGCGCGGCCCGGCTCGTCGCCGACCCAGTATTGCGTGTTCTCGTTGCGGCGGCCGTGGCCGCCGATGCCGTCGCCGCCTTCGCCCGCGGCGTTGGCGTCGAGGTCCGTGCAGGCCGCGCCGCCGCCCGCGCCGTATTGCTGCGCCGAGCCGGAGATGTCGCTCACGCGGCCCGCGCCGCCGGCGCCGGCGACCGTGT
>CAMVRE010000231.1 GCA_947169825.1 uncultured Verrucomicrobiota bacterium | reverse complement strand
CTCGTCGCCAGTCCCCTCTGGCCGCGCATCCGCGCCTTCCTGTGGAACTTCGCCTCCCTCTGCGATCCCGCGCGGCTCACCGCCGCCGCAGGGGGTTCGGGGGGCGCCGCCCCCCGTTTGTTGGATCTGTTCGACGCCCCGCGCGTGGCCGCCGGCGCCCTCCGCGCCCTCGGCGTGGAGCCGGTCTTCCACCCCTTTCCCGCCGCCGACGCCTCGCGCCTGCTCCTCCTTTCCCGCGAGGACTACGACCGACTCGCGCAGTTCCTGGGCGTCGTCGCCCTCGCGCCCGCCCTGCGCCGCGTCACCGCCGGCGCCGACGTCCGCGCCCTCAAGGCCGCGCTCCCGGGCGTCTACCCGGAGGCCCTGGCCTTTGCGGCCTACTTCCACCGCTTCGAAGCTCTCTTCAAGCGTTTCGAAGCGGCGGATCCACCCACCGATCCAGCGGCTGACAATTCAGCATTCAGCATTCAGCATTCAGCATTGCCCGCGGCGGTCCTCGCCGCGGGCCACCGCCTTCTCGCCGCGGCCCTCTCCGACCTCCCCCCCGAGCTCCTCCTCCGCCAGCGCCTCCGCTTCCCCGCCGGCTCGCCCGCGGACGCCGCGCTCGCGCGCGAAGCCGGTTCCGTGCCCGAGGCTTCAGCCTCGGGTGCCGCCCTCGCCGCCGCGAAGCTCGCCCTCAAGCTTTCCAACCCCACGGAGTACAGCACGCTATGCTCTTGATCGACAAAAAGGATTTCACCCTCCGTTCCTCCGGCCGCCTCGTGAAGGCGGAGGAGGTCGCCGCCGCGCGGAGCGCGGCCGAGGCCCTGGCCGCCGCCGAGGCGGAGGCCGCGCGCATCCGCGAGGAGGCGAAGGCCGCCTTCGAGGAGGAGAAGAAACGCGGCTACGAGGAGGGACTCGCGCAGGGCCGGATGGAGATCGCCGAGAAGAAGCTCGAGATGCTCGACTCCTCCGTCGCCTACATGGAGAGCGTCGAGGGGCGGATGGCCGACATCGTCATGAAGGCGCTGCACAAGTGCGTCGAGGAGATCGGCGACAAGGAGCTCGTCGTGCAGGTCGTGCGCAAGGTGATGTCCGCCGTCATCCGCACGCAGAAGCAGGTCACGCTCAAGGTCGCGCAGGGGATGGGCCCCGTCGTGAAGGAGCGCCTCTCGCAGATTCTCGCCGACTACCCGACCGTCGAGCACATCGACGTCGTCGAGGACGAACGCCTCAAGGGCCCCGCCTGCATGATCGAGACCGAGGCCGGCGTCGCCGACGGCTCCGTCGACTCCCAGCTCGCCGCCATCGAGCGGTCCATCAAGAAGCATTTCAGCAAAGCCGAGTAGCGCCTCCGCCCGCCGCGGAGCGACATCCCATGCCAACGAACACCTTCTCCTACATCACCGAAGTCCTCGACCGCGCGATCGAGGACGCCCAGCCCATCGACGTGAAGGGCAAGGTGATCCAGGTCGTCGGCACCATCATCAAGGCGTCCGTCCCGGGCGTCAAGGTCGGCGAGATCTGCATCCTGCGCAACCCGTGGGAGAACTTCGAGGTTCAGGCCGAGGTCGTCGGCTTCACGCGCGACGCCGTGCTCCTCACCGCCCTCGGCGCGATGATCGGCATCAGCGCCGAGACCGAGGTCATCCCCACCCGCCGCGTCCAGATGGTCCCCGTCGGGCGCAACCTCCTCGGCCGCGTGCTCGACGGCCTCGGGCGCCCGATGGACGCCGAGGCCAGGGGCCCGCTCCGCCCGGACGGCTACTACCCCGTCTACGCCCCGCCACCCTCGCCCCTCGAACGCCGCGTCATCTCCACGCCCATCTCCCTCGGCGTCCGCGCCATCGACGGCCTCCTCACCTGCGGCGAGGGCCAGCGCATGGGCATCTTCGCCGCCGCCGGCGGCGGCAAGTCCACCCTCCTGGCGCAGATCATCCGCAACACCGAGGCCGAGGTCACCGTCCTTGCGCTCATCGGCGAGCGCGGCCGCGAGGTGCGCGAGTTCATCGAGAAGGACCTCGGCCCCGAGGGCCTCAAGAAGTCCGTCCTCGTCATCTCCACCTCCGACCGCTCCTCGATGGAGCGCCTCAAGGCCGCCTACGTCGCCACCGCCATCGCCGAGTACTTCCGCGACCAGGGCAGCAAGGTGCTGCTGCTCATGGACAGCGTCACGCGCTTCGGCCGCGCCCAGCGCGAGATCGGCCTCGCGGCCGGCGAGCCGCCGACCCGCCGCGGCTTCCCGCCGTCCGTCTTCTCGGAGCTGCCCAAGCTCATGGAACGCGCCGGCAACTCCGCCAAGGGCTCCATCACCGCGCTCTACACCGTCCTCGTCGAGGGCGACGACATGACCGAGCCGATCGCCGACGAGACCCGCTCCATCCTCGACGGCCACATCATCCTCTCCCGCAAGCTCGCGCAGCAGAACCACTACCCGGCGATCGACATCCTCGCGTCCGTCTCGCGCTGCCAGAGCGCCATCATCCCCAAGGACCACAAGGCCGCCGCCGCCAAGCTGCGCGCGCTCCTCGCCAAGTACGCCGAGGTCGAGCTCCTGCTCAAGATCGGCGAGTACAAGAAGGGCTCCGACCCCGAGACCGACGAGGCCATCGCCAAGAACGCCGCCGTCAACGCCTACCTCAAGCAGGGCCTCGACGAAAGGCCGACCTACGAAGAATCAATTGCAAAGTTGAAGGAGGCGGTGAGCTAATGCCCTACGCACTCCAGCCCATGCTCCGAATCCGCGTCCGGCGCGAAGACCGCGCCGCGACGGAGCTCGTCGCCGCTCGCACGGCGGAGCGGGAGGCGGAGCGCGCGCTGGAGGCGCGCAAGGAGGAGCTCGCGGAATACGAGCGCACGAAGGAGGAGCGGCGCGACCGCGTCTACGACAAGGTGATGGGCAAGCCGGTCCCGCGCGAGGAGCTGGACCTCGTGCAGGAGGGCATCGCGAAGATCGACCGCGAGGGCGCCGAGCGCGCGGACGCGGTCGTGTGCGCCGACGAGGAGCGCAAGAGGAAGGAGGAGGCCGTGCACGTCGCGCAGGGCGCGCTCAACCTCGCCATCAAGAACCGCATGAAGATCGAGGAGCACCGCGACGCGTGGATCCAGGAGGATCTGAAGGAGCAGGAGCGCTTCGCCGAATTCGAACTGGAAGACTTTACCGGAAGGAAACAAGATGATTGACCCCGTATCCGCTCTTGCAGACGCTTTTTCCACGCCACCGTCCGTGGAGGCCGCGCTCGCGCGCGACCCCGTCGCGCCGCAGCCCCACTCGTCACTCGACTCCGGTCACTCGTCTCGGCCGGAGGCGCCCGACCCCTCCGTCGTCGCCCGCTTCCGCCAGGCCCTCGCCCTCCACGAGGATCTTACCGCCGCGCTGAACTCGATCAGGCCCCTCGCCGTTCCGCACGCGGAGACGTCCCCCACACCGGTTGTTCCTCACGCAGAGTCCGCGGAGACCGCAGAGGCCCCTGCCACGCCGGTTGCTGTCCCCCACGCGGAGCCCGCGGCAATTCCGGCCGCCAGTCGCGAAGCCGGTTCCGTGCCCGAGGCTTCAGCCTTGGGGTTCACCCGCGAGACCCTCGCCGCCGCCGCTTCCGCCACCCTCGCGCAGTCCGCCGCGCTTGCTTCTTCTTCGGCGAATCTCGCCGCCGCAGTCAGTTCCGTTCTCCCGGCCGCCGCCCCTCCTTTCTCGGCCCCGCTTCCTTCGTCCTTGAAGGACGCGCCCGTGCCCGTCTCCATCGTTGCTCCCATGCCCGATTCCGAATCCCCCTTCGCCACGCCGCCCTCCGTCGAAGCCGCCCTGGCCCGCACGCCCGCTCCTCCGCAAACCGGATCGCCCGATCCGGCCGCCATCGCCCGCTTTCGCGAAGTCCTCGCCATCCACGAAGGCATCCAGGCCGACTTTTCCGCTTCCGCGGCTGCCCTCTCCGCAGCGGCCGCACCGATCCTCGCGGCTCCTTCCTCTCCCGTCCCCGCGCGCGAAGCCGGTTCCGTTCCCGAGGATTCTGCCTTGAGCGCCACCCGCGAAACTCTCGCGGCCGCTGCCTCCGCTGCCCTCGCTCGGGCATTGGACTTCAACGCCTCCGCCGCGGCCCTCGCGACCGCCACGCCGCCCGCCACTCCCGCGACCCTCGCAGCCGCGGCCTCTTCGGTCCTGACACAGGCATCCGCCCTCAATTCTTCCGCCGCGGCCCTCGCGGCCGCCGTTCCGCCCGCCACTCCCGCCACCCTCGCGGCCGCGGCCTCTTCGGTCCTGGCGCAGTCCTCCGCCCTCGACTCTTCCGCCGCGGCCCTCGCGGCCGCCGTTCCGCCCGCCACTCCCGCCACCCTCG
>CAMVRE010000230.1 GCA_947169825.1 uncultured Verrucomicrobiota bacterium | reverse complement strand
GACATCCGCCGCTACTTCCGCAAGATGATCGAGAAGGACTGGTACGAGCTGCCCGTCCTCTCCTTCCAGGAGCTCAGCCCCGAAATCAACATCCAGCCCCTCGGCCGCCTGAAACTCTAACCCATGAAATTTCTCCTCAAGATCGTCCAGGGCCCGAACGCGGGCGCGGAGATCGCCCTCGTCGAGGGCGTCCGCGTCACGCTCGGCTCCGCCGATTCGTGCGACATCGTCCTGGCGGACCCCACGCTCCCCGCCGAGGCCTGCGCCATCGAGGCCTCCGCCGACTCGGTCGCGCTCACGCCCTCCGGCGCCGAGCCCGAGACCCTCGCCCCGCTGCAGGTCCGCTCCTTCGGCTCCACCGCCCTCGCCGTCGGCCCCGCGGATTCCCCCTGGGGCCCGCTGGTTTGGGAAGCCCCCGCGGCGGCGGAGCCGCCCGCGGGAGACAGCGAAGAGGCGCGCCCGGAGAGCGCGCCGTCCAAGGAAGCCGACGCCGAAGCCACCGACAAGCCCGCGGCCGAGCCCGCCGCAAAGGATTCGGAGGACAAGCCCCGCCGGTCGTTGGTACACCGCATTGGATGCCTGATCCTCCTTCTTCTTTTCCTGGTCCTCGCCGCCTGGCTCCTCACCCGCCGCTGGGCCGAGCCCGCCACGCCGCCCGAAAACGAAGCCGGCTCCGTGGCCGAAGATCCTTCCTCGGGCCTTGCCGATCTCGCCGCCCGCTACGGCCTCGCCCTCGTCGAAACCAACGGCACCACGCTCGCGCGCGGGGACTTCCCTACGCGCGCGGAGCGCGTGAAGGCGACCGCCGAGCTCTACGAGGCGCAGCCGGACATCGCGCTGGACCTCGCGGACATCGAGACCCTGCGCAACTCCACCGCGGACCTCCTCGCGGCGGCCACCGACGGCGCGATCAAGGTCGCCGACGTCACGAACCGCGTCGCCGTCCTCGCCGGCCGCGCCCTCGACCCGGCGTTCCTCTCGGCCACGATCGAGGCCCTCCGCGCCGACGTTCCGCGCCTCGCCGGCGTCGACACCGCCGCGGTGTCGCTCGATTCGCTCCTCTCCGCGCCCGCCAGGCCCGCGGCCGCCGGGGGGGACGCCCGCCCCGCGCGGGCGCAGCGCCCGCGCCTTCCGCTCCGCAGCATCCTCCTGCAGCCCTACCCGTGCATCGTCCTGCAGGACGGCCAGCGCCTTCTCGAGGGCGCGGAGGTCGGCGGCTACAAGATTTCCCGAATCACGTTCGACCGCATCGTGTTCCGCAACGAGGCGGGGGAGGAGCTCGAATGGACGCCGTAGCGAACGACACCGCCTTCGCCGGCGGACCGGCGGGTTCCGGCCCGCAGCTCCTCGCCCTCGAGCGCGAGCTCTCCGGCCCGGGCGCCCAGGAGGCGCTCGCTCGCCACGACGCCGTGCTCCTCGGCCTCGAGAACCGCCTCGCCGACGCCCTCCGCGAGGGCGTCGCCCCCGACGACTTCCCCAAGCTCCAGCAGCTCCGCGACGCGAACGTCGTCGCACGCAAGATTCTCCGCCTCGCCACGCGCGACGGCGAGACGAACAAAAACTAACCCAAAACCAAACAACCCCAACCCACAGGAGAAATCCAAATGGCATACGACACGCACACGCCCGGCTCGCTGCCCGTGCAGGCCGACAACGAGAACACGATCGCCCGCGTTCCCGGCGACGTCGCGCTCGACTCGGTCATCCACACCGACCTCGTCTACAACGCGATGCTCAACGCCGCGGAAACGATGGAGTCGCGCCTCGCCGAGTCCCTGAAGACCTACCAGGAGCATCCGGACGTCCAGGCGAACCTCCAGCAGCTGCAGTACGACCTGCAGATGTGGAACCTCGCCCTGACGACGATGTCGAACATCAACAAGAACATGGGCGACGCGCTCAACCAGATCGCGTCGAACTTCCGCTAGTCGATGTTCGATCTCGCACCCGAAGAGGCGCGGTTGCTCCTCAACGTCGCCCTGCTGGCGACGGGGCGGAACCGCTTCCAGTCCGCCGCGAAGATCCTCGCGGCGCTGGAGCGGTTCCGCCCGGGGGAGCCCTCCCTCCCGGCCGCCTACGCGATCCTCTTCATCAGCATGCGCGACTTCCAGGGCGCCGTCGACTACCTCGACCGCACCGCCCTTCCGCGCTTCCCCGGCGCCCCGATGCTCCTCGCCTTCAAGGGAATGGCCCTGATCCGCATGGGCCGAGTCTCCGAGGCGCAGGAACCCCTCCTCGCCGCCGCCAACCAGACCGCCGACACCGCGGCGGCCAACCTTGCCAAGGATCTCCTCACATGGAAGCCCTAGCCGTCGAGGCCATCCGCGCCTCCCAGTCCGCCACCGCCGCCCAGACCGGCGCGGCCGCCGCCGCCGCAGGCCCCTCCGCCGCTCCGAGCGCCTCGTCCGTCTCCCGGTTCGAGGCCGCGATGGCCGCGAGCGCCCCGCAGGGCGTCTCCGAAATCCCCTTCGCCTCCCAGGTGTCCGCCGCGTGGCGCTCCGCCCAGGCCAACAACCAGGGCATGCTGCACCGCATCCGCGCGCTCACCGACCTGCGCGGGCGCCACGCCGTCTCGGCCCCCGAGATGCTCGAGCTGCAATACGAGGTGATGAACCTCTCCTTCCAGCAGGACGTCGTCACCAAGATCGCCGACAAGGCCTCGAACGCGGTCCAGACGCTGATCAAAAATCAGTGATTTTTGATCAGCGTTCGTTTGATCGTTGACTCGTTTGATCGTTTGATCGTTGAATCGCGCCAAGTATGGCCAAAATCGACAAATTCGAAGATTTGGAAGTCTGGCAGAGGGCTCGCGCCCTTGCGACGCGCGTATACCGTCTGACGCACGGCGAAAGATTCTCCAGGGGTTTTGGTCTTCGCGACCAGATTCAACGGGCGGCCGTATCCATCGTCTCCAACATTGCGGAGGGCTTCGGCCGGAGATCGAACAACCAATTCATCCAGTTTCTTGAAATCGCTTCTGGATCCACAAGCGAAGTCGCGGCCCAATTATACGTAGCTGTGGATTTGGAATACTTGACCAACGAACAGTTCGAAGAGGCCTTTTCCGAAACACAACGCATTGGACAAATGCTGACGAAATTGATGCAGTACTTGCGATCGGCCCCCAACCGAATCCCTTCACAGAAGATTTGAACATACAAAAGGAGCATTCCATGCATTCCCGATTTTCCTTCCGACTCATCGGCAAAACGATCAAACGATCAAACGATCAAACGATCAAACGAGTCGCGATCGTCGCGGCCCTTGCCGCGATGATCGCGACCGGCTGCGACAAGGAGGCGCGCCTCAACACCAACCTCGAGGAGACGCAGGCGAACCTCATCGTCGCCGCGCTGCTCGACGCCGGCATCTCCGCGCACAAGTCGCCCGGCGACGAAGGCGCGTGGAACGTCACCGTCGCCGAGTCCCGCTTCGCCGACGCGGCGAACCTGCTGGAGAAGAAGGGCCTGCCGCGCCGCGCCTACAACGGCGTCGGCGAGGTCTTCAAGAAGAGCGGCATGGTCTCCTCGCCCTCCGAGGAGCGCATCCGCTTCATGGACGCCCTCGCGCAGGACCTCGCGCGCACCATCTCGGGCATCGACGGCGTCCTCGACGCCCGCGTCCACATCGTCCTTCCCGAGAACGACCCCTTCGCGCGCAACGCGCTGCCCTCCTCGGCCGCCGTCGCCATCCGCGCCCGCTACGACGCCGACCTCGCCGACTACATCCCCTCCATCAAGGGCCTCGTCAAGAACGCCATCGAGGGCCTCGCCTTCGAGAAGATCTCGGTCACGGTGTTCCAGGACCCGCCGCCGCAGAAGCGGTAGGCGGCATCCGCCGCTCACCGCTTGCGGCGCGGGATCCGAAATCCTAGCTCCTCCGCCCTCCTTCGATCCTTTTCAACCTCTTCAACCCCTTGAACCTCTTCAACCTCTAGCCCTCTTGCCCGCTCCGCGCGGGCGCGGCGCAGCCGCCGCCCGCCGCGGAGCGACATCCCATGTCAACGGACGACCGCCAGTTCCTCCTCCTCGCCGCGTGGATGTTCCTCCGCCACGGCCAGCCCTCGCGCGCACGCGCGCTGTGCGAAGCCGTACTGGAGGAGAACCCGCGCGACGGCGCGGCGGCGGCGGCCCTCGCCCAGATCCAGCTCGACGCCGGCGAGCCCGCCGCCGCGCTCGAGGCGCTCCGCGCGGGCGACTTCCCGCCCGAGCTCGCCCACGCCGAGGCGCTCCTCGAGACCCGCGCCCTCCTCGCCCTCGGCAAGAAGTCCGAATCCGCCGCCCGCTGGCGCCGCCACCTCGAGGCCCGCAAGGGCGCCGC
>CAMVRE010000229.1 GCA_947169825.1 uncultured Verrucomicrobiota bacterium | reverse complement strand
TTGAGCAGGTGGTCGTTCTGGCGGCGGAAGGCCGTCAGGAGGTCCGAGTAGACGAGCGACTTCACCGGGCTGTTGCAGGTCTTGCCGAGGCGGGAGAGGTGCGCGTCGCGGCAGCGCTTGGCCTGGTCCTCGATCGCGCGGCTCTTCTCCTCCGCGCGCGGGACGTTGAACGGGTCGCCGATCTGCACGATGTCCAGGACGTCGGAGAGGAACGCCGTCACGGCGTCGCACAGCGCCAGCGTTTCGGCGCGCGCGGCGTCCGAGAGGTCCTCGCCCGCGTTGCGGATCTTGAGGTAGGCCTTGAGCGCGTTGCGGACGTAGTCCGAGACGGACTCGAACTCGTCGGCCTGCCGCAGCTCGCGCCGCGCCAGGTCGGACTGGAAGCGCGAGACGTTGTCGTGCAGCACGCGCCCGACGTACTCGCTGATCTCCTTCTGCGCCAGGTCGAGGCCGTCCTCCTGCCGGAAGACGCCCTCCTCGCGCTCCTCGTCCCGCTCCGGCGTGGCGAGGATCGCGCGCAGGTCGGCGAGCATCGCGCGGCAGGTCTCGCCCATGCGCAGGATCTCCTTCTGCGCCTGGCCGAGCGCGACGGCGGTCTGCGGGATGAGGTGCGGGTCGAGGAAGTGCGCGCGCCAGCCCTCCTCCTTCTTCTCCGACTCGTGGACGGGGACGATCTTCGTCACGATCCCGACGAAGAGGCGCATGAACGGGAAGAGGATCGCCGTCGTGGCGACGTTGAAGAACGTGTGGACGCACGCGATCGCGAAGGTGAAGTAGGCCGGGCCCTCGGGCTCGCCGCGGAAGGCCCAGGTCGAGAACGACTCGCAGGCGCGCGAGAACGGGTGCCAGACGAGCGTCACCAGCAGCACGCCGATGAGGTTGAAGAGCGTGTGCGCCAGCGCCGCGCGCAGCGCGTTGCGCGAGGAGCCGATGCAGGCGATGAGCGCGGTCACCGTCGTGCCGATGTTCGAGCCGAGGACGAGCGCGACGGACGTCGGGAAGTCGATCGCGCCCGCGCCGGCGAGCCCCATGACGAGCAGGACGACGGCGGCCGACGAGTGGATGAGCGCCGTGACGACGCCGCCCGCGAGCGCGGCGCCGAAGAAGCCCAGCGCCGTGTTCGCCTCGAAGAACGAGAGCGCGTCGCGCATCTCCGGCATCCCGCGCAGCGGGGCGAAGCCGTTCTTCAGCAGCTCGAGCCCGAAGAAGAGCATCCCGAGGCCGATCGCGGACATCGCGGCGCTGCGGACCTTCTCGCGCTTCGAGAAGAGGTAGAAGAAGATCGCGATGCCGATCAGGAACTCGCCGTACTGCGAGACGTCGAGCGTGAGGAGCCAGAGCGAGAGCGTGGTGCCGACGTTGGCGCCGAAGACGACCGCGACGCCCTGCAGGAGCGTCATCACGCCGGAGTTCACGAAGCCGACGACCATGACGGTCGTGGCGGTGGAGCTCTGGATGACGCAGGTGACGCCGATGCCGACGAGGAGGGCGAGGAAGCGGTTGTCGGCGACGGACCCGATCCAGCGGTTGAGGCGCGCGCCGGCGAGGGCCTGGAGGCCGTCGGAGAGGAAGCGCATCCCCAGGAGGAAGATGCCGATGCCGCCGAAGGCGGCCTCGAGGACGAGCAGGAGTTCGCGGGACATGGGGAGGAAATCGAAGGAAGGCGGGGGAGGGGAGGGGTCAGGCGCGGGGCCGGCGGACCTCGGGCGGGACGCCGCGGAGGGCGCGGATGCCGCCGAGGAGGAAGGCGCAGATTTCGCGCGTGAAGTGTTCGGCCTCGGCGGGCGACGGCGCGTCGGTGCGGAAGAGGGTGCGGCGCGCCGTCACGTTCATCGCGAGGCAGCTGAAGAGCGCGTTGATCGCGAAGACGCAGAGCCCGACCTGGTAGTCGGTCGCGTTGGGGCCGATCGTCCGGCGCAGGCGCGCGGCGAGCTCCGTATAGCGCGGGGCGATGTGGTTGGAGAGGATGTCCTGCGAGATCGGCGAGGGGGAGGACACCTCGTGCGTCATCAGGCGGCGCAGGACGCCGCCCGCGCCGGTGTCGAAGACGGAGAGGACGCACGCGCGGACGTATTTGTAGAGCCACTCGCGGTCGGCGTCGGCCGAGAGGGAGGAGAGCCCGATGCCGTCGGCGTCCACGGCGTCGGCGAGCGCGCGGTCCCAGACGGCGCGGTAGAGCCCCTCCTTGCCGCCGAAGTGGTAGTTCACGGCGGCGATGTTGGCGTCGGCCGCGCGGCAGACGTCCTGCACGCGCGCGCCGTGCCAGCCGCGCTCGGCGAACAGCGCGCAGGCCGCCTCGAGGAGACGCTCGCGCGTGGCGGCGCGGGACGGGCTGCGGGGGGCGTCCTTCATCCCCGGAGGCGGACCCAGGCGAGGGTGAAGGCGGTGGAGAAGGCGATGCCCCACAGGAAGCCCGCGAGGACCTCCGTGCGGGTGTGGCCCAGCAGCTCCTTGAGCTTGGCGGCGCGGAGGCGGCGCTCCTTGCGAAGCTCCTCCACGATCTCGTTGAGGACCTGCGCCTGCAGGCCGGCGGCGTGGCGGACCGTCGCCGCGTCGAACATCGTGATGATCGCGAAGACCGAGGCGAGCGCCGTGACGGGCGCATCCCAGCCCTGCGTCAGCCCGAGCGACGTCGCGAGGCCCGTCACCGTGGCGGAGTGCGCGCTCGGCATCCCGCCCGTGGAGACGAAGTAGCGGAAGTCCACGCGGCGCGTCTTCGCGAAGTCGATGGCGAGCTTGATCGCCTGCGCCGAGCACCACGAGAAGAAGGCGGCCCAGAGCGGGATGTTCGAGAAGACGGAGAGGTCGAAGGGGTGGATCGGGTTCAATGCTGAATGCTGAATGCTGAATGCTGAATGGAGGGAGAATGGGGCTAGTAGGCGTTGCGGACGGCGAAGAGGGTGCGGAGGAGGATCTTGAAGTCCAGGGCGAGGGACCAGTTCTCGAGATACCAGAGGTCGGCGTGGAGGCGGTCCTCGATGGAGGTGTTGCCGCGGAGGCCGTGGACCTGCGCCCAGCCGGTGATGCCGGGCAGGCAGTCGTGGCGGCGCATGTAGTGCTCGATCTTCTCGGCGAAGCGCTCGACGAACTCCGGGCGCTCGGGGCGCGGGCCGACGAGGGACATGTCGCCCTTGAGGACGTTCCAGAACTGCGGCAGCTCGTCGAGGTTGTGCGAGCGCATGAAGGCGCCGATGCGCGTGCGCCGGGGGTCGTCCTCCTCCGCCCAGACCGCGCCCGTGGCGGCCTCGGCGTCCTGCCGCATCGAGCGGATCTTGTAGATCGTGAACGTCCTTCCGCCGTAGCCGCAGCGCGTCTGGCGGTAGAAGACGGGGCCGGGCGACTCGCGCTTCACGAGATACGCCAGGACCGCGACGATCGGCGCCGAGACGAGCAGTCCGACGATCGCGCCGAGGATGTCCTCCGCGCGCTTGGCGACGCGGTTGCGGAACTTCTCGAGGGGGGCTCGCGCGAGGCCCAGGAGCGGCACGTCGTCGATCGTCTCCACCTCCAGCGAGAGCGTGAGCATCCGGAAGAGGTCGGGCACGACGTTGAAGCGGATCATCCGCCTCTCGCATTCGGTGGCGAGCCCGTAGAGCAGGGCGGAGTCGGCGGGGGGATTCGTGACGATGACCTGGACGACGTCCGGCAGCGCCTCGAGCACGGAGCGGAAGTCGGCGGCGTCGCCGAGGACGTTCTCCGGGGCGATCGCCGGATCGGGCGTCTCGCCGGGCCTCGAGCGGAGGAAGCCGGACACGCGGACGCGCAGGCGGGCGTCGCCGGCGAAGCAGCGGGCGAGGCGCGCGGCGGTGGAGTCCGTGCCGACCATGAGGACGCGGTTCGTCGGCAGCGCGCGGCGCGCGGCGAGGATCTCGACGCGGAAGAGCAGCAGGCGCTCGGCCAGAAGCAGGAGCGAGAAGGCGACGAAGAAGACGAGAACGACGCCCGTGGAGACGTTGTAGTAGTTGCGCACGAGCGCGACGCCGACGAGCAGCGCGACCGTGACGGTGAGCGCGCCGCGGACGAGGCGCGGGACGTGCGCGTGGAACGTGCCGCGCTGCGGTCGCTTGTAGAGCTTGAGCGCGCGCATCGCCCCGTAGGCGAGGACCGCCGCCGCGAGCGCGAGCTTCCAGTAGCCGGCGTAGAGGTCGAGGGGCGTTCCGAACGGAATGGAGAACCAGCCCGATTCGAACCGCATCCAGATCGCCAGGTAGACCGCCCCGAACGCGGCGGCGCAGTCCGCCGCGGCCGCCGCGACGGAGAACCAGGAGTCTGCGGTCGATCGGGCCACGGCCTACGCCGCGGGCTCCTCCGCGGCGGGCGCCTCGGGTTCGGCGGCGGGCTCCGGCGTGGCGGGCGCCTC
>CAMVRE010000228.1 GCA_947169825.1 uncultured Verrucomicrobiota bacterium | reverse complement strand
CCCTTCCGCGCGTTCCGGCGCGGCGGCGGCGCGCGCGTGCGCTGCCTCGCGACGATCCACGATGTCATCCCGCTCGTCGTCCCGGACTACGCCCCCGCCTCCCGCACCGCGCGCCTGCGCCCGCTCTTCCGCTGGTGCCTCCGCGAGGCCGCGCGCCGCGCGGACGTCCTCCTGACCGTGAGCGAGACCTCGCGCCGCGACATTGCGTCGGCCCTGCGCCTCGGCCCGGCGGACGCCGCGCGCGTCCGCGCCGTCCCGAACGGCGTCGATCCCGCCTTCTCCGCCGCCGCGGAGGGCCGTCCGCCGCCGCGCGAGCCCCGCGACCCCGCCCCGCGCACGCTCCTTTACGTCGGACGCTCGGACCCCTACAAGAACGTTCCGCTGCTCGTCGAGGCCTTCGCCGCCGCCCGCGCCCTCGCCCCCTGGCCGCTGCGGCTCGTCGTGGCGGGGGCGCGCGACCCGCGCTATCCGGAGGCGGCCGCCCGCGCCCGCGCGCTCGGCGTCGCGGACGCCGTCGAGTTCGCCGGCTCGCTCCCCTTCGCCGAGCTCGTCGGGCGCTACCGCTCGGCGGACCTGCTCGTCCACCCCTCGCGCTACGAGGGCTTCGGCCTGCAGATCGCCGAGGCGATGGCGGCGGGGCTGCCCGTGCTCTGCTCCGACGGCGGGGCCGCGCCCGAGGTCGCCGGGGACGCCGCGCGCGTCGTTCCGCTCGCGGGCGGCGCGCCGGCCTTCGCCGAGGCGATCCTCGCGCTCCTCTCCGATTCCGCCGAGCTTTCGCGCCTCCGCCGGGCCGGCCTCCGCCGCGCCGCCCTCTTCTCCTGGGACCGCGCCGCGCGCGAGATCGCCGCCGCCTACGCGTCCGCGAATCCCTGAGTCGCCCGATCCCGTGCGGCGGAAGCCCGTTTGCGGGGGCGGTCGGCCCGTGGTAGACTCGCCCGGCATGAACGACGAAACGAACGGCGCCATCGACCTCAAGGACGTGCGGAAGCTCGCGCGCGGCGCCTCGACGCTGAAGAAGCTGACCTCCCTGTTCGGAGGGAAGACCGCGCGCAGATCCGTGCCGCGCTCCGCGGCGAAGAAGGCGCGGAAGACGCGCGCCGCGAAGACCGTGGACGTCCCCGGCCTCGGGAAGGTGCCCGCCTCGACGGTGAAGAAGTGGGCGCCGACGATCGGCGGCCTCATCCTCGGCCGGATGCTCACGCGCTCGTCCTCCGGCGGCGGTTCGCGCCGCCGCCGCGCCCCGTCGTCCGCGCCCGCGCAGGGCGACGCCGAGGCGGCGCAGTCCGCGCCGCCGCAGGGCAATCCGTATCTCAAGTGGATCATCCTCTTCTTCGTCGTCGCGATTCTCGTCTGGTGGCTCGCCGACGGAGGCGCGCAGGTCTGCGCCGACGCCCTGCGGCGGCTCCAGGCCCCCGCCGCCGAGACCGCCGCGCCGCAGCCGGAGCCGGACCCCGCCACGCCGGCGGAGAAGCCGGCGAAGGCGAGGCCCGCGAAGAGGAAGGCCTCTTCGGCGCCGGCGTCGCCCGAGGTCCTGACCGACGGCCTCTGGTGGGAGGGGCGCGGCGTGGTGGAGAGGGTCCTGCCCGACGACACGGACCCGCCGCGACACCAGCGCTTCCTCCTGCGCGACGACCGCGGCCGCTCGCTCTTCTTCGCGCACAACGTCGACGAGGCCCCGCGCGTTCCGGACCTGCGCGAGGGCGACGAGATCTCCTTCCGCGGCGAATGGCGCGACAACGAGAGGGGCGGCGCGATGCACTGGACGCACCGCGCCGGCTCCGGCCGCCGCAAGGGCGGCTGGCTCGAGCGCGACGGCGTCCGCTACGAGTAGGCGCGGCGCGTCAGCCGGGCCCGATCCGGCGTCAGACCAGCTTCAGGAACTGGTCGCGGACGGCGGCGACGCCCTGCTGGACGATGCCGTCGACGGCGCCCTCGGCGAGGCCGAACTGCTTGGCGACGGCGGCGACGGTGTTGCCGTCGAGGAGGCGGCTCTTGAAGACGTCCTTCGCCTGGGCGGCGAGCGTGCCGGACTCGAGGACGGTCTTCACCGCGGTGGCGAGCTTGGCGAGGAGGTCGTCCGCGCCGCCCTTGGCGCCGCCGAGGAGCCCGCCCGCGAGGCTCGCGAGCCCGGCGAGGCCGCCGCCGGACTTGCCGCCGAGCAGCGAGCCGACGAGATCGGCCGCGCCCCCGAGCCTGTCCTTCGCCACGCCCTGCGTGACGAGGCCAAGAAGGTTCTTGAGAACGTCGTTGGAGAGATTGAGGTCGGACATGTGCGTGCTCCCGTGCTTGGGGGTGGTTTGTTGCGGCGATTCTAGCACGGCATGCCGCTTCGGCGCAACGGCGCATCGAGACTGCTCCAGTCCGTCTCCTCGCCGCGCCGGACGGCCGCGTCGAGGCGGCGGAGGTATTCCGCGCGGGGCATGAAAGCGGCGCCGAAGTGCGCCATGTGGTCCGAGCGGGTCTGGCAGTCGACCATCGGGCATCCGGCGGCGAAGAGCAATGGCGCGAGGGTGGCGAAGGCGCACTTGGAGGCGTCCGTCGCGAGCGAGAACATCGACTCGCCGCAGAAGACGCCGCGGACGGAGACGCCGTAGAGCCCGCCGACCAGCTTGCCGCCCGCCCACGCCTCGGCGGAGTGCGCGAAGCCGGCCCGGTGCAGCTCCACGTAGCCCGCGCGGAGACGATCGTTGATCCAGGTGCCGCCGTCGGGCCTGGGAACCGCGGCGCACGCCGCGATGACGCGCTCGAACGCGCGGTCGACGGTGATCTCGAAGGGCCTCTTCTTCAGGACTCTCTGCAGGGAGCGCGGAACCTTGAAGTTCTCCGGCAGGAGGACGAAGCGCGGGTCGGGCGAATGCCAGGTGATGCGGCCGCGGAAGGTCGACCACGGGAAGATGCCGCCCGCGTAGGCCTCGAGGAGGCGCGGCACGGAGTAGTCGCCGCCGATCGCGAGGATGCCGTCGCCGTCCGGGCTCGCGAGGCGGGCGGGCGGGAAGCGCGGGTCGCCATCGTCGAGCAGGTAGACGCTCATCCGACGCTCTCCACGGTCGCGCGGAGCCCGCGGCGCCGGAGCTCGGCGGCATGCCGTTCGGCCGGTTCGCGCGGCTCCACCTCGGCGATGGCGCGGCCGCGCACGTGGGCCTCGACCGCGATCTTCGCCGCGAGCTGCTCCCCGTGGCCGAAGACGGACACGAGGCATCGGATCACGTGCTCGAACGTGTTTACGTCGTCGTTGAAGAGGACGACCTGCGAGTCCCATCCGAGACCGTTGCCGAGCCCGTCGTCCGGAACGACGACGGGCTCTTCCGTCTTGGGTGACGGCTCTTTCCTCTTGCGCGGTGGCGCTACGGTCGGCACAGCTTGCCCTCCCTGGCGAGAATCGCGTTCTCCATGCGCGCCATTCTACCAGAAGGAGACGAAAGAGGAAAGAACCGGTTCGCGCAATGCTCTGGAACAGATCGCGAACCGGTGGTCCTTGTGGGTGGAGCGCATCCGGCCGAACGGGACGCGACGCCCTGCGGCGTCGCGCGTGTCTCTTTTGGGAACAAGCACGATTGATTCAATCGAGCATGCCTGTATAGAAGACTTCTTCGGCCCCGAAGTCGGCCAAGGCCTGTTCCATTCCTCCAGGATTCAACGCGACCGCCTCGAAGAACTCGTTTGAGCCATCTCCAAAACCACATGGCGTGAGCATGTAGTTTCTTCCTTTATACCGAAACTGGATTCCCGCAAACTTGACATACCACATGCAGCCGTGCCAGGTCTTAAACATCTCGTTTGCCTTTTCCTCCCACGACTTGATGAATTCGACAAGTTCGGGCGGATAGGATTCCGGATGAAGGTCGATGTCGATGGTTTCCGTGTTGAGCAAGGATTGGTAGCCGACCGTATATCCTTTCCTCTTTCCGCCCGCTGCAGGTTCAACGGTATTTGGATGGTCTGTCTTGCCGACCGTCGGCATGTCCGTATTGTTTTTGGACGACCCGGTGTTCATTTCATTCTCCTTTCGTTTCGTTATTTTGGGTTTGCAAGGGGGGCTGGGCCAAGGACCTTACGAGCTCGTGGATTTCCTCCGATCTTCTCTGTCCCTTTCCGGCACGGCAATGGGCGCTTCCCCAGCATGGTTTGGCCGGCGTGCACGTTCTCGGAGGGAGAGGCCATTCGACCGCCTTGTCTCCCTTCCAGTCGACTTCTTCCGGACAGATGTCTCCGTCGCCGTAGGCCTCCGCAATCCAGCGGGGAACGTCGGTGTGAACCTTGTCAAACAGGGCCCTGTGTTCCGCGGAGGTGAATCCGGTGCAGAAGTCGTCCCCGTCGTATGCGAGGCATCCTTCGAACACGTATCCGTAAGCGATCGGCGGGTCTTTGACGATGTAGTAG
>CAMVRE010000227.1 GCA_947169825.1 uncultured Verrucomicrobiota bacterium | reverse complement strand
GGTTGAAGAGGTTGAAGGGGTTGAAGAGGTTGAAGCGGAGCGCGCCTACAGCCCCTCTTGCACCGTGCTCTGCTGCGTCTCGATCTGGGACGAGCGGGTCTTGAGCATCTTACCCTTGCGGGCGTCGAGGAAGCCGCCGAGCGCGGAGACGTTGGAGACGTTCCAATCGTTCTCCTCGTTGAGCTCTTCGGCGGCACTCCTGTCGCCCACGAACGAGGCGTCGTAGTCCCGGAGGACCTGCACCCCGGCATCGTTGTTCATCCGCAGGAGCGCGCCGGCCTCTTCGTAGCGACCGACCTTGTTGAGCTCGAGCGCGCGCTGCGTGCGGAGGGCGTTCTGGGTCTTGACGCTCTGGACGAGCACCTTCGCGTCGGCGCTCGCAGCGACCTTCTTCGCGTCGGCGCTGAAGGCGACCGAGCCGGTCGCCGCGGCGGAGCCGGAGGCGTCCGAACCGGGAAGGACCCAGGAGACCTCGGCGGCGGCGAACTCGCGCGTCTCGCCGTCCTTCCCGACCGGGAACTCGGTGCGGACGAGGACGTATTTCTCCTGGCGGGAGTAGATCTGGTTGAAGTCGACCGTGACGACGCCGTCCTCGATGCGGCCGTCGCGGCCGATGAGCTCGACGGGGAACGCGTCGCGGAAGCGGATGGAGAGCTTCACGTCGCGCGCGGCGACCTGGAACGCGTCGCCGAGCTCGGCGTCGAAGATGCGCGGGATGTCGTCGCCGTTTTCGATGAAGTAGGTGTTGCCGTCGCTGCGCGTGGCGAGCGCGGCCATGAGGTTCTCGTTGTAGCCGAGGCCGACGCCGAGCGTGGAGACGGAGACGCCCTCCTTGACGAGCGATGCGCCGAGCAGGCCGAGCTCCTCGGGCGAGGAGGGGCCGACGTTCGCCGCGCCGTCCGAGAGCAGGACGATGCGGTTCACGAGCTTGCGCGCGAGGTTCTTGCGGATCTCGGAGGCGCCGGCGGAGACGCCGCCGAAGATCGCCGTCGCGCCGCGCGCCTCGACCGTGCGGAGCTTCTCGACGATCGCGGCCTTGTTCGCCGCGGAGGCGGTCTGCGCGCCGGCGAGCACGTCGATGCGGTCGTCGAACACGACGACGGAGACGTAGTCGCGCTCGTCGAGGCGCTGCACGGCGGCGATGGCGGCCTCGCGCGCCCGGACGATGCGGTCGCCCTGCATCGAGCCGGAGCGGTCGAGCACGAGCGCGAGGTTGACGGCGGGCCGCTCGCCGGCGGGCAGCGCGGCGCCGGTGAGGCCGACCTTGACGACGGCGGTCTCGGGCTTGTCGCTCGCAAGGACCTTGCGCTCGGGCGCGACGACGACCGAGACGGCGGGGTCGGCGGTGGCGCTCGCGGCGGCGAGCGCCACCGCAATGCAGAATGCAGAATTCTGAATGCTGAATTTCATGGCTGGGGCCTTTCCTCTTCTTGGGCGGGAACCGTTCCCGCCCGACGAGGCATAGTCAACCACATCGCCCCGCGGAAGTTGTCATGGAAATGTCATGGCGCCGTAAAATCGCCATGACAAAACGATCGGTCCCGCGCCGCCGGAACGCCGACTCGCACGCGCCCGTGGCGGGGTCCGCACCCCGCCACGGGCGCCGATGGGGACGACTTGACCGCGGAGCAAAGCTACAACGCCCACCCTGTCGCGCCGCTGGGCGCGGGGCGCGCAGGGAGGACCTGCGTCGCGTCCGGGAGGCCGGGCGAGGAGACCGCGAGGACGAGGTCGCCGGGCGTAGCAGCGCGGAGGATCGCGAGGGCGCGGCCTTCGTAGGCGTGGCAGGAGGGCGACGTGTAGGCGTCCTCGTTTCTCGGGTCGGCGGAGAAGACGCCGAGCAGCTCGCCGCCCTCGACGCGGCAGGAGATCGGCGCGGCGCTTTCGTCGACGCGGCGGCCGGCGGCGTCGCGCACCTCGATGCGGACGTAGGCGAGGTCTCGGCGGTCGGCGGCGATCGCGTCGCGCTCGGGCAGGAGGGCGAGCGAGGCCGGGGCGCCGGTCGTCTCGAGCGCGGATTCGCCGACGGGCGCTCCGCCCTTCATCGCGCGGGCGACGAGCCGCCCGGGCTCCCACGGGACGTCGAGCGTCGCGCAGCCCTTCTCGGGGCGCGCGGCGCCGATGCGGCGGCCGCCCAGCTCGAAGACGATTTCGTCGGCGTCGGTGTAGACGCAGCAGCGCACGGGCGTGCCGGGCGCGACGTCCGGGAAGGTCCAGGTGGCGCGCAGGTCGGGGAAGCTCCACGGCGTGCCGGCCCATTCGAGGCCGTTGAATCGGGGGTGGCGCGTCCAGATGCGCGGTTCGGCGCCGCCGCGCCAGACGGCTTCGCGCAGATACGACTGCGGGCGGCGGTTGCCGCAGAGGTCGAAGTCTGCGTCCCACGCGGCGCGCCAGGGGTAGGACTGCGGGATCTCGAGGCGCTCGTCCGCCGGATGCCACGCACCGCGGCCGATGCCGGCTTCGCCGAGGTAGTCGAACGCGGTCCAGACGAAGTCGCCGCAGACGTTCGGGTTCTCGCGCGTCGCCCTCCACGAGTCGAAGAAGTCGCGCGCAAAGGTCTCCGTGCCCCAGACGACGCGGCGCGGAAAGCGCTCGCGGTCGGCGGCGTAGCGGGCGAACATGTAGTTGTAGCCGACGACGTCGAGCGCCTCGGCGGCGCGCGCGGTGAGCGGCGCGAAGAGGTCCCTGGCGCGGGCGGGGGCATCGAGCCGCCAGTGCGGGAATGCGGCGTCCTTCACATCGTCCGGCGTGGCGGGGTCCGGCTGCGGGAGGTCCCAGAGTTCGCAGAAGGCGGAGGTCACGGCGCGGGTCGGGTCGAGGCGGCGGCATTCGGCGGCGAGGCGCTCGGCCCACGCGGCGCCGTCGGAATGGCCGGCACGCTCGGAAATCTCGTTGCCGATCGAATACGAGACGACGCACGGGTGGTTGCGGTCGCGCAGGACCATCGCGTCCACGTCGCGCGCCCACCAGTCGGCGAACCAGAGGTGGTAGTCGCACGGGCGCTTGGGGTTCGTCCACATGTCGAACGCCTCGTCGAGCAGGAGCATCCCGAGCTCGTCGCACGCCTCCAGCAGCGCGAGCGAGGGCGGGTTGTGCGCGACGCGGATCGCGTCGAAGCCCGCCTCCCGCAGCAGGCGCGCGCGGCGCCGCTCGGCCGCGGGGAACGCCGCCGCGCCGAGCACGCCGTGGTCGTGGTGGATGCAGCCGCCGCGGAGCTTCTCGGGGCGGCCGTTGATGCGGAAGCCGTGCTCCGGATCGAACGAGAGCGAGCGGACGCCGAAGCGCGTCGTCTCCTCGTCGAGCACGGCGCCGCCCTCGCCGACGACCTCGAGACGCAGCGCGTAGAGCGCGCCGTGGCCGATGTCCCAGAGGTCCGGGCGCGGGACCTCGAAGGAAAGGGCGGTCGCCGCGGCCGTTTCGCCGAGGGCGGGCGCGACGGGGACGTCGCGCCGCAGAACTTCCTCGCCGGTGGGGTCGAGTAGAGTCGCTCGCAGTGCGGCGCTGGCGGGAGAATCGAACGAGACGCGCGTCTCGACGCGGACGAGCGCGCGCTCCGCGGAGACCTCGGGCGTCGTGACGAACGTCGCGCGCGGCTCGATGCGGACCGGGCCGCCGAGCCAGAGGAAGACGTCGCGATAGAGGCCGGAGCCGGAATACCAGCGCGTGGATGGTTGGAGGCCTGACGTGTCGACTCGGAGCTCGTCCGCGCCGCCTGGATGGACGCCGGCCGAGAGATCGACGAGCCACGGCGCGTAGCCGTGCGGATGCATCGAGAGGTGGCTGCCGTTGAGCGTCACGGCGGCGCAGAGGTAGGCGCCGTCGAGGTCGAGGATGGCGTGCCTCTCCTCCGCGGGGACGCGCAGGACGCGCGAGTAGCACAGGTCGGTCGAGACGAAGTAGCCGGTATCGGCGGCGCCGGGGGCGGCGGGGTCGCGCGGGAGGGAAACGGAGCCGTCGTGCGGCAGGTCGACCGCCTCGGGCGCGCCGCCCGGGCGGCGGACCGTCCAGCCCTTTGAGAGGAGAAGGCGTTTCATGGGATGAAGTCGCCGCTGCGCGGCTTGAAGTGGCGCTTCGCGCCGAAGGGGCCGGCCGCCGGCCGAAGTGGGGTTGAAAGGGTTGATGTGGTGAAAGGGGGATCAACCGGGCAACGCGGAAGATTCTAGCGCAGAGGGCGGGAAAATGAAAGCGCTTCGTCGGCCTTGGGCGGCGCGGCTCTGCCCGCGCCGCCGGAAGGCCGACTCCATGCGCCCGTGGCGGGGTGTCGGTGCCGACACCCCGCCATGTTCGCCGAGGGGGACTACTTCATCAGGATGAGAAGCCCGTTGCCGCCGGTGCGCATGCGGATGACGACGACGCCCGCGCCGCCGGCGCCGGACGGGAGGTCGGCCGAG
>CAMVRE010000226.1 GCA_947169825.1 uncultured Verrucomicrobiota bacterium | reverse complement strand
CCGTCTCCTTCCGCGGCTTCCGCGGCTCCTACCGCCTCTCCTGGCGCGACGCCTCCGGCGCGTCCCGCGAAGCGACCACATCCATCTAGACCATCCCGACCATCTAGACCATCCCGACCATCTAGACCATCCCGACCATCTAGACCATCTAGACCATGGACCCTCTTTCCCTGAACGGCTCCTGGG
Organism: uncultured Verrucomicrobiota bacterium; assembly: GCA_947169825.1. Classification (GTDB taxonomy): domain Bacteria; phylum Verrucomicrobiota; class Kiritimatiellia; order RFP12; family UBA3636; genus UBA3636. The sequence continues at coordinate 4,223 of CAMVRE010000226.1, read as the reverse complement.
CCTTCCGATTCGAGGAGGGCGCCCTCCTCGCCGACGCCGCCCGCCCCGACTTCGAGCCCGCCTGCACGATCGCCGTGCCCGCGTGCTTCGACGCGCTGCCGGACTGGTACCTCCGGCGCGGCGTCGGCCTCTACCGCCGCACGTTCCGCCTCGACCGCGACGTCCCCGCCGCGTGGCTCCGCGTGGACGGGATGGGGCTCGTCGGAGCCTTCTGGATCGACGGCCGCCCGATCGGCGAAAGCGCCCTCCCCTACTCCACCCTGCGCATCCCGACCGGACCGCTCGCCGCCGGCGGGCACACGATCGCCGCCGCGCTCGGCAACCGCCTCGACGAGCCGCGCCTCTCCCTCGCGAAGCCCTACTACGACTTCTACCTCCACGGCGGCTTCTACCACGGCGTCTCGCTCGTCTTCGACGACCGATCCCTCCGCGTCCGCACGCGCGACATCCGCGACGGCACCGTCGAGATCAAGGCCGTGAATTTCCCGAAGCCCGATTTCGACGCGACGCTCGTCTTCGACGGTCGAAACGCCGTCCCCGCATCGTTCCGCGGCGGCCGCGCGACCGTCCGCGTCCCGGACTTCCGCCTCTGGTCCCCGAATTCTCCGAACCTCCACACCGTGGAGCTTGTCGACCATCCCGACCATCCCGACCATCCCGACCATCCCGACCATCCAGACCATCCAGACCATCCAGACCATCCGACCATCCAGACCAAGTTCGGCATCCGCACCGTCGAGGCCCGCTCCGGCCGCATCCTCCTCAACGGCGAGCCGGTCTTCCTCAAGGGAGCGAACCGCCACGAGGCGCACCCGACCTTCGGCGCGGCGACGCCCGAGGCGGTGATGCTCGCCGACATCCAGAACCTCAAGGCGCTCGGCGCGAACTTCGTCCGCGGCGCGCACTACCCGCAGGCGGAGCGCTTCCTGGACCTCTGCGACGAGCACGGGCTCCTCGTCTGGGAGGAGACGCTCGGCTGGGGCAACGGCACGCCGTGGAACGACCCCGCGAAGAAGGAGTTCGCGAACCCCGACTTCCTCGCGGACAACCTCGCGCAGGCGCGGCTGATGGTCGAAAAGTCGTTCAACCACCCGTCCGTGGTCCTCTTCGGCTTCCTCAACGAGTTCGCGAGTGACACGCCCGCGGGCAAGGCCATCGCCGACCGGATCATCGCGCAGATCCGCTCCTACGACTCCGGCCGGCTCGTCACCTTCGCGTGCAACCACAACGACAGCGACATCGCCAACGAGGGCACGGACGTCGTCTCCTTCAACACCTACCCGGGCTGGATCGGTTCGCAGCCCGGCACGCCGGAGCATCTGCAGGAACTGATGGAGAAGGACCTCGCGGGCATCGTCGCGTACTTCCGCTCGAAGTGGCCGGGCAAGCCGATCCTCGTCTCCGAAATGGGCGCATGCGGGGAATACGGCCGCCACGACGCGGCCGCGGCGCAGTGGACCGAGGAGTTCGAGGCCGAGTACCTCGCGGACGCCGCGCGCGCCGTCGCCGCGCGCCCGGAGATCTGCGGCCTCGCCTTCTGGCAGCTCACGGACTGCCGCAGCTTCCACCGCGGCGGCGCCGACGTGCGCTGCAAGCCCTTCGCGGAGAACCTCGCCGGGATCTACGACGGCTACCGCCGCCCGAAGCTCCCCGTCGTCGCCGCCGTGAAGGCCGCCTTCTCCGCCCGCCCCGGATATCCAGCCCGACGAACCCCGGACGGTTCGGGTCCGGCAGGATCCGGCCGGGGCGCTTGACCCGGGAGATTGCGCTCGGGTAAACTCTACGCCGATGAAAACGACCGATCTCGCCTTCGATCTCGTCGTCGCCGGCGGCGGCCTCGCCGGCTGCGCCGCCGCGATCGCCGCCGCGCGGCGCGGCCTCTCCGTCCTTCTCGCCGAGCGCGAGGCCGCGCTCGGCGGCGCGCCCGTCTCCAACCTCGTGATGCCCTTCATGCCGTGGTGCACCACCGTCCCGAAGGAAGGCGGCGCGCCGGGCGAGACGGAGGAGCTGGCGCTCTCCCGCGGGCTCTTCGCCGAGCTCCGAGACCGCCTCCGCGCGATCGGCGGCATGGAGCCGGGCCCCGAGCACTGGCGGCCGTTCTCCGAGACGCACCTGCGCGTCGCGCTCGACCGGATGTGCGCCGAAGCGGGCGTGCGGGTCCTCTTCCACGCCGCGCTCGCGGACGTCGAGAAATCGGGCGCGCGCCTCGCCTCGGCGACGTTCGCCTGCAAGGCCGCGCGCATCCGGGCGGAGGCGCCGCTCTTCGTCGACGCCACCGGCGACGCGGACCTCGTCGCGATGGCGGACGTTCCGTTCCGCGTCGGCCGCGAGCCCGACGGACTCTGCCAGCCGATGACGCTCTGCTTCCGCGTCTCGGGCGCGAAGGCGGATCCCGACTGGGCCCGGCTCGGCGCCGACTGGAAGGCGATCAACGAGCGCTGGCGCGAGCTGCAGGCCGCCGGACGGATCCGCAATCCGCGCGAGAACCTGCTGCTGTTCCGTCCGATGGAGCCGGGAACGATCCACTTCAACTCGACGCGCGTGGTCCGGCTCGATCCGACCGACCCCTGGGCGCGCTCCCGCGCCGAGGCCGAGGCGCGCGAGCAGGCGCTCGAGATCGTCGAGTTCCTGCGGCGCGAGTTCCCCGGGCGGTTCGGCGGCATCCGGATCTCCGCGTGCGCGCCCGCCGCGGGCGTGCGCGAAAGCCGCATGCTCGAGGGCCGGCACGTCCTCACGGCGGACGACCTCGTCGCCTGCACGCGCTTCCCGGACGCGATCGCCGCGGGCAACTACGACATCGACATCCACAGTCCGGACGGCTCCGGCACGAGCCACCGCTACTTCGCGCCGGGCGAGTGGTACACGATCCCCTACCGCGCGCTGCTGCCGCGCGAGGGCGGCGACAACCTGCTCGTCGCGGGCCGCTGCATCTCCGCCACGCACGAGGCGCAGGCCTCGATCCGCGTCATGCCGATCGTGACGACGCTCGGCCAGGCGGCCGGGACGGCCGCCGCGCTCGCGCGCCGGGCGGGCGTCCTTCCGCCGGACCTCGACCCGAACGAGCTCCGCGCGGCGCTCCGCCGCGACGGCGCGTTCGTCGGGTAGGGCGGTTCGACGGAATGCGCGGCCGCCGCCGGCGGCCGCGCATTTTGTGAAACCGCTCTAGAGGGCGCCCCCCTGCACGAGGGCGTCGCGCGCGCACTCGCGCAGGAAGCGCGCGTCCGCGTCGCCGACGTGGGGCGAGACGTAGGAGACCGCGGTCGGGTCCGCGCCGAAGAGCAGGCCGAACCAGACGAGCGCCTGGAGGTATTCGCCGCGCTCGTTGAGGTGGATCGTGTCGCGCCCGATCTCCATCTCGCCCGTGTCCCAGTTGCGGCGCCAGCCGAGGCGCCCGACGACGTCGCCCGCCTGCGGCGGGAGGTCCGGCCAGCGGTAGCGGGCGAGGTCCGCGGTCTCGTAGGGGACGAACGGCGCCTTCTCCCGAATGCGCGTCAGCTGGACGGCGACGCCGGTCGGAATCTGGCGCGCGACGCCCTCGTCCGCCGCGAAGCGGTCGTAGGCGTCGGAGAGGCGCTCGAACATCCCCGCCTGCCCGAAGCCCCACGCGCCGCCGGGGCGCAGGCGGTCGTCGTCCGCGCGGTAGGCCCAGGTCTGCTGGATCACGACCTCCGCGCGCGGGCACGCCCGGCGCACGGCCTCGACGACGGCGTGCCCGAAGGGCTGGTAGTTGGCGTAGTCCCAGCTCTCGTGGCTCGCCTGCTGGACCGTCACGACGTCCCAGTCGCCGCGCGCGAGCAGCTCGTTGGAGCTCGCGGGGAACTCGCCGTCGAGCCCCTCGCCGGCGGGGAAGCCGCTGCACATCGCGCGGTAGGGCCGGAACGACGGATCCGCGGCGGACTTCCCGAGGTTCTCGGCATGCAGGCGCAGCGGGCAGCCGCCGATGAAGAGGCACGCGTAGCCGAGCGCGCGGCCCTCGGCCGCCGCCATGGGCGGGAGCTGGCGGCAGACGCTGGCGGAAAAGCTGTTTCCAATCGAAAGGACGCGAAGGGGTTTGTCGGGCATGGCGGGTCTCCGTGGCGTGGCGGGGGAGGAACGCGCCCGATTCTACCATGCGCCCCCGACGCCTTCAACCGCGTTGCGCGGCGTGCCGGGTTGTGGTATCCTCGCGCGCATGGCCAACGAATCCATCCTCCTCGCGATGCTCTCGCAGACCGGTCTGCTCA
>CAMVRE010000225.1 GCA_947169825.1 uncultured Verrucomicrobiota bacterium | reverse complement strand
CCGCCGACGGCGTGGCGCGCGAGGCGCCACAGGCCCCAGAGGGCGGCGGCGTCGAGGGCGGCGGAGAGGAGAACGACGATCGTGGACGTGGACATGGGGCGCAAGTCTACGGGCAAACCGCCGAAGTGTAAAGGCAAAAACCGCCCTTGCGTTCCGCCGGGAGGGCGGCTACAATCCGGAGCCATGAAAGCCACACCCTCCTTCACCATCCGCAACGGCTCCGGGATGTCGCTCACGGCGAGCGCGCTCGGCGGCATCGTCACGTCCCTCCGGGCCCCCGACGCGAAGGGCCGTCCCGGCGAGGTCCTCCTCGCGTGCGCCCGGCCCGAGCAGCACCACGCGAACGGCTACATGAACGCGATCATCGGCCGCTACGGCAACCGCATCTCGCGCGGCGGCTTCGCCCTCGACGGCGAGTTCCGCGCCCTCGCGCAGAACTCGGGCGGCCGGAAGCACCCCTGCTCGCTGCACGGCGGCGCGAAGGGCTTCGACCAGAAGGTCTGGCAGGCGCGGCGGTTCGAGGCGGCGGACGGCCCCGCGATCGAGTTCACCACGCTCTCGCCCGACGGCGACGAGAACTTCCCCGGCAACCTCTTCGTCCGCGTCGTCTACACGCTGACGCGGGACAACGCGTGGCGCATCGACTACCTCGCGACGACCGACCGGCCGACCGTCGTCAACCTCACGCAGCACGCCTACTTCAACCTGAACGGCGGCGCGCGCGACGTCTCGGACCACGTCGTGCAGGTGAACGCCTCGCGCTTCACGGAGGTCGACGCCGCGCTGCTCCCGACCGGCCGCGTGCCGCCCGTCGAGGGCACCGCGCTCGACCTGCGCGACCCCGTGCGCCTCGGCGACCGCTTCGCGCTCGCCGCGAAGGACCGCCTGCTCAAGGGCGTCGGCGGCGGGTTCGACCACAACTTCGTCCTCGACCGCAAGGGCCCCGGGCTCGACTTCGCCGCGTTCTTCGCCGATCCGGAGAGCGGCCGCACGATGGAGGTCTGGACGACCGAGCCCTGCGTGCAGGTCTACTCCGCGAACTTCCTCGAGCCGTCCACGCCCGCGCGGCGCGGTCAGAAATACGGCAGGCACTGGGCGGTCTGCTTCGAGACCCAGCACGCACCCGACTCGCCGAACCAGCCGTCGTTCCCGTCGGTCCGGCTCGACCCGGGCGACGTCTACCGCAGCACGACCGTCTACGCCTTCGGCACGCTCGACGCGCACGAGGACGGCTGCTCGTGCGGCTGCCACGACCGGTAGAGCCCGCGGCCCTGTGCGGGCATGGCCGCCGGGACGGCGGCCGCAAAACAACGGTCGCGGTCGCGCTCGCGGCCGCGGAATCGTTGGAACCGCCCTAGCGCGCGGCGCCGTTCTAGCGCGCGGCGCCGGGGCGGGGGGCGGGGGAGGGGAGGAGCTTCGCGAGGGGGCTCTTGAGCATGAGCTCGATGGCCTCCTGGCCGCCGAACCGGCGGGCCTGCTCCATGCCGGTGAGGGCCCTGTTCTCGTCGCCGAGGAGGTGGCTCGCGAGTGCGAACTGCACCCACGCGCGCCAGTCCTCCGGGCCGCGGTCGCGCAGGTAGGGGCGCAGGGCCGAGAGCGCGGCGGCCGGCTTGTTCGCGGCGATGAGCGCGGTGGCGACCGTCCGGACGTCGGAGGCCGAGAGACTCTGGTCGGCGAGGAGTTCGGGGACGGTGGCGAGGATCCTCGCGCCCTGCTCGGGGCGGCCGGAGCCGCAGAGCGCGAGCCCGAGCTTCACGGGGAAGAGGCGCGAGGTTCCGCGGCGCATCTGCCCGGCGAGGAGCGCGCGGTTCGCGACCTCGTTCGCGCCGCAGGAGAGCGCCTTGGGGATGAGCTCCAGCAGCTCCTCCTCGGTGATGGCGGGCTGGCCGTCGGGGCCGGGGTCGAGCTTCGGGCGCAGCTCCTCGACGCGGCGCGAGAGGTCGCGCAGGTCGGCGATCGTCTCGACGGGGATGTTGCGGTTGTTCGGGTCGAGGCGGCGCAGGTGGAGCAGCAGGTCGGTCGCCGTCTCGAAGCGGCGCTCGGGGACGAGGACGTCCTGCACGAGGCGGAAGGACGACTCGGGCGAGTAGGCGTAGAGCGACTGCGCCTGGCGGTAGGCGGTCTCGGCGCGGCGCAGGTCGCCGCGCCAGCGGTAGGCGCCGGCGAGGGCGGAGCGGAGCTTGTTGAAGGACTTGCGCGCGGGGATCTCGCGGGCGAAGCCCGGGTCGCCGAGGAGGCGCCGGACGTACCAGTCCCAGAAGTCCATGTCGAGGTTCGCGGCGGCGGCGGAAAGGGGGACGCGGTCGCGGTTGACCTTCATGATGAGCCCGTGCGGCGTGAGGTAGGGATACATCCACTGCATCGCGTAGGACTCCTCGACGTAGAAGTCGTGGAGATCCTTGTTGTGCTCGAAGATCTGCTTGGCGATGATGGCGTTGATCTCCATCACGGCGAGGGCGCCGTTCACGGAGACGCGGCCCTGCGCGTCGTGCGTGAGGCCGCCGGTGTCGGAGGGGTCGCGCCGGCCCTCGCGGATCTCGCGCTGGATGCGGTCGTCGTATTCGCGGAAGGCGACCTGGTTGTCGTATTCGGTCGGCATCCAGATGGCGTCGGCGTAGAGGCCGCGCATCGTGTCGAGGTAGGTCTTGTCGGCGAGCGCGTTCTGCGTGATGAGGTAGACGTCGGGGCGGACGTGCGCCGAATAGATCATGTAGGTCGGGACGAAGCGCCCCGGGTCGGTGCCGCCGAAGAAGACGGCGTTCTCGCCCATCTCGGGCGGGTAGCAGGGGTTGGGGAGCGGCTCCTCGCCGTCGCGCAGCTCCTCGGAGATCGCGGGCGCGCCGCGGAGCTGGTAGTTGCCGAACTGCCAGCCGAAGTCGTGGCCGTCCATGTCGGCGGCGCTCGTCTGGTCGTAGAGCTCGAAGTTGTAGTAGTTCTCGTGCACCGGGATGAGCGGCGCGAGGGCGACGGCGGCGCAGGCGGGGAGGAAGGCGGCGCGGACGCGGCGGTCGTCGCGCAGCAGGCGCAGCGCGTAGGCCATGCCGTAGCCGATCCAGAGCGCGTAGAGGCCGTGCGACGCGATGAACTTCACCTTCTGGATGAAGGAGTCCTGGATGTCGCCGCGCGGGTTCGCGAGCGCGATCAGGAGGAAGCTCATCACCCCGAAGCAGGCGATCGTGACGAGGTGCCAGCGCCCCGAGACGCGGTCCACCCCGGCGTCGATCGCCGGATCGCGCGTCCAGACGCGGAGGGAGAGCCAGAGCAGGAGCGCGAGCCAGCCCGCGCCGAGGACGGCGGTGAGCAGGACGTCGAGCGCGCGGTAGGCGCCGGTGCCGTCCTTCATCCCGAGGAGGTCCTCGAGCGCGAATTCCGCCACGGGGTTGAAGAAGAGGCACCCCGCCACGGCGACGACGGCGAGGATCCCGGCGCCGGAGAGGAACGAGACGAGCCGCGACGAGCGGTCGAGCGCCCCGTCGAGGCCGCGCCGGACGAGCGGCACGATCTGGTCGACGAAGAGCTGCAGGAGCCCGACGCCGGCGAGCAGCAGCAGCGCGAGGAAGAGCAGCTTGTCGAGGCGGAGGTGCGTGAGGTCCAGCGCTCCGGAGAGGCGGTCGAGGATCGTGATCGCCGCGCCGAGGACCGCCGCGCCGACGGCGAGCGGGAGCATCCGGACCGCGGGGCGCGCGGAGCCGTCCGGCGCCGGTCCGCGCCGCAGGCTCCAGGCGGCGAACGGCACGAGCGCGAGCGGCGCCAGGACGAGCGTGAACTGCGCGCGGATGTCGACGAAGTAGGTCGCGATCTGGCGGATGAACTTCGCCGTGAAGACGGACTCGGGGACGATCGCCTCGTACTGGCCGCGCGAGATGGCGTGCTTGAAGCCCTCCCACGTCCGCGGGTAGCCCCAGTTGAGCGGCGGGCAGGCGTCGCCCGCGATCGGCATGAACCCGTAGAAGGCCAGCCCCGCCGAGCCCGCGAGGATCGCGAGCGCGACGGTCCGGCCGCGCTCCAGCAGCAGCCACGCGAGCGCGAGGATCGCCGCGCCGATCGCGCACCAGGCGGCGAAGTAGCCGCTCAGCGGGTGCGTGAGGCCCAGCAGGCAGCCGTTGCGCAGCAGCGCCGCGAGCGGCACGAGGGCGGCGGTGCAGGCGCCGGCGTACCAGAGCCCGCCCGGCGTGAAGAGCGAGAAGACCCAGAGCGCCGCGACGCCCGCGAAGAACGCCAGCTCCCACTTCGCCCAGTGGAAGACCGGGTCGGGCTGGCCCGCGGCGAGGTAGCGGCGCGAGAGCTCCTTGAGGCTGCCCGTGTAGGGCTCGGGCGCGGACGGGAGGGCGAGGCAGAGGATGGCGAGCGCCGCGCCCGCGACGGCGAGCGCGGCCCACGCCGGGAGGCGCGCCTGCGCGGCCCAGGCCGG
>CAMVRE010000224.1 GCA_947169825.1 uncultured Verrucomicrobiota bacterium | reverse complement strand
CGAAGGGATTCGTCCGCTTCGACCGCGAGGCGGCGCTCGCGGACTTCGCCGCGCCCTGCCGGGAGCGCGGCGCGGGGCGCGTCCTGCAGGTCTGCTTCCGCGGCAGCGAGGGCGACGCCGACGCCGGCCGCGCGCTCGCGGCCGCCGGTGTCCGGCTCCGCCGCCTCGCGTTCCCCGCGCCGCCCGGCCCGGGGCGGATCGAGGCGATCCAGCGCCTCGCCCTCGAGGGCTTCTCCCGGCGGCTCGCCGCCGGCTGGCGCCCCGCGGAGGACGTCCTGCTTTTCACGGACGACTTCCTCGCCTCGGGCGCGCTCGCGGCGCTTTCCGCCGCCGGCCTCCGCGCGCCGGAGGACTTCCGCGCGGTCTCCTTCGCCAACGCCGGGTTCGGCCCCGTCTATCCCCGGGCCCTCACGCGCCTCGAGATGGATCCTCGCGCCCACGGCGCCGCCGCGGCCGACCTCCTGCTCGGCTTCCTCGACGGCCGCCCGATTCCCCCGGACGCCGCGATCCGCTCGGTCTACCGCCGCGGCGAGACCTTCTAGCCCGCGTCCCCCTCGGCGACCGTGGCGGGGTGGCGAGCCCGCCACCCCGCCACGGACAAACGAAACGGAAGAACCAATGAAACGTTGCGGAATCGTCGTCCACGACACCGAATGCGGCGACCTCTGGGCCCGGCGGCTCGAGGGAAGCGGCCTGGACCTGCTCGGCATCCACCCGGCGGGCGGGCCCGACGCCCACCTCTCGCTCGTCTCGTGCATGGAGACGGTCCGGACGCCGGCCTTCCGGGCGTTCCGCAGGCGCGCGAACGCCGCCGGCCTCGCGGTCGAATTCGAAATGCACGCGCTCTCGTGGCTGCTGCCGCGCGATCTCTTCGGCGACCGCCCGGAATGGTTCCGCGAGGAGAACGGCGCGCGCACGCCGCGCTTCAACTGCTGCGCATCGGACCCGGACGCCCTGCGCTTCGTCGCCGGACGCGCCGCCGAGCTCGCCGCGCTCTTCCCCTCCGACACGCACCGCTACCACTTCTGGCCCGACGACGTCGCCGAGGCGAAGTGCTCCTGCCCGCGGTGCCGCGCCCTCTCCGCGTCCGACCAGGCGCTCGTCCTCGCGAACGCGGTCGCCGAAGGCGTCCGGCGGACGGACCCCGAGGGGCGCGCCGCCTACCTGGCCTACGGCGCGGCGCTGGAGCCGCCGCGGCGCGTCCGGCCGGCCCCCGGCGTGTTCCTCGAGTTCGCGCCGATGGACCGCGACCACGACCGCCCGCTCTTCGATCCCGCGTCCGCGTGCAACGCCGGGCAGGTCCGCCACCTCCCGGAACTGCTGTCGCTCTTCGGGACGGAGGACGCCACGGCCCTCGACTACTGGACGGACAACTCGTTCTTCTCCCGGTGGACCCGGCCGCCGGCGCGGTTCGCGCGCGACGCCGCCGTCTGCCGCGCCGACGCCGCGGCCTACGCCCGGGCGGGCTTCGAGGCCGTCACGTGCTTCGCCTGCTTCCTGGGGGAGGACTACGAGGAGAGGTGGGGCGCCCCGCCCCTCGACGGCTTCCTCGCCGCCCTCCGCGCGGCCCGGCGCCCCTGAGGACATAGCCCGCCGAAAGCCGCCCGCCCCGAAGCGCCGGGCGGGTGCGCGGCGGCCCCGCCGCCGCGCACCCGCCCAAACTTCCATATTCTGCACATTCTGCACAATTTTTCTTGACAGGGGCGCCCCTCCTCGCATACTCTCTCCCTCGTGGTTCGAAATCCGCAGGGAGCCACCCGCATGAAAGCGATACGCGCCGTCCTTCCCCTTCTTCTCCTCTCGGCCTCCGCAGCCGCGGCCGCCGCGCCGTTCCGCGTGGCGCTCGTCCTCGGGCCGCCGCACGGCGAGGAGTTCTCGTCGGTCCCGCCCGCGTTCGAGGGCGCGGGCTGGACGTTCTCGACGTTCCGCGTCGCGGACGACCGCCCGGCCGAGGCGGTGAAGGCGGATCTCCTCGCCGCGCTCGAGCGGACGGACCTCGTCGCCGTCGGCACGCTCGCGCCCGACGTCTTCGCGGGCGAGGGCGCCGCGTGGAGGGCGTTCCTCGAGCGCGGCGGCGCGGTCGCCGTGACGGACTGCAACTACCCGGACAAATACGCGTGGACGGACCAGCTCGGCCCGGACTGCCGCCACCCGAACGGCGAGGGCTTCGCCGGCTGGAGCCCGGCGGACCTGAAGAAGGAGGACCCCGAGCCCGCGATCCGCACCTTCCCGGCGGCGCAGGTCGACGGCGGAATGCTCTGGTACCACTTCAATCTGGCGAACGCCGGAGCGGCGTGGAGGCCGGTCGTGCGCTGCGCGCGCCACGGCCAGCCCTGCGCGATCCGCGCGGACGTCGGCCGCGGGTTCGTCTACCTCACCAACCTGCGCTGCCCGTATTCCTCGTTCTTCGAGAACCTCCGCGCCGCGACGGAGCTGCGGCGCGCGGGGCTCGAGGTCGTCTCGGCCTCCGGCCTCGCGCTCACGAACGGCGCGGTCTCCGTCGAGGTCCGCCTCCGCGCGGAGGGCGGCGCGCCCGCGCCGAACCCGCAGCGCTACCTCGCCGCGCTCGAGATCGACTCCGCGACGAACGCCGCGCAGGCCGTCCGCGCCGAGGCGCCGCTCGCGACGCTCCCCGGCGGGGCGATCGGCTTCCGGCTCAGGGCGGCCAACGCGGTGCGCGGCCCGGGGCGCGTGCGGCTCGTCCTGCGCGACCGCAGGGACGGCTCCGAGATTTCCCTCGTCGACCGCAACCAGGCGTTCGACGACCTCGTCGAGATCGAGACGCCGCACCACTGGGCGACCGTCTCGACGAAGCGCCGCGCGGCGGACGTCTCCTTCGCCTTCCGCCTCAACCCGGCGGGCGAGAAGGTCGTGCCCGGCACGTGGCGCGCGTGGGCGAAGGGGCCCGACGGGCGCGTCGTCGCCTCGACGCCCCGCGAGGAGCGCCTCGCCGGCTGGCGCACCGCGTTCCGGCTCCCCGTCCCGGCCGACGCCCCCGCGGGCGACTACACCGTCGGCGTCGAGGTCGTCTCCGCGCAGGGCGGCGGGCGCTGGACGAAGACCGCGCCCTTCCGCATCGTCGCGCCGACGCCGACGCAGGTCCTGCCCGACCAGGACGGCGTCCTGCTGCGCGGCGGCGCGCCGTGGTTCCCGCTCGGGATGTACCACGCCGAACCGCACTTCTGGCAGGAGGTGCACGACGTCGGCTTCGACCTGCAGCAGGCGATGAACTGGCTCGACGGCGACTTCCCGCGACTCGCGGCGATGGGCCAGCCGCTGCTCTACGAGACGAAGCACAACTGGCCGGAGAACATGGCGATCTGGGCGAAGCGCTACGCGAACGAGCCGTTCGCCTGCATGATGTACGTCACGGACGAGCCCGACGACACGCTCGTCTGGAAGTGGGAGGCGTGCCGGCGCGCCGTGCACGAGGCCGACCCCGACCACCCGACCTTCGCCGTGCTCGCGCATCCCGCGAGCTTCCGCTACCAGCGGAACATCGCCGACGTCCTCGCGATCGACCTGTATCCGATCGGCCGCGACGGCAGCGGCGACATGGTCGAGATCGAGCGCCGCATCCGCGCGTGCCGCGCGGCGTGCGGCGACGAGCGGCCCGTCCTCGCCGTCCTGCAGTCCTTCGGCTGGGAGCCGCAGGAGAAGTTCCGCGCGATGGCCTACCTCTCGATCGTGAGCGGCGCCAGGGGCATCCTGTGGTACTGCTGGCAGGAGGGCGACCCGCCGAACGGGCTCCACACGAACCCCGCGCTGCAGGAGTTCGCGCGCGGCCTCCTCGCCGAGATCCGCGGCCTCGCCCCGTCCTTCCTCTCCGGCCGCACGAAGGAGCTCTCGCTCTGCGGCGGGCGCGTCCGCGCGCTGCTCTGCGGCACGAAGGAGACCGGCGTCCATCTCATCTGCGTCAACCCGACCGACGAGGCCGCCGTCGTGAACGACGCGCCGAAGATGCCGGGCGTCCCGGCCTCCTTCACCCTTCCGCCCGCCGGCGTCGCCATCTACTAGCCACCACCCGAACGGAGACCCTCCGATGAATCGCCGCATCCGAATCCTCCCGCTCCTCGTCGCCGCCGCGCTGCCCGCCGGCTTCGCCCGCGGCGACTGGCTCTACGACGCCCCCACGCAGCGGATGACCGAGCTCGATCCGCCTGGAGGCGGGACGCCCTGGATCCTGAACTGCACCGGCTCCGGAACGGATCTCGCGGTGGCGTCCGTGCAGCAGACCGGCGCGGGCGCCGTCGTCGACCTACGGCTTCCCGTCCGGTCCGCGGGCGGCGACGCCTTCTCGGTCGTCGGGCTTGGCATCGACGCGTTCCGGGGAAACCTGTCCCTGGAGGAGATCCGCCTGCCGGACACGCTCGTCTCCATCGGGCGCGGCGCCTTCGACGGCTGCACGGCGCTGCGGCGCGTCTCGCCC
>CAMVRE010000223.1 GCA_947169825.1 uncultured Verrucomicrobiota bacterium | reverse complement strand
CTCCGGAAGACAAATCATAGTGAAGCCCAAGTTTTCCAAACAAATACTGGGTCAACTCCGATAATGCCATTTCTTTTGACGAAGCGCCTGAACAAGCATTCGTTTTTGTCACGAACTCCAACGACGACACCCAAACGTTCGTATTTGCGAGTTCGGCGTCGGTCCACGGGGCGACAGGAGCGCCGAGGATGGAATACGCGACGCTCGGGCCGTTTGTGGCGATGTAGACGGACGAGGGGAGTTCGTGTCCGTTGATGGAGGTCGCGGACCAATGCCAGAGTTCGTTGGTGCTTCGGGCAACGACGGAGGGGACGTCCAGGGCGAAGGCGAAGGCCGCGTAGTCCGGATGCGGCGAGGGGCCGGCCGCCTTCGTGACGCCGTTCGAGAAGACGACGGCCGTTTCGCCGATCCACGAGAAGATCGAGCCGAATCCGAAGGCGGAAAGGGCCGCGCTACGGATGTCGGCGGGACGGATTTCGAAGCGGGCCATGACAGTCGGGCGGGTTCCGGCAATCCAGCAGGCGGGTTCATCGCGGGTCGGAGCCGCGGCGTGGTCCCGGGGCTTCTCCCATTCGCCGCGAGTGTAGTCGATGGGGTTGTGGTAGTCCTTGCGCAGGTTGATTGCGTCGGACGAATGGGCGTTGGTCGCCCAGTTGAAGGAGAGACCGGTGTCCCAGATGTCCCACGCGGTGACGGGGACGTGGAGCGTGCGTAGGACGTTGTTTGACGGGCCGACGATTTCGTAGGCGACGTGCGAGCCGCCGACGGAGGGCGACGGCGCCGTCGCCTGGATCGCGAAGACGGTTCCGGTGTCGCCCGCGTGCAGCTGGTTCGTGGCGTCGGCCCAAAGGCGCAGGTTCGACGAAATGGAGAGGATGCGGACCTCGGCGTCGTCCGGCTCGTAGGCCCAGCGGCAGCAGCAGTCGTCGATGAATCCTCCGAGCGCCGTGAACGTCGCGGCTCCGCCGCCTTCGACCAGGTGGTCGTCGGCGAGGTCCGGCGTTCCGTTGCCGTCCTCGTCCTGCCAGGCGACGTGGACATAGAGCCCGCCGCAGGTGCAGTCGGCCGATGCGTCCAGCACCGCCGCGCAATCCGGCTCGTGGGAGCAGGCGTTCCGGTCGTCGTGATACGTTCCGCAGACATGGCACCACACATGATGCCCGCCTTCGCACCGGTGGATGCCGTGGTAGATGTCCGCATCGCCCCAGCAATGGTGCTTCGGCCCGAAACGGATGTATCCGTAGTCGCTGTCGCCGGGCTCTTCCGTGACGTGGAGCGAGACGAACTTCCCCTGCTGGATCTGGAAGCCGTCGATTTCATCCGCCTCGTGAAGCTCGAAGGTGCAGGAGGCGGGTTCCGTCACGATGGAATAGACACAGAAGCCCTCGCCGTGGATGCAGCTCCCGAGCATGTCGTCGTCGCCGGATTCGCAGCGCAGGTAGATGCGCGGCTCGGCGACGAAGCCCTCGCCTTTCGTCTGCTTCCCGTCGAACACGCCGAGAAGGTCGTGGAGCCGGAGGCAGGGGCCGTTGAACTCCTTCTGGGGCCGGTTCGGGGACGAGCGGAGGAGCCGGGTTGGCTGGCCGGGAAGCGCGTTGGACATCGAAAGGTCGACCGCATCAACGCCGCGGGAGAAGAGCCGGAAGGGAACTTCGACGCCGCTCGGAATCCCGAAGACATAGTGCCGCGCGTTTCGCAGCGGAATCGTGACGGAGCCGAGGACGAGCGATGCCGCGGCGCCGTCCGGGATGGCCGTGCCGAGCGTGACGACGAGGTTCGTCTTTCCGGCGTTGTCCGCCCAGATGGAATTCGCCGCCCACGCGGCGGAGTCGACGCCGTCCGGAATGCCGTCGCCGTTCTCGTCGGCGTCGAGAGGATTGGCGCCGGCGAGGGTTTCGGAGCCGTCGGAAAGCCCATCGCCGTCGGTGTCGGCCTGGTTCGGGTCGGTGCCGAGTCGGAAGATTTCGTCCCAGTCGGAGAGGCCGTCGCCGTCCGAGTCCGCGTTCGGATCGAGGTCGGACGTGTTCTTCCATTCAATGGCGAAACACGCGGGCGCACGCAGGACGTCGTTCGTGCAGAGGATGTCGGCAATGCTCTGCGGCTCGCCCGGAGGGCTCGCTCCGCCGTCGACGCGCCAGACGGGCGCGGAGAGGATGTTGGTGCCGAGGATCGCGAGGGCGTTCACGCCGTTCGTGCCGACCTGTGCGCCGAGAACGAGGTTCGTCGCCGGAGGTTCGAGTCCGTCGTGGAAGACGTAGCGATACGTGAAGTCGCCGGAGGGCCTCAACTCGGCCTGGACGGACACGCGCCGACCGGGTAACCGGTCCATCAGGGCGTTCTCCCAGGTGAAGACGCGGCCGCGACCGGGCGCCTCGTCGTGCCAGAACCGGGACGCGGCACCGGAGTTCGTCCAGTTTGCTTCGGGAACCATGCCGAGCGGGGCGAGAAGCGGCACGAGCGTGGGGAGTCCGGTGCCGTCGGGAAGCGGCGCACCGACGGGGGGACGGTGCGTCGCCGCGAACGAAATTGATCCGTTCGCGGCGATGTAGGCGCGTGACACGGGATTCGTTCCGATCTTGAAGAAGGGCTCGTCGAAGTCGAGCCACACACCGCCCGTGGACGAGCCGTGCCTGCGCCAGTCGGTGACTTCCACCGCCGAAGCGGATTCCGCGCGCAGTGCGACGTTGTTCGTGTGGACCTCGACGATTCCGAACGCCGGATCCGGCGGAGGACCTTCCGGCGCGGAGGGGCCGCCGCGGAGACCACCGCCATTTCCGTCGCCGGGCTTCGTGCCGCCGATGGCGACGACGGCGATCAGGCCGGCGACGAAGGCGGCCTTCGTCGAAAGCCGCGCGCGCCGGAAGCGTTCCAGCAGTTCGCGAGCCTGGGGCGAACGTTCGATCTTCCGCAGAACGCCGTAGAGCCCGAAGCCGCACCACGTGGCGGCCAGGGCAATGGCGAAAAACTGTGCGGAAGGGTCGTTCATCCGTCATCGGAGAATGAGAACGCCGGCGTCGGTGTCGAGCCGGACCGAGAGGGATTCGTTGCGTTCGTCCGTGCCGCGCACGGCGAGGCGGACGACATCCCAGTCGCAGGAGAAGAGCCAGGCGGGCGGGGCGGCGGTGACGTCGGAGAAGGGATCCGGGACATCGTCGTCGCCGACGGAAAGCGACACCGGCGAACCGTCCTCGCGGACGCGGAGTTTGAAGGAGAGCGTGCGCTGTGCGGCACCGTTCGTTACCGCCGAACGAAGGCGGTTCGTGGGCGATGCGAGGAACCACGCGCCGTTCTCCCAGCCGAAGGCGAGGGATTCGTCGCCGGGGAGAAGAACGCCGTCGCCGCAGCGCGACGTGCCGAATGCCAACTCGACGTTGTTCGAGGGTGTTGCCCAGAGCGAGATGTTCGCACGGAAGATCCGCGCCCGTTCCATCATCGGACGGAGCAGCGGCGCGTTCGTCACGCTTTCCGTGTCGAAGTGCGCGGGCGGCGGTGCGGGCGGCAATGCCACCTCCGCCGCGTGCGCGGCGGCACAGAGGAGAAGGAGCGGAAGGACGCGGAGCATGGAGCGCATTCTAGCAGAACGGAGCGACGAAGAAAAGAACGCCGCTTCGCGTCCGGGGGTCGTTCTACGTTCGGACGGACCGGAGCGAATCGTCCGCCCCGGGAACGATCATCCCGAGGCCGACGCCGCGCCGCCCGAGCTCGCCCTGCAGCTCTTTCAACGACTTCACGCCGAAATTGCGCAGCATCAGCAGCCGCGTTTCCGAAAGGGCGCATACGCCCCCGAGGGAGACGACGCCGAGATTGGAGAACGCATTGGCGATACGTGCGCTGAATCCGATCGTCTCCACGCTCGTCTCGAAGATCTCCTCCAGCTCCTTCGCCCGGGCGCCGGCTTCGTCGGCCGTCATGCCGAGCCGATAGCCCGAGCGCCGGACGAACCGCTCGATCTCGCCGATCTCCGCGTCGCCGAGGCCGCCGGCCGTCCGCAACCGCTCCTCCGTTTCGAGAAACAGATCGCGGTTCGTCTTCACGCCGAGCCGGGAAAGCCCTTCCATGGCGGCTCGCGAAAGGCCGACCACGGCGAACCGGGTCAGGGGCGGGTGCCGCCTTGTGACGCGGATGCCGTCCCTGTGCAGCCGATCCAACAGATCGGCTTGGGCCTCCCGCGAGGAATCGCCGGCAAGCGCCTGCTCGATCTGGTCGCTCGTGGCGCCGTGCGCGCGGGCGACGAGGAGAAGCAGGCCGAGGAACGGGTCTCTCTTCATTTCGCCCCCTTGCGCCGGTTGCACTCCTTGCAGAGCATCTGGCAGTTGGAGGGGACGGTGCGGCCGCCGTCGCGCCACGGCGTGATGTGGTCGGCCTCCATCTGCGCGAGCTCGAAGTGCGCGCCGCAGAGCGGGCAGATCCCGTGCTGCCGCTCGTAGGCCT
>CAMVRE010000222.1 GCA_947169825.1 uncultured Verrucomicrobiota bacterium | reverse complement strand
GGAGTTCGCTCGGGCAGTTCGAATCCGTGCCGCCCGACGAGCCGCCGCCACCACCGCCGCCGAAGCCGTCGGCGCCCTGGGAGGATTCGAGCGCGAACGTCGTGCACGTCCGGCGGGAGCGGCCTTCGCCGCCGCCGCCCTTGCCGCCGAGGCCGCCGATGCCGGGGCCGAACGCGTAGCTCGCGCCGCCGCCGCCGCCGCCGCCGCCGTAGTAGACGACGGCGCCGGTGATGTCGCTCGGGACGCCGTCCGCGCCGTTGCCGGGCGCGAGCATGTTCGGCGCATCGAGGCCGGCGTCGCCGCCGACGCCGCCCATCGAGCCGCCGCCCGCGCCGGCGTAGACGTCGTTCCAGTTGGCCCAGGCGTTGTAGGTCGAGGAGCCGCCCGCGTGGCCGCCGGTCGCGGTCGCCGCGCCGCCGGCCCCCTGGCCGGCCGCGCCGCCGCCGTTTGCGCCGGAGCCGCCTTCGCGATGCCAGTTGCTTCCGTCAGACCAGTTTCCGCCGCCGCCGCCGCCGCCGAGGGCCGTGACGCGGTAGTCGAAGCTGGAGTGGCCGCCGGTCTTGCCGAGCGTCTGGCGCGTGACGCGCGCGCCGCCCGCGCCGACGACGACGCGGTAGGTGCCGGGCTGCAGGTAGAGCGTGGTGTCGACGACTTCGCCGCCGCCGCCGCCGCCGCCGCCGCGGCGCGGGTTGGAGGTGTTGGTGTCGGCCGTGTCGCCGCCGCCGCCGGAACCGCCGCCGCCCACGACGAGGATGCGGGCGGTGCCGGCGCGCGTGACGACGAGCTCGCCCTCGTTCTCGGTATCGGTGAACGTCCAGACGGTGTAGGCGCCGTCCTGCGCCGTCGTGGCGCCGGCCGAGGTCGTCGAGGCCGCGGCGTAGTCCGCGAGCGCGTCGAAGTCGATCGTCTCGGTGCAGGTGAGGGTCGCGTCGGTGCCGTCGACGCCGCTCACGGTGATGCGGTAGGAGCCGCCTTCCGCGAGGCCCGTCGCCGCGAGCGCGAAGCGCGTGCCCGCCGTGACGACGCCGGCGTTTCCTCCGGAGAGCTGGACGGCGGCCGTCGTGTCGCTCGGGTCGTCGAGGCGCTCGATCGCGGCCGTGAAGGTCGCGGAGGCCGCGTTGGTGCCCGGGATGCCGTAGAAGAAGAGATCCGCGGCGCCGGCGACGACGTTGGTGACCGCGAGGCCCACGACCTGCGGCTCCTCGACCGCCGGGCGGCCGACGATGTGCACGCCCCAGCCGCTGAACGCGCCGGTGAGGTCGTCGGTCGTCTCGTACCAGTAGTCCGTGTCGGGGTTGGGGAGATAGGCGTTGTCGAGGACCATCCAGGTCTCCTTGCCGGCCGGCCAGTAGATCAGGGGCTGGTCGAGGATGCCGGAGGCCGTCGCGGCCGGGCTGTTGGTCGGGACGCGGAAGATCACCTTGTTGCTGGCGTTGCCCTGGTTGCCGAGCTTGTAGGTGTTGCCCGCGCGCGAGCGCAGGGGCGCCTCGGCGAAGCCGCCCGCCGGAATCTCGAAGTCGACGAACGTTTCGTCGGCGGCGTCCGGGTTGTTGCCCGTCGTGGCCGAGAAGCGGTTGTTCGCCTGGAGGAGCGGGTGCGCGCCGCGGAAGACGAAGCGGCCGCCGGTCCAGATCGCGAGTTCGACGCGGCTGTCGTCGCGGTACCCGTTCGGATGCATCGTGACCTGCGCGTCGTCGATCACGTATTCGTTGGGGCCGGCCAGCATGAGGCTGCCGCGGACGTAGACCTTGGAGCCCTTCGTGAAGCGGAGGCCGCGACCCTGGCGCTTGTTCGACCAGTCGGCGATGCCATACGTGCCGGTGCTCCAGCCGAGGTCGACGTCGCAGCCGTCGGTGAACTCCACGTAGGCGTTCTTGCCGACGATGTCGAGCGCGGTGCTGTTGTCGGTGCGCGGGATCCAGCGGCCCTTTACGCCGGAGAAGACGAGGCTCGCGTTCTCGCGGACGTAGATGTTGCGCTGGCGCGACGGGGCGTCGGTGCGGAGCAGCCCGAACTCGCCGGACTCGGCCGTCGCCTTGATCGTGACGTCCGCGCCGGCGAGCGCCTCGAGGGAGACGGGCTTCAGGATGCGGCCCGCGGGGATCGTCACCTCGCTCGTGCCTTCGGGGAACGCGGCGATCGAGCCCGTGACCGGGTAGCCGGCCTGCTCGTGGCCCTCCATCGTGCCGTCGGGCGTCCACATCGCCGGGTCGTTCCAGACGCCGGCGCCGCCCTTCCAGGTGTAGGTCTGGTAGTCGCCCAGCCAGAAGTGGGCGACGTCGGCGGCGGTGTTGCCGTCCCAGTCGGGCATGCGGGCCGTCGTCCACGAGACGCGGCCGTTGGAGTTGGAGACGACCCAGTTGAAGCCGATTTCGTCGCCCCAGTCGAACGTGTGCGTGATCGAGAAGGCGCCGGTCTCCGTGAGCTGGACGCGCATGCCGCTGTTGGTGGTGTTGCCGCGGAAGCTGCGGAGGTTGTCCGGCCAGCGGTCGTAGAGGTGGTCGGTGAGGAAGAGCTGCGCCCAGTTGTCGCCCGCGCCGAGCGCCTTGAGCGAGCCGTTGAAGGTCGCGGTGCGCTGGTCCACCGACCAGGAGATGCCGTTGCGCTCGTTGAGGTAGACGGCGCCGCCGGGCAGAAGCACGTTGGCGTTCGGGTCGGAGGAGGCCGAGCCGCCCGCCGCGTCGGTGACGACGATCTGCCAGTAGTAGGTCGAGCCGGGCGTGAGGCCGGTCGCCGTCAGCGAGCCCGTGCCGGGCGCGGCGAGGGTCGTGCGCGCGACGCGCTGGAGCGTGCCCGGGCCGTTGCCGACGAGCAGCTGCACCGTGTAGGGCGCGGTGCCGCCCGCGACCGTGAAGGAGACGGTGAGCTCGTCGCCCTGCGACCAGTCGGTCGCGGCGGCGGAGAGGTCCAGGAGCGACGTGCCGGCGTAGGTGGCCGGCGCGCTCCACGTCACGGTGCCGTCCGGATGCACGAGCGCGACCGCCGCGACGAGCGCATCGCTCCCCCACCCCGCCACCGTGGCGGGGTCAAGGGCCGTGGCGGCATCCGCGGCGGCCACCTCGCCGAGGTCGGCGGCGGTCCAGCCTAGATTCTCTAGAGCCGCTAGCACCTCTAGAGGCGCTAGACCTTCTAGACCCGCCGGCGTGCCGGCCCACGCAGGACCGGAGCACAGATACGCGCGCACAATCTGATTGCCTGGCGCCACGCTGGCGGCGAGCGTCAGCGAGCCGCCGGCCGTGGCGCTGACATCCGTGTCGGCGTAGCGCAGGCCCGGATCCTCCGGCCGCAGCAGCGAGCCGTCGCCCGGGTCGATCAGCGTCGTCCAGGCGCTCTCGGGGATCATCGCGCGGTTGCCGGCAGTGTTGAAGGCGAGCGCGAAGCTCGTCCAGGAGGTCGTGCCGTCGCCGTCGGGTCCGTGGGCGGCTCCGACGTCGTTGCCGAGGCGCACGTCGAGCGGATACCAGCCCGTCCACGGGGCGGTGAAGTCCGCGAAGGCGGAGTGGGAGGGATCGGTCTGCGTGTCGAGGAGCGCCGTGTCGCCGATCTTGAGGTAGACCGAGTCGTCCATGCGCGAGCCGAACGTGTAGGTCGTGCCGCCCTGGAGGAAGACGTAGCCCTTGTAGAGGAACATCGTGTGGAGGCCGCCCCACGGGTAGGTCGCGCCGGTGAAGGGATCGACCGCGTCGCCCGTGCCGATCGCGGCGATCGTGCCGGCGACGACGTCCTTCGTCGAGACGCCGTCCCAGATGTCCGGGTCGCGGTCCGTGGCGGAGCGGATCCAGATGGCCTGCCAGAGGCCGGCCTCGCCGCCGCCGACGGCGCCGGCGGGCGGGATCGTCACCTCGACCGCGCGCGTGACCGTCTCGCCCGCGGGCGTGGAGATCGCGGCCGCGACATAGTAGGTCTTGCCGGGCTCGAGGCCGGGGAGCCGCGCGTCGACCGTGCCGGGCGCCGTGACGGTGCCGACCGCATGGCGCAGCGGGAGCGAGCCCTGCGACGCGCCGTAGGCCAGCTCCAGCGTCGCCGAGGCGGCGCCGCCGAGCGAGCGGACGAGGATCTGCACGTCCGCGCCGGTCGGGTCCGTGGCGGAGGGCGCCGCGGCGACGACCGCCGCGTCGGCCATGCCCGCGGGTGCAGAGCCGGTGAAGCGGATGATCACCGTGCCGCTGCCGCCGGCCGCGCCCTTCTGGATGAAGTAGTTGTTGGCGTTGCTGTCCGCGCCGCCGCCGCCGCCGCCGCCGTAGCCGGCGCGGCCCTCTTCGTCCCCGACCCAGTAGGTCGTGATCGTGTTGCGGCGGCCGTGGCCGCCGATGCCGTCGCCGCCCGCGCCGCTGGCGTTGGAATCGATGGTCGTGCAGGCCGCGCCGCCGCCCGCGCCGTATTGCTCGGCCGAGCCGGAGATGTCGCTCACGCGGCCCGCGCCGCCGGCGCCGGCGACCGTGT
>CAMVRE010000221.1 GCA_947169825.1 uncultured Verrucomicrobiota bacterium | reverse complement strand
CGACGTCCCCGCGCTCGCCGCGGCGGCCGTGCGCGACGAGGAGGCGGGGCAGATCACCGTCTTCGCGCTCAACGAGGACCGCGCGCGCCCGCTTCGCGCGACGGTCGACCTCGCGGCCTTCGGCGCCTCCGAGATGGTCGCGCGCACCGAGCTCTGCGGCCCCGACCTCTCGGCCGCCAACTCCGCCGAAAGGCCCGATGCCGTCCGGCCTGCGCGCGTCCGCGTCGCCCGCGGCGACGCCGGCCGCTACGCCGTGACGCTCAAGCCCGCCTCCTGGAACGTCCTGCGCTTCCGGCTCGAACGGTAGCAAAAAAATAATGAATATCCGTTCATGCTCTTCCGTCTAAGGGGCGTAACCACAGGAGAACCTGCCATGAACAAGACCTTCCGCAACGTCCTTTCCATCGGCCTCTGCGCCGCCATCGCCCTGGCGCCAGGCGCGGCCCTCGCCCGCGGCCCGCACCATGGTCCCGGCCGCCACGGTCCGCCCCCTCCCCCGCCCCGCCACGGCCCCGTCTTCCACGGCCACCACCACCACCATTCGTGGCACGGCACCGACTGGCTCGGCTTCGGCCTTGGCGTCGGAATCCTCGGCGCCGCCGTCGCGGCCGTCGCCTCCGAGCCGGAGCCCGTCGTCTACTCCACGACGACCTACACGACGCCCGTCGTCGCCCCGGCCCCGGTCGTCGTGCAGCAGCCCGCCCCGGTCGTCGTGCAGCAGCCCGCCCCGGTCGTCGTGCAGCAGCCCGCGACGACCGTCGAGGCCGCCCCCGCCGTCGTCGCCCAGCCCGCGCCCGTGGTCCAGCAGCCCGTTGTCGTGCAGCAGCCCGTGGTCGTGCAGCAGCCGGTCCAGACGACCACCGTCATCCAGGCCGTCCCGCCGCCCCCGCCGGTCTTTCTTCCGCCGCCCCGGGTGATCTACCATCGCCCGCGACCCCGCGCCGGCTTCTTCTTCGGGTTCTAGCTCCGCCAGGACCCCGCCGCGAGACCGCGCGGCGGGGTCCGTCGTTTTTCCTCCGAAGGATCCTATCCTTTGTTTTCCGCCGTCGCGACGAGCGCGACGCCGGTTCCGGCGAGGTCGGGCGCGAGGATCTGGCCGGCCGCGACGGGCGCGGAAACGGACAGCGCGCGGATCGCATCGAGGCAGGCGGGGACGGAGCCCTTCGGGACGGGGCTCGCGGTCTTCGCCGCGACGAGCGGCGCGGCGCCGCCCTGCACGCGCACGGTCGAGGTGACGACGCGCTCCGGCGCCTCCATCTCCTGCACGGCGTATTTCGCGCCGCGCGGGCAGGAGTTGCCGGTCACGGTCCACCCGCCGCCCTCCTTCGGCGCGACGCGCAGGCGGCAGCCCATCGGGCAGCAGATGCAGACCATCTCGGTCGCGCCGGGAGGCGCGGGCGCCGCGGCGGCCGCGGCGCCCGCGCGGGGCGCGCCTTCCGCGGTTCCGGCGAAGACCTCGATGTCGCCCGCGATCTTCGCGGCGTCGACGGTGACCTTCTCCATCTCGCCCGGGGTCATCACGGGCTTGCGGCGCGTGGCAATCGCCACGCCGCCGCAGCGCACCTCGCAGACCGCCGGCTTCTGCACCGACCCCACGCGGAAGTAGAGGTCGATCTTCCCCTCCGCGTCCGCCGCGACGCGCTGCGGCACGACGTAGCGCACCGCGCCCGTCCCGCGGACCGAATGCTGAATGCTGAGTGCTGAATGCTGAATGTCCTCTGATTCATTCAGCATTCTGCATTCAGCATTCAGCATTGCGAAGCGGGCGGCGGCGGCGCCCGCGAGCAGGGATTCGGCCGTGACGTTGTCGACGAGGTCGTGGACGTGCAGGACGTTGCCGCAGGCGAAGACGCCCGGGACGGAGGTCTGGCGGTCCTGGTCGACGGCGGCGCCGCCGGTCACCGGGTCGAGCGCGACGCCCGCCGCGGTGGTGAGCTCGTTCTCGGGGAGGAGCCCGACGGAGAGCAGCAGCGTGTCGCACGCGATCGTCTCCTCGGTGCCGGGGATCGGCGCGCGCGTGGCGGGGTCCACCTCGGCGACGACGACGCCCTCGACGCGCTCCCTGCCGAGGATGCGCGTCACGGTGTGGTTGAACTTGAGCGGGATGCCGTTGTCGACGAGGCACTGCACGATGTTGCGGTTGAGGCCCGAGGAATACGGCATCAGCTCCGCGACGAGCTTCACCTCGGCGCCCTCCCACGTCATGCGGCGCGCCATGATGAGCCCGATGTCGCCCGAGCCGAGGATCACGACCTTGCGCCCCGGGAGGAAGCCCTCCATGTTGACGAGCCGCTGCGCGCAGCCCGCGGTGTAGACGCCGGCCGGGCGCGTGCCGGGGATCGAGAGAGCGCCGCGCGTGCGCTCGCGGCAGCCCATCGCGAGGACGACCGCGCCGGCGCGGAGCCGCACGAGCCCGCGCGAGGGGTTCATGCAGACGACCTCGCGGTCCTTCGTCACCGAGAGGACCATCGTGTCGGTCCAGACCTCCGCGCCGGCCTCCGCCGCCTGCTTCACGAACCGCCCCGCGTATTCGGGGCCGGTGAGCTCCTCGCCGAAGTGGTGCAGGCCGAAGCCGTTGTGGATGCACTGGCGCAGGATGCCGCCCGCGGCGGCGTCGCGCTCCAGCACGACGACGCGCGCGTCCGGCCGCGCCTTGCGCGCCGCGACCGCGGCCGCGAGGCCGGCGGGACCGCCGCCGACGACGACGACGACCACGTCGGCGACGTGGTCGTCGTCGGAGTGACGAGTGACGAGTGACGAGTGACGAGCGTCCGGTGCGCCGGCAGTTTTGCCGGCGGCGGCGGCGCGAGTGGCGCCGACGACGAGGCGCGAAGCGCCGCCGTCCTTCGTGAGCGCGGTCCAGGGACGGGAGAGCTCGCGGGCGAGGATCTCCATCACGCGGGGGGAGCAGAAGCCGCCCTGGCAGCGGCCCATGCCGGCGCGGGTGCGGCGCTTCACGGCGTCGAGCGTCGTCGCGCCGCGGCGGATGGCGTCGACGATCTCCGCTTCGGTGACGGTCTCGCACCGGCAGACGATGCGGCCGTGGAGAGGATTGGCGGCGATGGCGGCGGCGCGCTGCGCCTCGTCCATGCGGCGGAAGGGCACGGGACGCTCCCGGCGCGGGTTCCAGTCCGCGCGCTCGCGGAGCGCGAGCCCCGCCTCGGCGAGGAGGCCCTCCACCGTCTCGGCGATGGCGGGCGCGCTCGTGAAGCCGGGCGAGCAGATGCCGGCGGCGAGGACGAGCCGCGGGCACGCGGCGCTGCGGCGGATGACGAAGTCGCCCTCGCTCGGCTGCGCGCGCAGTCCGGCGAAGAGCGTGATCGCCTTGCGGAAGTCGAGGTCGGGAACGCTTTTGAGGCCGGCCTTCTTGAGCGTCGCGATGCCCTCGGCCGTGACGGACGTGTCCGCCTTGCTCTCCTGGTCGACCGCGGTCGGTCCGGCGAACGTGTTGCCGTCCACGGTGGGCGAGACGAGGATGCCCTTGCCGAGCTTCGTGGGGCACGGGAACAGCACGCGCGCGAGCGGCGCGGCGGCGCGGTCGAGCAGGAGGTATTCGCCCTTGCGCGCGCGGATCGAGAACGAGTCGTCGCCGAGCAGGCGCGCGACGTCGTCCGCGAAGACGCCGGCGGCGTCGACGACGAACCGCGCGCGGAAGGTCTCGGTGCCGGCGGTGACCTCGACCGCGTCCCCGAGGTCGCGCAGGGCGGTGACCGGCGCGCCGAGCTTCCAGACCGCGCCGTTCGCGCGGGCGTTCTCGGCGCAGGCGATGCAGAACTCGTAGGGGCAGGCGATGGCGGCCGTGGGCGCCCAGAGCGCGGAGAGGGCCTCCTTCGAGAGGCGCGGCTCGAGCGCGCGGGCCTCGTCGCCGGAGACGATGCGCAGGCCGGGGACGCCGTTCGTCTCGCCGCGCGCGAGGAGGTCGCGGAGCGTGGCCTCGTCGTCGGGCGTGAACGCGGAGACGAGCGAGCCGCAGCGGCTGAACGGGATCGAGAGCTCGCGGCACCAGCTCTCGAAGACCGCGTTGCCGCGGACGTTGAGGCGGGCCATGAGCGAGCCGGGCTTCGCGTCGAAGCCGGCGTGGACGATGGCGGAGTTGGCGCGGGATGAGCCGGCGGCGACGTCCTCCGCGGCGTCGACGAGCGCGATCTTCAGATCGAAGCGCGAAAGGTGGCGGGCGATGGCGCAGCCGGTCGTGCCGGCGCCAACGATGGCGAGGTCGAAATCCATGGGGCGAGAGGGGTCGGTTCGTGGGATGGCGTAAGGGCGAGTATCCCCGCTTTCGACCTCAAAGTCAACCCGGAGCGCCGCATCCGAACAAAACTTGCGGGCCAACGCGACGCCTCGCGCGCGCCGCTCATCGCGCGACGGGAAGGCGGCGGTAGGCCGTGCCGGAGACGGTACAGACCGCCATCGGCATCGCCTTCTTGCCGGCGCCCGAGGCGTTGCCGCCGATGTCGACGG
>CAMVRE010000220.1 GCA_947169825.1 uncultured Verrucomicrobiota bacterium | reverse complement strand
AGCGCGGCGAGCGCGGGATAGAGGGCCTTGTTGCGGGCGAGGAGGCGCCGGTAGGCCTCGCCGCTCTCGGGCTCCCATTCGGCGAGGCGGGAGATCCAGAGCTTGGCGCCGGCGCAGCCCTCGAGGATGCTCAGCGCCAGGTGGTAGTGCAGGATCGTCGCGGCGGTCGCGTAGCGGTTGTGCGGGCAGGTGTCGGGCTCGCACAGCACGTCCATGTCCGGCTCGGCCTGCGCGAGCTGCCACGCGGTGCCGTGGAGCCAGAACGGGACGTCTCGGAGCGTTTCGCGCATGTAGCGGCCGTTGTTGAGGCGGACGGCGGGGCGCTGCCCCGGCGCGGCGAGGAGGGCGGCGAAGCGGGGCGCGCGCGTCATCTCGTAGCCGCAGCTGCAGAGGATCGCCGGGAGGCCGGGCTTCGCCGAATCGATCGCCGCGCGGACGTCGCGGAAGAAGCGCTCCATCGAGTCGGCCTGCGTCTCGTCGAACGCGCGCTGCAGCGCGGGGTCGGCGCCGGCGGCGAGCGCGGCGGCGAGGTCCTCGAAGGACATCTCCGGCGCGCCGAGGCGGCGCGCGAGGGCGGCGCGGTGCAGCGGGCAGAGGCAGCCGCCGTAGCCGGAGCCGAGGCGCGCGTCGTCGTCGAGGAGGAGGAAGTCGGGATCCGCCGCCGCCACGAGTGCCGAGACCTGCGCGCGGACATAGGCGCGGAAGTCGTCGTCGAGCGGGCAACAGACGTGGGGCGCGCGGCCGTCGCGCAGGCGCAGCGTCTGGAACGGGCTTGGCGAATCGGGGGCGTAGCCGTGGCCCATCGTGGACTGGACGAGGACGCCGATGCGCAGGCCGGAGCCCTCGAGCCGGCGCTTCATCGCGGCGACGCGCGGCGCGTAGGCGGCGGCCTTGTCGATCGGCGGGTCGCCCTCGGGATGGAGCGGGCAGCAGAAGGCGACCGAGTCGACGCAGGTCTCGCGCGCGAGGCGGAGCAGATCCGCGACGACCTCCTCCTCGCGGTCGGGGAGAAGCGGGGCGATGTCGATCCAGAGGGGTGCTTCCATGGCGTGTTCGCGGAGGGGCCGCGCGCTAGCGGATGCCGCTCGTCACGCTCAGGACCGCCTGCATGATCGCCATGGCGATGAAGCCGACGACGGCCGCCACGGCGAAGATCATGATCGGCTCGAGCGCCGTCGTGAAGACGAGGATGTTCTTCTCGAGCTGGCTCTCGTAGCGCTTGGCCACGTGCTCGAGCGCGGACGGCATGTCGCCCGTCCGCTCGCCGACCGCCAGCAGGTCGATCACCATCGGCGGGAAGACGCCGCCCTGCTCGAGCGGGCCGGAGATCGTGGTGCCGTCCGTCACGCGCTCGCGCGCCTTGCGCAGCTCCGCGCCGACGACCTCGTTGCCGACCGTCTCGCTCGTGAGGTCGAGCGCGCGCAGGATCGGGACGCCGTTGCGCAGCAGCGACTCCAGCGTGCTGGCGAAGTTCGCGTAGACCGCGCTCGCGACGATGCCCTTCACGAGCGGCGCCCTGAGCTTGAAGCCGTCCCACGCGAGGCGCCCGGCCTTCGTCGCGGTCCAGCGGCGGAACGCGAAGACGCCGCCGGCGATCGCGAGGACCACGGCGGGCCACCACGCCTTGAACCAGTCGTTCGCGCCGAGCAGCAGCTTCGTCGCGGGCGGCAGCCCCTCGGGCCCGATCTGGTCGAAGACGAGCTTGAACTTCGGCAGGATGTAGGTCATCGCGAAGATCGCGACGCCGACGCCCATGCACAGCACGATGATCGGGTAGACCATCGCGGAGGAGATCTTGGAGCGCATCGCGCGCTCGCGCTCGTCGTGCGCGGCGAGACGGCGCAGGACGTCGACCATCGCGCCGCTCGCCTCGCCCGCGCGGACCATGTTCACGTAGACGGGCGTGAAGACCTTCGGATAGCCGGCGAGCGCGTCGGAGAAGGACTTGCCGCCGACGATGTCGTCGCGCAGCGCGGCGACGACGGCCGCCGGCCCGCCCGCGCCGCCGCCGCGCCGCGCGAGGGCGTTCAGGGCGTCGCCGAGCGTCATGCCGCCGTCGAGGAGGTCCGCCAACTCGCCCGTGAAGAGCAGGCGCTCGCGCGGATCCATCCCGGCGGGCTTCGAGAACGAGAGGGAGAGCCCGCCGCCGCCCTTCGCGCCGGAGGCCCCGCCGCCCTTCGCGGATGCGCCGCCGGAGCCGGCCTCGACCCGGATCGGCAGCAGCCCGAGGCGCGAGACGGCCGCGAGCGCGCCGCGGCGGTCGGCCGCGTCGACGGTCCCGGAGACGGTTTTCCCGTCGCGGCTCTTGGCCTGGTAGGAGAATTGCGCCATGACGGCCACGGATGCTACCAGAATCCTCCCTCGAAGGCAACCGCGGTTGACCCCGCCCCGCGCTTCCGATAGAATCCGCCGTCGTTCCGCCCGCCCTCCATGAAACGCCGCCGTCTCCGCCTCGCCGCGATCCTCGCCGCCGCCCTCCTCGCCGCCGCCGGCGCCTGGGCGTGGTGGTTCTTTCTCGCGCCACGGTCCGTCCGGCTCGTCGACGGGAACCGCCTTCGCGCGGCGGTCTGCCAATACGACAGCCGCCCCGACGCCTGGCGCTGGAACCGCGAGCAGGCGCTCCGCTACGCGCAGGAGGCGGCGGACAACGGCGCGGGCCTGATCGTTCTGCCGGAGTATTCCTTCTGCACGGCCCACGACACGCTCACGTTCCTCGCATTCCCGAAGATGCGTCACGCGATGAAGCACTTTGGGCCGCGGCTCTCCCGTTTCTGCCGCCGCAACCGCTGCTATCTCGTCGCCAACTTCCCCTGGGAGGCGCGCGGTGGCGACCCGCTTGCCCCGGATCGCCGCAACCGTACGCTCGTCTACGCGCCCAATGGCCGCGTCGTCGCAACCTACGACAAGCACAATATCGCGTTTCTTGATTCGTTCGGTCTCGTGAAGCCCGGATCCGAACCGATTGAACCTTTCAATCTGGGATTCGGACGTATCGGCGTCATGCTCTGCCGGGACTCGTCTTATCCTCGCCAGTTCCGCGCCTACCGCGACGCCGACCTCCTCGTCGTTCAGTTCGCGCACATCACGGACTGGAACACCACCACCAACGCCCCGGCGTGGATCAACAATGACATGGGGACCGCACACGAGGACTTCCCGCGCGTCGCCCAGAAGCTCGCGCGCACGATCCACCGGCCCGCCCTCTTCGCCAATAAGACCGGCCTCGAGCCCGAAGGGGCGTTCACCGGCGGATCGTGCGCCGTCGACGAGGACGGCGAAATCATCGCCCGCGCCGGCTTCGGAGGCGACGTGCTCTACGTCGACTTCGACCTTGGTTCCGACGGGCACCTCGTGCCCTCGGTTCCCCCGGTTTCCTGGACCCCCCATCCGGGGCGGTAATCCTCATGCCGCCCGCCGCGACCATGCAGGCGCCACCCGCCGGGCCCGCGCCGCGAATCTGGCTCGCGCCGCTGCGCGGCGTCACGCTCGCGCCGTTCCGACGCCTCCTCGCGGAGCGCTTCGGCGGCGTCGACGCCGCGCTCGCGCCCTTCGCGGCGCCGGGCTCGGCGGAGAAGATCCCCGCGCGGATCTTCGCCGACGCCGCCGCGTCCCTCGGCGGACCGCTCCCGACCGTCCCGCAGATCATCGGTCGCGACCCCGCCGCGCTGCGCGCCGCCGGCCGCGTTTTGCGCGACCTCGGCTTCGACCGGATGGACCTCAACTGCGGCTGCCCGTGGAAGTTCGTCGCGCGCAAGGGCCGCGGCTCGGGGCTTCCCGAGGATCCCGACGCCTTCGCGCGCATGCTCGAGGCCGGCTGCGAGGCGATGCCCGGCGGCTTCTCCGTGAAGATCCGACTCGGCTACCGCACGCCGGACACGCTCGCCGCGCGCGCAGAGCTGATCAACTCGTTCCCGCTGCGATGCGTCACGGTCCATCCGCGCACCGGCGTCCAGATGTACGACGGCGCGGCGGACCTCGACGCCTTCGGCGCCATCCTGCCGCTCCTGCGCGCACCCATCGTCTACAACGGCGACATCGCCTCGCCCGCCGACGCGGCCCGCATCCTCGATCGGTTTCCGTCGGTCGCGGGGATCATGGTCGGGCGCGGCCTCTGCTCGCATCCCGGCCTCGCCGCGCAGATCCGGGGCGCGCCGCCGCCCTCGCGCGAAGCGGTCGCCGCGTTCGCGCGAGATCTCGCCGCCGAATACGCCGCCTCGCTCTGCGGCCCGGCGCCGCTCCTCGGGCGGCTCAAGGAGCTCTGGGGCTACCTCCACCGCTCGTTCGAGGAGGGCGACGAGGGACTGCGCCGCATCCAGCGCGCCCCGACGCCGGACGCGCTCTTCGCCGCGATCGAAACGCTGACCGGATTCCCTGCGCGATAGAGGCGGCGCGGAAAAAGGAAGGGCCGCCGGAGCGGTGACGCTCCGGCGGCCCTGGAAGAAAACCTTGGCGGCGCGCTACTCTCCCGCGGCCGATTGCCGCAGTACCCT
>CAMVRE010000219.1 GCA_947169825.1 uncultured Verrucomicrobiota bacterium | reverse complement strand
CCCTCGCTTTTCCACACAACAGGAGAAACGCCACATGAAGGTGCGCAGTTCAGTCAAACGGTTGTGCGAACGATGCAAGATCGTCCGCCGCAAGGGGGTCGTCCGCGTCGTCTGCGACAATCCCCGTCACAAACAAAGGCAAGGTTGAGGAGAACAGACATGCCTCGTCTCATGGGTATCGACATCCCCGACAACAAGCGCATCGAGATCTCGCTGCGCTACATCCACGGCATCGGGCCCGCGCGCGCCGCGCGCGTCCTCGAGGTCGCCAAGATCGACCCCGGCAAGCGCGCCAACACGCTGTCGGCGGACGAGATCCGCGCGATCATCGACGCGATCCAGGCCGAGGGCTTCCACGTGGAGGGCGACCTCCGCCGCGAGGTCTCGCAGAACATCCGCCGCCTGATCTCGATCGGCAGCTACCGCGGCACGCGCCACCGCAAGGGCCTCCCGGTCCGCGGCCAGCGCACCCGCACCAACGCCCGCACCCGCAAGGGCGCGAAGCACACCGTGGGCGCCGTCCGCGACAAGGCGGAGCGCAACGCGATGAAGAACGCGGCCAAGTAACTTCCCCAACGGAGCAACACCAACATGGCAGAAGAAACCAAGGTCCCCGAGGCCGCCGCCCCCGAAGCGGCGCCCGCCCCGGCCCCGGCCGCGAACGAGCCGTCCGAAGCGATGAAGATCGTGATGGGCGACGTGCTCTCCGCCGCCCCCGCCGCCGCGGACGACGCGAAGAAGCGCCGCCGCTCGATCCCCGCCGGGGTCGCGCACATCACGGCCTCGTTCAACAACACCCAGTGCTGCATCACCGACGCGCGCGGCAACGTGATCGCGTGGAGCTCCGCCGGCAAGGCCGGCTTCAAGGGCTCGCGCAAGTCCACCGCCTTCGCCGGGACGCTCGTCGCGCAGGAGTGCGCGAAGGTCGCGATCGGCAAGGGCATGCACGAGGTGGAGATCCTCGTCCAGGGCGCCGGCTCGGGCCGCGAGTCCGCGATCCGCGCCATCGCCAACTCGGGCATGGCGGTCTCGGTCATCCGCGACATCACGCCCATTCCGCACAACGGCTGCCGCCAGCGCAAGCGCAGGAGGGTTTAACCATGGCTCGCTACACCGGTCCCAAGACCAAGATTTCCCGTCGCTTCGGCGAGCCCGTGTTCGGGCCCGACAAGTACCTCGACCGCCGCAACTTCGCCCCCGGCCAGCACGGCCCGGCGAACAAGACGCGTCGCCGCAAGCTCTCCGACTACGGCATGCAGCTTCGCGAGAAGCAGAAGGCCAAGTACGTCTACGGGATGCTCGAGAAGCAGTTCCGCCGCTTCTACGAGATCGCGCGCGCCCGCACGGGCAACACCGCGGACATCCTCCTGCAGCTCTGCGAGAGCCGCCTCGACAACGTCGTCTACCGCCTCGGCCTGGCGCCCACGCGCCCCGCCGCGCGCCAGCTCGTGACGCACCGCCACGTGGAGCTGGACGGCCGGGTCGTCAACGTCCCGTCCGTCATCGTGAAGCCCGGCCAGAAGGTCGGGATCCGCGAGCGCGACCGCAACATGGAGGTCGTCGTCGAGTCGCTCAAGCACCCGGCCGGGCGCGCCTGCGACTGGCTCGAGATGGACGAAACGACGAAGACCGGCACGTTCGCCCGCGTCCCCGAGGTTTCGGAAGTCCCCGAGACGATCGACATGCAGACGGTCGTCGAGCTCTACTCCCGCTAACGGTCTCCCCCCGCGCCGCGCGCCTCCCGCGCGGCGGCGCCGGGGGATCCATCCCCACCACGAACACCCCCGCCGCGGCGGGCGCGCCCGCGGGCGCGCCCCGGCGGGACCAAGAAGGAAGGAAGAAGAGACATGCCCATCCGCCTCAATGACCTGGAAATGCCCAAGCACGTCGTCAAGGAGGAGTCCTCCGCCCGCTCGAAGACCTTCGGGCGCTACGTCGCGGAGCCCTTCGAGATCGGCTATGCGCGCACGATCGGCAACTCGCTGCGCCGCGTGCTGCTCTCCTCGATCGAGGGCTGCGCCATCTCCAGCGTGAAGATCGCCGGCGCCCCGCACGAGTTCTGCTCGCTCAAGGGCGTCAAGGAGGACGTGACCGAGATCGTCCTCGCGCTCAAGAAGACGCTCGTGAAGACCGAGTCGCGCGAGCCGAAGACCGTGGTCGTCAAGCGCAAGGGCCCGTGCGAGGTCACGGCCGGCGACCTCGCCGCCGAGACGTCGGACCTGGAGGTCCTCAACCCCGACCACCACATCGCCACCGTCAACGAGGGCGCCGAGTTCGAGATGGAGGTCAAGATCACCCGCGGCCGCGGCTTCCGCCCGGCCGAGTGGGATCCGGACCCCGCCGACCCGAACGGCCGCCCGCGCCAGACCGTGATCGGCGTCATCCCGCTCGACCGCATCTACTCGCCCGTCACCCGCGTGAACTTCGACGTCGGCAACTGCCGCGTCGGCCAGCAGACCGACTACGAGCGGCTCGTGCTGGACATCACGACGGACGGCCGCGTGGACCCGGACGACGCGCTCGTCTACGCCGCGGACATCCTGCGCCACCACCTGGACGTCTTCATCAACTACAACAAGGACCTCGTCGCGGACGACGGGGAGGTCGACGCGGTGGCCGCCTCGTCGGACGATCTGCGCGCCAAGCTCTCGCTCTCGGTCAACGAGATCGAGCTCTCGGTCCGCTCCGCCAACTGCCTCAACAACGCGAACATCACGACCGTCGGCGAGCTCTGCCAGAAGCAGGAGTCCGACATGCTCAAGTACCGCAACTTCGGCAAGAAGTCGCTGCTCGAGATCAAGGACAAGCTCACGCAGATGGGCCTCTCCTTCGGAATGAAGTTCGACCCCGCCCTGCTCAAGAAATAACGAAAGAGGGGGAAACCCATGCGCCACAGAAAGAACAACGTCAAGTTCGGCCGCTCCAAGTCCCACCGCGAGGCGCTCGTCGCCATGCTCGCCGTCGGGCTCGTGAAGGCCAAGTCGATCCGCACGACCGCCCGGAAGGCGAAGGTCGCGCGGTCGTTCGCCGAGAAGCTCGTCACCGCCGCCCGCAAGGGGACGCTGGCCGCGCGCCGGCAGGTCGCCGCGAAGCTTCGCGACGAGGCCGCCGCGAAGGAGCTCTTCGAGAAGATCGTCCCGATGATGGAGGGCCGCCAGGGCGGCTACACCCGCATCGTGAAGCTCGGCCAGCGCGCCGCCGACGGCGCGGAGATGGCCGTGCTCTCGTGGGTGGACGAGCCCGTCGCGAAGAAGGAGGCGGCCCCGGCCGCCGCGCCCGCCGCGGAAACCGCCGAAGCCAAGTAAGGAGAACGCGCCATGTCCCTGCAGTCCCACGACCACTTCGAACGCGTCAAGCACGTCCGCCGGCCCAAGAAGTCGACGGCGGAGCGGGCGCGCCGCCAGAAGGCGCAGAAGAAGCGCCTCGTCGCGCTCGGCATCAGCCAGGAGACGGCGGACAAGCTCCAGCCGCTGGAGATCCGCACGCTCCTCAAGCGCCCCCTGCGCGCCAAACAGGCGCTCAAGGGCAAGGGCCTCGCGTAGCGGCCGCCGCCCGCGGGAGGCGCGACCGCTCCTCCCGCCGGCGACCCGCACCGACGGCATCCGTCCAAGGGCCGCCGCGCCGATCTGGCGCGGCGGCCCTTCCATCTTCCCTGCTTGGCAGCTCCCCCGCTTGGCAGCTCCCCTGCTTGGCAGCTCACCCGCTTGGCAGCTCACCCGCTTGGCAGCTCACCCGCTTGGCAGCTCCCTTGCTTGGCAGCTCCCTCGCTTGGCTGATCCCTCTGCGGATGCCCCGTCAAAGGTAACGCCTTTTCGGTGCGCCCGCCCTCTTCCGGCGAGGGCGGGTGCGCACACTCCTTCCCGACCGCCATTCGCAGCTGGTTTCATTCAATTCCACCGTGCGTGATTTTTCTTGCTTTTACCGCTTCTGCGGTGTAGAATCGCCCGCATTCTTCGCTCGTTTTCTCCATTTCCTGCCGATTTCGCCATGTCCCGCCGCCCCCGCCGCCGAACCATCTCCGCCGCCGTGCTTCGCCGCGCCGACCGCTGCCACGAGGAGGCCCGCCTCGACGCCGCCTTGCGCGACCACGAGGCCGTGCGGCAATCATACGAACGGTATCCCTTCCAGATCGGCTCGCCGGGCTACAACGAACTGTTCTGGGGAGGCATCGCCCTCTATCTGCTCGTAGCCGCGACTCCGTTCGTCGCTCTCGCTTTTGCGGCCAAGCTCGCCGCTTCGGGGTTCCGTGCCGTTCGCACCCACGCCTATCGCGCCCGGGCGGGCGTCGACCGGTCCTTCGCCCGCGAGTGCGCGCAGCGCCTCCGCGACGCGCGCGATGCCGGCCGCATCGAATACCTCCGCGTCCTGCGCGCCCTCGCCGCGGAACGGATCCGCCGCGAGAACGCCCGCGAGCGCGAGGCGCTTGCGCTCTCGCACAGGCCCTGCTCCGCCGCGCTCCGCGCCAAGGCTCGCGCAAGGCGCGACCTGGCG
>CAMVRE010000218.1 GCA_947169825.1 uncultured Verrucomicrobiota bacterium | reverse complement strand
GCCACCGTGGCCCGAGCAGGGAGGAGATCGAGCCGAGACCGGGCGCCGAAAAAAAGTGGGGAATGTCCAGTCGCCCGCAAGGGATTGCGCGGCGGGGCGGATTATGGCATAATGCCCGCCCATGCGATGCGAAGTCTGCCATCTGCACGACGCGACCCGCGCCGTGACGCGCACCGTGGACGGGGAGCCGCGCGAGCTCTACGTCTGCGACGAATGCGCGCGCCTCGAGGCCTCGCCCCCGGCGCCCGAGACGCCCGGGGCGCCCGACTCGCATTCGATCTCCGACGTGATGTTCTCCCTCGGGCTGCCCGTGCCGCCGTCCGGCAAGGCGGCCGACGCGGTCTGCCCCGTCTGCGGCCTCTCCCGCGGCGACCTGCGCGCCTCGCGCCGGCTCGGCTGCCCGCGCTGCTTCGACACGTTCGAGACGGACGTGCGCACCTTCCTCTCCGCCCGCGTCCCCGCCGCGCCGCGCTCGCGCGAGGATCCGGACGAGGCGATGCGCGCCCGCGACGCCGCGCGCATCCGCGGCCAGCTGGACGACGCCGTCCGCGAGGAGCGCTACGAGGAGGCCGCGCGGCTCGTCGCCCGCCTCCACGCCCTGCGCCATCCCTCCGGCGCGCGCAAGCCCCGCGAAGATGGCTGACCGCGCCCCCTCCGGCCGCCGCCGCGGCGATTGGATCGGCGACCTCCCGTTCCGCACGATCGTCCTGCATCGCACGGTCGGGCTCTACCGCAACCTGGCCGAGACGGTCTTCCCCGAGCGCGCCACGCCCGCGGGGCTCGCCGGGGCGCACGACCGCCTCTTCGACGCCCTCTCCTCCGCCGCCTCCGCCTCGCGCCGCCGCTTCTCGCCGATCGAGGGCGGGTGGGAGACCGCGAGCTGCGGCGTGCCGCCCGCCGAGGCGCCGTTCCTCGCGGGGCTGCCCGTTCCGGCCGACCCGAAGGCCGCGCGATGGACCGAGGCCGCGTTCGCGGACATCGGCCGCGGCGCGATCACCGCGATCGTGAACGCCGAGGACCATCTGACGCTCTTCGACCGATCCGGGGCCCCCTTCGCGCGCCAGTGGCGCACGCTCGAGACGTTCGCCTCCGCCGTCGGCGCCGCGGCGCCCTTCGCCGAGTCCGAGGAATACGGCTTCCTCTCCGCCAACCCCGACCACGTCGGCGCCGGGCTCGTGCTCTCCTGCGACATCTCGCTGCTCGGCCTCTGCATCGACCGCACGCTCGACCAGGCGCTCAACGCCCTCGACCGCCTCGGCTTCTCGACGCCCGCCGTCCTGCCCCCCGGCAAGGGCGAGGAGAACCCGGTCGAGGCGCCCGGCTGCCGCTACCGCATCCTGTCGGCGCACGACACCGGCGCGGCGCGCGACGTCGTCGGGCGCATGGACGCCGTCTGCCGCGAGGTCGCGCGCCAGGAGCAGAACGCGCGCCTGCGCCTGCTCGCCCGGGGCTCGGCGGACCTGGCGGACTTCCTCGCCCGCTCGCTCGCGACCGGCGCCCACGCCCGCGTCCTGCACCCGAGCGAGGCGGCCGACATCGCCGACGCCGCGCTCTTCGCGGAGGACCTGGGGCTGCTGCGGCTCGACGACGCCCGCCGCGCCTTCCTCCAGACCGCGCCCTACGCGCTCTCCGACTCGCGCCTCGCGGCGGCGGCGCCCAAGGCCCTGAAGGCCGCGGGCGGCGACCTGCGGGCCGTCCGCGCCGCGGCGTTCCGCGAGGTCTTCCGCCCGCTCCCCGCGAAGCTGCGCCTGCGCTAGCCCTTCACGAGCGGCTTGTAGCCCAGGTAGCCGTCCTGGCGCGTGACGGCCCGGACGGCCTGCCAGAGCGTGCCGTCCGGATCGATCTTCTGCCTCTCGATCGTCGCGAGCGCGATCGGGACGTGCATGTAGACGTCCGCGCACTTGCCGACGACGCAGTTCGTGCGGCCCGCCATCGCGGCGTGGACCGCGCCCTTGGCGAGCATCAGGCAGTGGATCGCGTCCGCGCCGTGCGCGGCGACGGACCGGATCGAGTAGCTCGGGTCGAAGTATTTCACCGAGACCGGCTCGCCCTTCTTCCGGAAGTGCTCCTCGATCGCGGACTTGAGGAACGTGCCGATGTCCTTCTTGAGGATGTTGCCGGAGGCGTCGCGCCGCTCCTCGCCGGCCATCAGGTCCTGCCCCGCGCCCTCGGCGACGACGATCACCGCGTGGCTCTTGCCGAGCCCGAAGCGGCGGTCGAGCGCGGTGAGGACGCCGTGCTCGCCCTCGAGCGTGAACGGCTCCTCGGGGACGAGGCAGAGGTTGACGCAGGAGTTGGCGACCGAGGCGTAGGCGGCGATGAAGCCGGAGTCGCGCCCCTGCAGCTTCACGAGCCCGACGCCGTGCCAGGCGCCCTTGGCCTCCATGTGCGCGCAGGTGATCACGTCCGTCGTCGCGTAGACCGCGGTCTCGAAGCCGAACGAGCGCCCGACGAAGGCCAGGTCGTTGTCGATCGTCTTGGGGACGCCGACGACGGCGATCGACAGCTTCCTCCGCTTCACCTCCTCGGCGATGTCGCGCGCGGCGCGGAGCGTGCCGTCGCCGCCGATGCAGAAGAGCAGGTTGATGTTCATGTCCGCGAGGCGGCGGACGATCTGGTCGGTGGGCTGGCCGCCGCGCGACGAGCCGAGGATCGTCCCGCCGATCGTGTCGATCTCGTCCACGACCTCGGGCGTGAGGATCATCGGCTCGTGCCGGTAGGACGGGATGAGCCCCTCCAGGCCGTAGCGGATGCCGAAGATGTGGCGCACGCCGTAGTCGAACCAGAGCGTCTGGACGACGCCCTTGATGACGTCGTTGAGGCCGGGGCAGAGCCCGCCGCAGGTGACGACGGCGGCGCGGCACCACGCGGGGTCGAAGAAGATCCTGCGGCGCGGGCCGGCCTTCTCGAACGACGGCAGCCTGCGCCCCGCGCGGATCGCCTCGACGACGACGGCCTCGTCGTGGACGACGAGCGTGCGCTCGCCGTCCTCGGCGAACCGCCCGCCCTCGATGGGCGAATCGATGGTGCACTCGCCGAGGCGGTCGACGTCGAACGAAAACTTCTCCGGATGCTCGAGAACTTCCCTGATGGTCATGGCGCGAATCCTCCGCGGAAGGTCCTCCCGGCCGGCCGCGCGGGCCGGCCGGGGAAAACGTGGAACGGGCCGGCGGCCCTAGGCCTCGACGATCTTCGCCGCGGGGGCGTTCTTCCGGACGGAGGCGACGCCCGCGAGGCAGGCCTTCTTCGTCTCGTAGGCCTCGCCGACCGCGACGACCTGGCCGTTCTTCGCCTTGAGGCGGAAGCGGAACTTCCCGGCCTTGTCGGCGTAGACCTCGAACTTCGGGTTCGCGAGCTTGGCGGGCTTCTCCGCCGTCTGGTCCTCGACGCCCGCCGCCGCGGCGTTCGCCTGGACGCTGGCGATCCCGTTCAGCAGGGACGACCTCTTGACGTAGACCTCGGAGGTTGCGACGACCTGGCCGTTCGTGGCGAGGAGGTTGAACATGCAGCCGCCCTTGGCGGCCTTCTTGACTTGGAACTTGCCCATGGTTCGGTTTCCTTTCCCCGGGCGCGCCCGGACCGGGCGCGCGCGGAATCGTTGGCGGCGAGGATACACGAACGCCGTGCGAAAAGCAAGCGCGCTACCCGCGCGCGAAAAGGCGCACGGCGCGGCGGTGGGCGCCGAAGACGGGGTCGCGCGCCGGGAAGAGCAGGGGAGGGGAGTCCGGGCCGAGCGCCGCGCGGAGAGCGGGGCCGAGCAGGTCGGCGCGCGCACACAGGCCGCCGCCGAGGACGATCGGTCCGGCGGCCGCGGCGGGGTGCGCCGCGCGCGCCGCGCGGACGAGGGCGGCGACGCCCTCCATGTTGCGCGCGAGGATGCGCCGCGCGACGGGATCGCCCGCCTCGACGGCGTCCAGGACGAGCGGCGCGAGGCGCGCGACGGAGCCCGGCGCGGCGTTGATCGTCGCGACGATGGCGTCGAAGGCGGAGCCGCCCAGCGCCGCGCCGATCGCGTCGACGAGCGGGCCGCCGGGGCCGTTGCCGTCCTCGAAGGCGAGCCGCGCGCGGACGGCGTCGCGCCCGAGCGCGAAGCCGCTGCCCGGGTCGCCGAAGAACCAGCCCCAGCCGCCGTAGCGGTGGAGCGTCTCGCCGTCGTCGGCGTGGACGCAGCTGCCGGTGCCGAGGATGGCGGCGACGCAGCCGCCGTCCGCCTCCGCGGCCTCGATCACGCAGCGGATGTCGGGTCCGATTTCGAGCGGCAGGTCCGGGAAGAGCGCGCGGAGCCGCGCCTCGACGCGCGCGCCGATGCCGTCCGCGATCGCGCCGGCGAGGCCGAGGAACGCGCCGGAGGGAGGGGGGAGGTCCGCGGTGACCTCGCGGATCGCGCCGGCGAGGAACGCCGTCGAGCGCTCCTCGCCCAGCGAGGAGACGTTGCCGCCGCCGAGCCGCAGCCGGCGCACGGGCTCGCCGTCCGCGCCCGCGAGGAGCAGGTCGGTCTTCGTGCCGCCGCCGTCGACGCCGAGGAA
>CAMVRE010000217.1 GCA_947169825.1 uncultured Verrucomicrobiota bacterium | reverse complement strand
CTCTAGAGCTTCTTCCCGGTGTAGGAGACGTGCTTGGCGGGGCTGTGCCAGTTCTCGACGAAGTCGAGGGCGAGGCTCTTCCCGTTGTAGTAGCCCGCGATCGAACCCGTGCCGACGCCGGGATTCGTCATGTCGCCCTGGAAGGAGGAGGCGTCCGCGGTGTAGGAGCCGTAGACGTGGTCCTTCGTCCCCGCGCGGTCGTCCGTGATGCGCCAGGTGCCGTTCGCGTTGAAGTGCGCATACCACGTCGTCGCGCCGTTCGTCAGCTCCCAGGTCCCGATCAGGCCGGGCGCGGACTTGGCGGGGTTGCGGGAGGGCGTCGACGTGTTCGGCGGAGCGTACCACGGGTGCGCCTCCTTGTCCTCGCAGCCGGCGCAGAGGAGGAGGGGAAGGAGGAGGAGGGGGAGGAGTTTCATGGCGGGGAAAGGCCCATCCGCGCGGAAGGCGGCTTCGCCGCGTCCGCGCGGAGCGGGCTAGTTGGAGGATTCGGAGGACGGATCCGCGACGAGGTCGTCGGTTGTTTCGGGCGCGGGCGAAAGGACGACTTCGGCGGCGGGGGGCTCGGGGACCCTCTCACCCGGCTCGGTCTCTGCGGGCGGTTCCGCGGGGGTGGGCGGCGGCTCGCTCGGAGAGCTCGCCCCACCGGCGGAGGCCGGCTCCGCGTTCTCTGCGGGCTCTGCGTGTTCTTCCACGGGAGCGGGCGGCGGCTCGCTCGGAGCGCTCGCCCCACCGGCGGAGGCCGGCTCCGCGTTCTCTGCGGGCTCTGCGTGTTCTTCCACGGGAGCGGGCGGCGGCTCGCTCGGAGAGCTCGCCCCACCGGCGGAGGCCGGCTCTGCGGTCTCTGCGGGCTCTGCGTGTTCTTCCGCGGGCTCCTCGGCGGGGTGCCGCGTGGCGGCCTCGAGGTCGCTGTAGTGCAGGTAGGGCAGGCGGCTTTCCTCCTCCGCCTTGCGGAGCTCCTCGCGGATGGCGGCGGTCTCGGGCGCGTCCGGGAGCGCGTCGGGGTCGTTGAGTCCCGTGAGCGCGCCGGTCGAGGGATAGCGCTGCGGGGCGACGGTGTCCGCGCCGTTCCGGAGAATGCGCCTGGCGGCCTTCTCGGAGAGCGGGTCGGCGATGCGCGAGGCGGAGATCGTCGGGTCGAAGAGGCCGTCGGTTCCGAGGGCGGCCTTGGCGTTGCGGGCGTCGTCCTCCATCTGGGCCGGCGTGTCGATGACGCGCGGCGTGAGGAACACGATGATCTCGTTGCGGACCTTCTCGTCGGTCTCGTGGCGGAAGAGCCAGCCGAGCAGCGGGATGTCGCCGAGCAGCGGGACCTTGGTGGTCGACTTCGTGACGGAGTTCTGCGCGAGGCCGCCCAGGACGACGGTCTCGCCGCTGAGGACCTGCACGTCGGCGCCCATCTTGCGCGTGGTGAGCTGCGGATACTGCGAGCCGTTGATCTCGGTGTAGCCCTCGTTGGTCTGGATCTCCTGCTCGACCGTGAGGGTGATGAAGCCGGTCTTGTTGATGCGCGGCGTCACCGTGAGCTTGATGCCGATGTCCTCGTTCTGGATGTTCTCGGAGGTGTAGTCGGAGTTGGAGTAGTAGGTGGTGTTGCCCTTCCAGTAGATGCGGTCGGTGGCCTCGAGGACGGCCTCCTTGTTGTCCATCGTGGTGATGCGCGGGCGGGACATGAGGCGCGCCTTGGAGTCGTTCTTGACGGCCTGGACGATGAGGTCCATGTTCCAGTCGAAGATGGAGAACCAGCCGGTGACGCCGCCCGCGGAGCCGCCCGCGGCGCGGATGGCGTCGGAGGAGTTGAGCCCGAGCGCGGGGACGGGCGTGCCGCTGCCGCCGCCGCCGCGCGAGGCGCCGGCGTACTTGGGGCCGTTCTCGCCGGCGCCCTGGAGCATGACGCGCTGGGCCCAGTCGATGCCGGTCTCGAAGGAGTCCTTGAAGGAGATGGAGACGATGGCCGTCTCGATGACGACCTGGGAGAGCTGGATGTCGATCGCGTCGATGATGCTGCGCAGGATGGCCATGTCGGAGACGCTGGCCATGACGAGGAGCGAGTTGGAGCGCTCGTCGGAGAGGATGGAGATGTTCTCGGCGTCGAGGCGGGCGATGCGGGTCTGCGCGGAGGAGCCGCCGGCGGGCGCGGCGGCGGGCGCGCGGCGGGAGGCGGCCGCGTCGGAGCCGGAGTCGGACTTGTCGGTGTCGCGCATCGGCGCGGCGTCGTCGTCGGAGGACTTCTTCTTGCTGATCAGGTCGTTGAGCAGCGAGGCGACGTCGGCCGCGACGGCGTGCTCGAGGCGGATCACCTCGACGAGGAACTCGGGGGCGGTCGGGATGTCGATCTCCTCGATGATCTTGTCGATGAAGTCCATGTTCTCCGGCCGCGTGATGATGAGCAGGCGGTTGGTGCGCGGGTCGGGGACGATGGCGACCTTGCCGCGGAGGACGCCGCGGCGGGCCTCGTCGATGATCGAGGAGGCGATCTCGCTGGCGGGGGTCGCGCGCTCGTCCTCGCGGTCGCGGCGGCCGCCGCGGATGGTGACGCCGGGCGGGAGCTGGCGGCGCTCCATCCCGGGCGAGCCGGCGTCGCGCGGCTGGGCGACGGTGCCGGACTTGTTGTTCTTGTTTCCGCTTCCGCTGTCCTCCTGCATCTTGGCGATGAGGTCCTCGATGCGGGCCTTGACGTCCTCGGCCTTGGCGTAGCGGATCTGGCGGAAGAAGGGCTCCTCGCGGGCGACGACGGGCGTGTCCATCCGCTCGAGCACTTCGACGATGCGGTTGACGTTCTCGGCGTTGTCGGTGATGAGGATGGAGTTGGTGTGCTCGATCGTGAGGACCTTGGCGCCGGGGCGCATGAGGCTGTTCACGACGGGCATCGCCTCCTCGGTGCCGAGGTGCTTGAGCTCGATCATGCGCTGGACGACGGTGCCGTCCTCGGGCGTCTCGGGGTAGCCGTCGGGCCCGGCGTACTGCGGGCGCATGCCGCTCGTGCCGGCCTCGGCGGCGGGGACGACGCGCAGGAACTTCTCGCCCTCCTCAATGAGCACGATGCCGTTGAGGGAGAGGACCTCGCGGATGGCGCGGAGGTACTCCTCGTCGGTGAGGGGCGAGTCGGGGGTCGTGCGAAGCGTGATCGTGACCTTGGGCGTGGCAGGCGACGGGATGTAGGTGCGGCCCGTGCGGAGCGCGTATTCCATGATCACGAGGTCCGAGGAGGCGTCCTGGAAGTTGAGGGCGTTGTCGGAGGTGTCGTAGGGGATGACGGGGGCGCCGCCTTTGCCGTCGGGCTGCGTCGCGGCGCGCGGGCCGGAGGGGCGCCCGCCCCCGGGCTGGCCGGCATTGGCGGGGCGCGCCGGCTGCGCGACGCCGCCGGGGCGGCCCGGGATGTTCGGGCGGCGGATCTCGCCCGGCCGCGGCGCGGCGGGGCGGTCCTGCGCCAGGAGCGTGTGCGCGGAGAGGAAGAGGGCGAGAAGCGCGGCCGCGGCGGTAAACGTGCGTGTCTTCATGGCTGTGACGGCGTGGCGGGGTTGGAGTCCTTGTCGGTCCGCAGGTAGGCGCAGGAGAGCGTGAAGGAGCCCTTCAGCCAGCCCTGGCGGTTCTGGATCGGGGAGACGCGCAGCTCGCGGACCTCGAGCATCGCGCCGGTCGACTCGACCTGGTGGACGAACCCGACGAGCGCCTCGAGCGTGCCCTCCCACTGGCGCACCTCGATCGGCAGCTCGCAGACGCCGGCGACGACGGTCTCCTCCTTGAAGTTTCGCTGCTGGATGTGCAGGTCGTGCTCGTGCGCGGCGTCGTCCATGATCTTGCCCCAGTAGGGCCCGACCTGCTCCGTGCCGGAGAAGACCGGCATGCGGTCGCGGACCGACTCGTAGCGCGCGGCCCAGTCGTCCTTCGCGTCGATGAGCGCGGTCTGCAGCTCCAGCCTCTGCGCGAGGCGGTCCGCCTCGGCGCGGC
Organism: uncultured Verrucomicrobiota bacterium; assembly: GCA_947169825.1. GTDB lineage: Bacteria > Verrucomicrobiota > Kiritimatiellia > RFP12 > UBA3636 > UBA3636. The sequence continues at coordinate 586 of CAMVRE010000217.1, read as the reverse complement.
GCGAGCGGATGCCCGCGATCTGGCCCTTCGCGGTGAGCGCGAGGAAGCCGAAGAGCGCGACGCAGACCGTGACGGCCAGCATCGCCTTGTCGTGGCGGGAGAGCGAGAGCCGGCTCACGGCGCGCCTCCCTCCCCGTCCGCGCCGCCCGCGAAGAGCAGGCGGATCGTGAACGTCGTCCGCCCCGTGCCCTTGTTCTCCGTCGGCCCCGCGACGATGTCGTTGCGCGCGAAGAGCGGCGAGACCTTGAGCCGGTTCGACATCTCGTAGGCCGGCTGCGACGAGAGGGCCGAGCACTCCACGCTCGCCTCGCGCCGCGCCGCGTCGTAGGAGAGGCGCGCGAGCGTGACGCCCTCCGGCATCGCGAGCGAGACCTCGCGCAGGACCTCGAGCGGCGAATACGTCCGGTCCGAATAGCGGTCGATGATTCGGATGCGGTCGCGGATCTCCTGCACCGCGGCCTCCGCCGGCGCCGCGGCGTCGACGCGCGCCTGGCGCGCCTTGATGCGCGAGCCGAGGACCGACGGCCACCCGAAGAGCGCGAGCGCGAGCGCGACCCAGAGCGCCGCCGCGCCGCCGAAGGCGAAC
>CAMVRE010000216.1 GCA_947169825.1 uncultured Verrucomicrobiota bacterium | reverse complement strand
CGGCCCCCATTCGCAGGGGATCGCGGCCATTCTTCACAACCATTCGGCAGTGGTTCGACAATGAAGCATTCCCTTTCCACGCAGACCGTCCACGCCGGACCGGACGGCGACGCCGCCACGGGCGCCGTCAACGTCCCGATCTACCAGACCTCGACGTTCCGCCAGCGGGGTCTGGGGGACAACACGGGGTGGGAATACGCGCGCACGGGCAATCCGACGCGGGCGGCGCTGGAGGCGGCGATCGCGCAGCTGGAGGGCGGGACGCACGGCTTCGCGTTCGCGTCCGGGATGGCGGCGATCGGCGCGGTGCTCTCGCTCCTGAAGGCCGGCGACCGGGTGCTGCTCTCGCGCACCGTCTACGGCGGCTCGTTCCGCATCCTCGACAAGGTCTTCGCGCGGTTCGGCGTCGGCTGGACGCTCGCGGAGGGGGAGGAGCCCGAGGCGTTCGAGCGGGCGTTCGAGGAGCACCCGGACGTGCGGGCGGTGCTGCTGGAGTCGCCGGCCAACCCGCTGCTGGCGGTGACGGACCTCGCGGCGGTCGCCGCCGTCGCGAAGGCGCGCGGGGCGCTCGTGGTGGTGGACAACACGTTCCTCACGCCGTATCTGCAGCGGCCGCTCGCGCTCGGCGCGGACGTCGTCGTGCACTCCGCCACGAAGTATCTGGGCGGGCACAGCGACCTCGTGGCGGGCCTCGCCGTCACGGCGCGCGCGGACCTGGCCGAGTCGCTCGCGTTCGTCCAGAACGCGACGGGCGGGGTGCTCGGGCCGTTCGACTCGTTCCTGCTGCTGCGCGGGCTCAAGACGCTCGCGGTGCGGATGGACCGGCACGTCGCGAACGCGGAGATCCTCGCCGGGCGGCTCGGTTCGCACCCCGCGGTGGCGCGCGTCTGGTATCCGGGGCTGCCGTCGGACCCGGGCTACGGGACGAACCGCCGCCAGGCGGCGGCGGGCGGCGGGATGGTGTCCTTCGAGCTCGCGCACGGGCTCGACCCGCGGCCGTTCTTCCGCGCGCTGCGGCTCGTGGCGCTGGCGGAGTCGCTCGGCGGCGTGGAGTCGCTCGCGTGCCACCCCGCCACGATGACGCACGCCTCGATTCCGGCGGACATCCGCGCGAAGGTCGGGATCACGGACCGGCTCGTGCGGCTCTCGGTCGGCATCGAGGACGCGGAGGACATCTGGCGCGACGTGGACGCGGCGCTGCGCGCGGCGTCGACGGCGAGCGGGACGCGGGGCGGGTGTTGAACGCGGACGTCCGCGTCTTCTCCACCCGATTTCCAAACCCCAATCCCCCCCCCCCTTTTTCCCATGCTCTACTCCTCCTATGCCGACCTGATCGGCGAAACGCCGCTCGTGCGGCTCGGGCGCCTCGACCTGCCCGAAGGCGCCACGCTCTGGGCCAAGCTCGAGCTCGCGAACCCCGGCGGCAGCGTCAAGGACCGCATCGGCCGCGCGATGATCGATGATGCAGAACGGCGCGGCGCGCTGCGCCCCGGCGGCACGATCGTCGAGGGCACCGCCGGCAACACCGGCATCGGCATCGCGTTCGCCGCGATCGGCCGCGGCTACCGGGTCGTCTTCGTCGTGCCGGACAAGTTCTCCGGCGAGAAGGTCGCGCTGCTGCGTGCGCTTGGCGCGGAGATCGTCCGCACCCCGCGCTCGGGCGGGATGCTGCTCGCGGAGAGGCGCGCGGACGAGATCGCCGCCGCCACGCCGGGCGCCGTCGTGCTCGGGCAGTTCCGCAACCCGGCCAACCCGCGCGCGCACTACGAGACGACCGGCCCGGAGATCTGGCGCGACCTCGGCGGGCGCGTCGACGCGTTCGTCGCGGGCGCCGGCAGCGGCGGCACCTTCAGCGGCGTCGCGCGCTATCTCAAGGAGAGGAACCCGGCGCTGCGCGCGGTGCTCGCGGACCCCGTCGGCTCCACGATGGGCGGCGGCGAACACGCCGACTACGACATCGAGGGGATCGGCAACGACTTCGTCGCCGAGACGATGGACATGGCGCTCGTCGACGAGGTCGTGAAGGTCGCGGACGAGGAGGCGTTCGACGCCGCGCGGGACCTCGCGCGGCGCGAGGGGATCGTGGCGGGCTCCAGCTCCGGCGCCGCTCTTGCCGCCGCGCTGCGCGCGATCCGCGCGGGACTGCGCGGCAACGTCGTCGTCCTCTTCCCCGACCGCGGCGACCGCTACTTCAGCAAGGGCCTCTTCACCGCGGACTGAACGACTGCCATGTCCCCCCTTTCCACCCCTTCCGCCCCCGCCGCGCTCGGTCCCTATTCGCAGGGAATCGACGCCGGGCCATTCGTCTTCGTCTCCGGACAGCTTCCCGTCGACCCCGCCACGGGCGAAATCCCGGACGACGCGGCGGCGCAGGCCGAGCGCGCCTTCGCCAACGTCCGCGCCATCCTCGCCGCCGCCGGCCTCGGGCTTGAGCACGTCGCCAAGACCACGGTCTTTCTGTCCGATCTCGCCGATTTCGCCGCCGTGAACGAGGTCTATGCCCGCGCGTTCGTCGCGCCGTTCCCCGCGCGCTCCTGCGTCCAGGCCGCCGCCTTGCCGCGCGGCGCACGCCTCGAGGTCGAGGCCATCGCCGTCCGCCCGTCCTGATCCCGCAACCCCCATTCCAACCGTTGCGCCGCCCCGCCGATTTGGTAGAATCCCCGCCCATGAACGATTCCTCCGCCAAACTGGAAACCCTCCGCGCATCCTTGCGCGAGGCGCATTCCGCGCTCGTGGCCTTTTCGTCCGGCGTCGATTCGACGTTCCTTCTGCACGTGGCGCACGAGGAGCTCGGCGATCGCGTCGTGGCGGTCACCGCGCGCTCCCGTTCGTTTCCGAAGCGCGAGCTTGACGAAGCCGCCGACTTCTGCCGCGCCGAAGGCGTGCGCCACGTCGTGATCGACTCGGAGGAGCTGGACGTGCCGGGCTTTGCGGAAAACCCGCCGGACCGCTGCTACCACTGCAAGCGGGAGCTCTTCGGCGAACTCGTCGCGTTCGCGCGCGAAAACGGCCTTGCGGCGGTCTTGGAAGGATCCAACGTCGATGACGACGGCGACTACCGCCCCGGCCGCCGCGCCATCCGCGAACTCGGCGTCCGCAGCCCGCTGCGCGACGTAGGCCTGACGAAGGCCGAGATTCGCGCGCTTTCGCGCGCAATGGGCCTTCCGACCGCCGACAAGCCCTCCTTCGCCTGCCTCGCCTCGCGTTTCCCCTACGGCGAACGCATCACGGCCGAGGGTCTGGACCGGGTCGGCCGCGCCGAGGATTGGATTCGCGCGGCGTTCCCCGGACTCGGCCAGTTGCGAGTCCGCTCGCACGCGGGCGGCGTCGCCCGCATCGAAGTTTCGCCCGCCGACATTCCCCGCCTCGCCGCCCGCGCGCCGGAACTCTCCGACGCCCTCCGCTCAATCGGCTTCGCCTATGTCTCCCTCGACCTCCGCGGCTACCGCACCGGCAGCCTCAACGAGGCGATCGGCGCCTCGGTGAGGAGTGACGAGTGACGAGTGACAAGTGACGAGTGCTGCGGACCACACCGTTTCAACTGTTTCAACCGTTTCAACTGTTTCAACCATGACAACCGCATCTGCCCTCGCCGACCGCCTGATCGCCGGCGGAGACCCCGCCACGGCGGAGGAGCTCGTCGACCTGCTGAAGAACGCCCCGCGCGAGGAGCTGCGCGAGGCGGCGCACCGCGTGACCGTCGCGTTCGCGCCGAAGCACTTCGACTTCTGCTCGATCGTGAACGCGCGGTCCGGGCGCTGCCCCGAGAACTGCAAGTGGTGCGCCCAGAGCGCGCACTGGAAGACGGGATGCGAGTGCCACGGCTGGATCGGCGCGGAGGCGTGCGCGAAGGCCGCGAAGGAGGCCGAGGCGAACGGCGCCGACCGCATCGGCATCGTGACGAGCGGCCGCGCGCAGACGCCCGCCGACGTCGACGCGCTCTGCGAGGCCCTTCGCGCGATGCGGCGCGAGTCGGAGATCGAGCTCTGCGGCTCGCTCGGGCTCGTCTCCGAGGCCGACCTGGCGAAGCTCAGGGCCGCCGGACTCAAGCGCCTGCACTGCAACCTCGAGACCGCGCCTTCGCTCTTCCCGTCGCTCTGCTCCACGCACACACAGGCGCAGAAGCTCGATACGCTCCGCGCCGCGCGCCGCCTCGGGATGCAGATCTGCTGCGGCGGGATCGTCGGGATGGGCGAGACGGACGAGCAGCTCGTCGAGTTCGCGCTTACGATCCGCGACGTCGCCCCCGACTCGATCCCGGTGAACTTCCTCCACCCGATCGAGGGCACGCCCATCGGCGCGCGGGGCGTCCCCGACCCGGAGCGCGCGGTCGACGCCGTCGCGATCCTGCGCCTCGCGAACCCCGCCACGCCGCTGCGCTTCGCGGGCGGCCGGCGCGACATGACCGACGAGACCGCCGCCAAGTGCGTCCACGTCGGCATGAACGCCGGCATCGCCGGCCCGCTCCTCACGACGCCCGGCGCCGACTTCGACGACGACCGCGCGCTCGCCCAGGCGGCCGGCTACCACGTCACGCCGCAAGCCCGGCG
>CAMVRE010000215.1 GCA_947169825.1 uncultured Verrucomicrobiota bacterium | reverse complement strand
GGTGGAGGGGCGGGGGGGGGAGGCAGGGGGGCAGGGCGGGTGCGCGAGGGGGGGCGGGTCCAGGGTCGTGGGGGGGGGCAAGAGAGGGTCAGGGGGGAAGCGGCGGGAAGCGCGGTCGGTCATGGAAAACGTCTCCGGTGTCGTAAACGCGCCGGATTATAGCCGAGGCGCCAGGCCCGCGCAACCGCTTGCGGCGCGCGGGGGCGCATGGTAGAATGCCGCCCGTCGCGTCCCGTTCCGGGCCGCGCGGAAACAAACCGGAAACCCCTCACACACCACAGGACACAACCGAGGTTCAAACATGGCCGACAACAACATGAGCGTCTCCACCGCGATCGCGGGGAAGAAGGCCGTCTACAAGGGCAGGAAGCTTCGCATCGCGATCATCGGCTGCGGCGGCATCGCCCAGGCCCACATGGCCGCGTTCAAGAACATCGACAACGCCGAGGTCGTGGCGGGGTGCGACATCGTCCAGGACCGGCTCGACCTCATGAACGAGAAGTGGGGCATCCCGAAGGAGGCCCTCTTCCGCGACGGCACGCAGAAGCCCTGGCGCGCGATGTTCAAGGCGATGAAGGGCAAGATCGACGCCGTCGACGTCTGCACGCCCAACGGCGTCCACGCCCCCGCCGTGATCGACGCCTGCAACGCCGGCCTGCACGCGATGACCGAGAAGCCCATGGCGATGACCGTGAAGGAGTGCAAGGACATGGTCGCCGCCGCGAAGAAGAACAAGGTCAAGCTCTCCGTCGGCTTCCAGCGCCGCTACCAGCACAACAGCGAGAACCTCGCGAAGATGCGCGCCGAGGGCTTCTTCGGCGACGTGATGCTCGTCAAGGTGCGCGCCTGCCGCCGCCGCGGCATCCCGAACTGGGGCGTCTTCGGCCAGAAGGACAAGCAGGGCGGCGGTCCGCTCATCGACATCGGCGTGCACATCATCGAGAGCGCGATGGCGTTCCTCGGCAACCCCAAGCCCGTCTACGCCTCCGCCGGCTGCTGGACGTTCCTCGGGAACAAGCCCTCGACCGTCATGTCGATGTGGCCCGGCTGGGACCACAAGACCTACACGGTCGAGGACTTCGCCTGCGGCCAGATCCGCTTCGACAACGGCACGATCATGCAGATCGAGGCGTCGTTCGCGGACCACCAGAAGGAGCACGACGTCGAGGACTGGTGGGCCTACGGCACCAAGGCCGGCTGCCAGTGGAGCACGAGCGAGATCTACACCGACCAGAACAACATGATGGTCAACATGCAGCCCGTGTTCATGCCGGACTCCGGCTGGGACTACATCTTCACGAAGAAGCTCCAGAACTGGGTCGACGGCTGTCTCAAGGGCACGCCGCTCGGCGCCTCGGGCGAGATCGGCCTCAACGTCCAGAAGATCCTCTGCGGCCTCTACGACTCGGCCAAGGCCGGCCACGAGGTCAAGATCGCGGATTAGCGTTCGCGCGCCGCCGTGGCGGCGCACGAACGCGGCGTCCGGAGGGCGCCCGCGCGGGAGCGCGGGCGCCCTCCGGCGTCCATGGGAGACGCCGTTTCCCGCCCGATGCCGGTGGAGCCCGCCGTCTCGGCGGGGATTGCGGCCGCGGGGACCGCGGCCGCTACCGTTTGGCGCGGCGGAAGTCCAGGAGGTGGCCGACGACGCGCAGGCCGGCCTTCGCGAGGAACGCGACGTCGGCGAAGGAGCGGATCGAGCGGATCTGCCGCCACACGAAGCGCGGCGTGAGGAACGACTCGTAGAGCCCGCGCACGAGCGCGCGCAGCTCGTCGTCCGGGATCGGGCACCGCATGATGGGCTCGCGCATGTCGTAGCGGTCCCAGTCCTCGGTGCGCAGCCACCCCTTCTCGCGGCATTCGCGGAAGAGAGGCGTCCCCGGATAGGGGATGACGATCGTCCCCTGCAGCGTGTCGATCCAGCCGCGGTCGAAGAGCGAGCGCGTGAGCGCAATCGTGCGTTTCGCGTCCTCCGCCGTCTCCCACGGATAGCCGATCATGCACGTCACGTGCGGGCGCAGCCCCGCCGCGTGCGCGAGGCGCATCGACTCCTCGACGTTCTTCGCGAGCGGGCACTTGTTGATGCGCGCGAGCGTGTCGTGCTGCGCGCTCTCGAGCCCGAAGAGCACGAACTTGAAGCCCGCCTTCGCCATGAGCCCGTAGAGCTCCGCGTCGAGCGCGCCGGGGATCATGTTGCAGCCGAGCGTGACGCGCCGGTTCAGCCCTCGCGCGACCATGCCCTCGCAGAACTCGCGCAGCCACGCGCCGGCGGGGAAGCAGCCGGAGTCGTCGAAGACCTCCTTCACGCCGTAGCGCTCGACGAGGTGCTGGATCTCGTCCAGCAGCTGCGCCGGCGTGCGGTGCCGCCACTCCGGGTAGAGCGTCGTCCAGGAGCAGAACGCGCACTTGCCCCACCAGCAGTCGCGCGCCGCCATCGTGTAGGTGCCGGGCGTGCGGCGGAAGTTGCCGTTCTCGCGGCTGTAGAGCTCCCACTTCGTGAGCTCGCGGTCGATCTCCGGCAGGTCCTCGAGCCGGTGGTCCCTGTTGCAGAACGGGCCGGAGGAGGCGATCGAGCCGTCCGCGGCGCGCCAGAAGAATCCCTTCGGGAGGTTTAAAGTTGAAAGGGTAAAGGGTAAAGTTGAAGAATCCGAAGAGGAACTTTTCCCTTTGCGCTTTAAACTTTCAACTTCGCGTTCGAGGCGCTCGACCAGCGCTGCGACGGAGAAGTCGTAGTCGCCGCCGGCGAGGACGAAGTCCGCCTTGCAATTATCCAGCGTCTCCTCGGGGAAGGCGGTGACGTGGTCGCCGCAGAGGACGATCGTGCAGTCCGGGACGAGCTCCTTGAGGCGGTCGACCTTGCGCCACGTGGCCTTGACGACGGGCGTCTTCGTCTCGAGGAGGAAGAGGTCCGGCCTGAACGCGGCGAAGCGCTCGTCGAACTGCGCCTGGGTCAGGCCCTCGGCGATGCCGTCGAGCCAGAGGACCTCGTGGCCCCTGCTCTTCAGGAGCGTCGCCGCGCTCGCGGGGACCATGGGATAGACGTAGGTCGGCTTCGAGAACCACTGGAACTGGCGGTTCTGCGAAAGGAGCGGGACTCCGAGGTCCGACTCGATGGGGACGTATCCGACGACGATGCGCATGGTTTTCGTGGCGGGGTGGCGGGGACGGCGCGATTCTAGCATGGCCCGCGAGGGCCGCGCAAGCGCTTGCCGGGCCCGTTTGCGTCTGCTACAATCCGCCGCCATGCAGGACGCCCCATCCAGCGGTTCGAGCGAGACGGATTCGCGCCCGCCGCTGCTCTCCGTCGAGGACCTCCGCGTCGCGCTGCCGATGCCCGGCGGCGGCGGTCCGGTCGAGGTCGTCCGAGGCGTCTCGTTCCGCGTCCCCGAGGGCGGCTTCCATGCGCTCGTCGGGGAGAGCGGCTGCGGCAAGAGCGTCACGGCCGCCGCCCTCACGCGCCTGCCGCCGGCCGGCGGCCCCCGCGCGCGCATCTCCGGACGCGCGCTCCTGCGCGGCCGCGACCTGCTCGCGATGCCGCCGCGGGAGCTGCGCGCGGCGCGCGGCGCGGGCGGCGTCGCCTACGTCTTCCAGGATCCGATGACGGCCCTCGACCCCGTTCTCTCCGTCGGAACGCAGATGCACGAGGCCGTTCCGCGCGGCGTGCCGCGCGCGGCGCGCGCCCGCGCCGCGCGGGAGCTTCTCGCCGAGGTCGGCCTGCCCGATCCGGAGCGGCTGATGCGCGCCTACCCGTGCGAACTCTCCGGCGGCATGGCGCAGCGCGTCTGCATCGCGATGGCGATGGCGCAGAAGCCGGCGCTGCTCGTCGCCGACGAGCCCACGACCGCGCTCGACGTCCTGATGCAGCGCAAGGCGCTCGATCTGCTGCGCGATCTCTGCCGCGCGCGCGGGGCGGCGGTCCTGCTCATCACGCACAACCTCGCGCTCGTCTCCTCCTACGCGGAGACGATGTCGGTGCTCTACGCCGGGCGCGTCGTCGAGGAGGGGCCGGTCTCGGACGTCCTCTCCCGCCCCGCGCACCCCTACACCGCGGCGCTGCTGCGCGCCGTGCCGCGGATCGAGGGCGGCTCGGTCGAGGACCTCGCCGTCATCCCCGGCCGCGTTCCGCCGCCCCGCGAATGGTCCCGCGGCGCCTGCGTCTTCGCGCCGCGCTGCGACCGCGCCCGCCCGGAGTGCTCCGCCTCCGATCCGGAGCTCCGGCCCGTCTCCGCCGCGCACGCCGCCGCGTGCCTCGCGCGGTAGCGCGCCGGGCCCGCGCGCGGCGGCGGGACCGCCACGGAAAGAAGAAGGCCGGCGGATCGTCTCCGTCGGCCTCCGAATGGTGCTCGGGAGAGGACTCGAACCTCCAATCCCAAAACGGGACCAGCACCTCAAGCTGGCGTGTCTGCCAATTCCACCACCCGAGCAGGTTGCGTGAAAGCGGCGCAGAATCTAGCAGACCGCCCGCGCGAAGTCAACCGGAAATTTCATTCGCTTGCGGCGGGCCGCGGACGCATGGTAGACTCCGGCGCCGTGAAGATCCTGGTCGGCATGAGCGGTGGCGTGG
>CAMVRE010000214.1 GCA_947169825.1 uncultured Verrucomicrobiota bacterium | reverse complement strand
TAGGAGCCGCGGCGCGGATACGGCATGCGGCGGTCGCGGTCGACCATGAGGTCGAGCACCATCACGTTGCGGACGAGCGACTCCTTCACGAAGAAGCCGTTGGCCGAGGCGTACTGGTGGATCTTCGGGAGGTCCTGCGTCGTCGGGACGAAATAGCGGCCGGCGATGTCCTCCTCCTTGCCTCCGAGCTCGTTGAGGAGCTGCGAGAGCACGCGCTTGGTGGAGCAGTTCCGGATCACGATGAGCGTTCCGGGAGGCAGCACCGTGGGCTCGCGCGGCGGAGCGGGCTCGCGGGCCGGCGCGGGGGCGAAGCCGCCGGGCGCGGGGCCGCGCGGGGCGCGGAACGCGGAGCGGAGCGACGTGAGGCGCGCGGACGACTCGGCAGAGGGGTTCACGGAAGGGGGGACGGAAAAACCGGCGCGATTGCCGGTGGCCGGGCTCCAGACGTCCTGGGCGGGCTTGTCTTTGCCAAAGAGTGACATGAGCGGTAGTCTTGTTTCGTGTTGAAGATGGGCGATCCCCATATTCTCCGATCCCTTTCGGGAGACGGAACTGGTCGCGTAGTATACGGAACCGCCCGCGCCGAATCAAGCGAAAATCGCGTTGCATTCCGCGCGCGAAAGCGCTATCCTTGCGCGCCATCCGGACGCACCCGCCCTCCGAGCCTCACCTCTCACCTCTCACCTCTCACCTTCCACCTTCCACCTTTCAACTTTCAACTTTACCCTGTCATGCACCCCTACCGCACCCACACCTGCAACGAGCTCCGCGTCGAGGACGCGGGCAAGACCGCCCGCCTCTCCGGCTGGGTCTACCACAAGCGCGACCACGGCGGCATCCTCTTCCTCGACCTGCGCGACCACTACGGCCGCACGCAGGTCGTCGTCCATCCGAGCCGTCCGTTCTTCCAGGAGGCGACGGACCTCCGGCTCGAGAGCGTCGTCACGGTGACCGGCCAGGTCGTCGCGCGCGGCGAGAGCGAGATCAACCCCGACATCGACACCGGAAAGGTCGAGCTCGTCGCGGACGAGTTCGTCGTCGAGAGCGCCGCGGACCAGACCCCGATCTACCTCGCGGGCGACGGCTCGGACGTCGGCGGCGAGGACCTGCGCCTCAAGTACCGCTACCTCGACCTGCGCCGCGAGTCGCTGCACAGGAACATCGTGCTGCGCTCGAAGGTGATCTCCTTCCTCCGCCGCCGCATGGAGGATCTCGGCTTCCGCGAGTACCAGACGCCGATCCTCACGTCGTCCTCCCCCGAGGGCGCGCGCGACTTCCTCGTCCCGAGCCGCATCCACCCCGGCGAGTTCTACGCGCTGCCGCAGGCGCCGCAGATCTACAAGCAGCTGCTGATGGTCGCCGGCTTCGACCGCTACTTCCAGATCGCGCCGTGCTTCCGCGACGAGGACGCGCGCGCCGACCGCTCGCCCGGCGAGTTCTACCAGCTGGACATGGAGATGAGCTACGCGACGCAGGACGACGTCTTCGCCGTGATGGAGGACGTCATCCCCGCGACCTTCCGCGAGTTCGCCCCGGCCGGGACGAAGGTCGACGGCGCGCCGTTCGTCCGCATCCCCTACCGCGAGGCGATGATGCGCTTCGGCACGGACAAGCCGGACCTTCGCAACCCGCTCGAGTGGATCGACATGTCCGCCTTCTTCGCCAAGGCCGGCTTCAAGGCGTTCGCCTCCACCGTCGAGAAGGGCGGCCTCGTGAAGGGCCTGCTCGTCAAGGGCGCCGTGAAGCAGTCCCGCACGTGGTTCGACAAGCGCGAGCACAACGTGAAGGAGAACGGCGGCAAGGGCCTCGGCTACATCACGTGGACGAACGAAGGCGAGCTCAAGGGCCCGATCGCGAAGTTCCTCACGCCCGAGCAGCTCGAGGAGATGAAGGCGCTCGCGAAGATGGAGAAGGGCGACGCGCTCTTCTTCATGGCCGCGCCCGTCGCCGAGTGCCACCGCCTCTCGGGGCTCGTCCGCACGGACATCGCGCAGACGATGGACCTCATCGAGAAGGACGCCTTCCGCTTCTGCTGGATCGTCGACTTCCCGTTCTTCGAGACGGACGAGGAGACGGGCGCGCTCATCTTCTCGCACAACCCGTTCTCGATGCCGCAGGGCGGCATGGAGGCGCTCACGACGAAGAACCCGCTCGACATCGTCGCCTACCAGTACGACATCGTCTGCAACGGCATCGAGCTTTCGTCGGGCGCGGTCCGCAACCACCGCACGGATGTGATGCTCAAGGCGTTCGAGCTGTGCGGCTACCCGGCGCAGGAGGTCTACGACCGGTTCCCGGCGCTGGCCAACGCGTTCAAGTACGGCGCGCCGCCGCACGCGGGCGTGGCGCCGGGCGTGGACCGCATGGTGATGCTGCTCACGGGCTCGGAGAACATCCGCGAGGTGATCGCCTTCCCGATGAACCAGAAGGCGCAGGAGCCGATGATGAACAGCCCGCACCCGGTCTCGGAGAAGCAGCTTCGCGAGCTGCACATCAAGGTGCGCGAGCAGAACGTGGCGCCGAAATAGCGGGAACCATCCAGGAGCGCGGGTCTTGCCGGTCGGCGAAGGGGTGTGGTAGACTTTGCCGCATGAACGACGAACCCCGCGAGTCCACCGTCCGATTCACGCCGCGCCAGTCCGCCATCGTGGCGAACGCGCTCGCGTTCCTCGCGCTCGCGGCGCTCGTCCTGCTCGTCGGCGCGATGCTCTTCTTCGGGCTGCGCTTCGTCGCGCACTACTCGGAGGTCCTCCTCCCGCCCGTCGCCGCCGTCATCCTCGCGAAGGTCGTCCAGCCGCTCTTCGACCGCTGCCGGCGCGGCCTGCTGCGCCTCGCGCCGGAGCGCCTCGTCCGCAACCGCGCGCTCCACGGCGCCGCGACGGGCGCGGCGATCGTCCTCGTGCTCCTGGCGATCCTCGTCCCGGTCGTCGCGTTCTGCTGGTTCTTCGGCAAGCTCGTCGCGGAGCAGCTCGCCGGCCTCGCGGGCCGCGTGCCGGACGCGGTCCAGTGGTGCCTCGACAAGATCCCCGACCTCAAGGCCTACCTGCACGAGCACGACCTCATGCCGCTCGTGAAGGAGCTCGACCCGGCCTCGTGGTTCGACGTCGGGGCGATCGCCGCGGGCGTCCGCACGCGCGCCTTCGGCATCGTCGGGCAGGTGCCGGCGTTCATCGGGTCGGTGACGAGCTGGCTGATGGTCCTCGTCTACATGATCTTCTACCTCGCCTCGCGCCCGATCGAGGGGAGCGACTTCTCCCGCGTGCTGCTCGGGACGAGCGAGAGGACGCGCGGCGCGGTGCGCTTCCTCGTCGACGAGTTCATCCGCATCGTCGTGGCGTTCTTCCGCGGCCAGGTCGTCGTGGCGATCATCGAGGGCGCGCTCTTCGGGCTCGGCTTCCAGTTCCTCGCGGGGCTGCCCTACGGCCTCACGCTGGGGCTGCTCGTCGGCCTCGTGAACATCGTCCCCTACATGGGCTCGATCTTCGTGATGCCGCCCGTCTGCCTCTTCGCCTTCTTCGGGCCCGGCGGCGGCTGGGGGACGCTCCTGCTGGTCGTCGCGAGCTGGGCCGCGGTCGGCCTCGCGGACTTCTACATCACCCCGAAGATCGTGGGCGACCGCACCGGCCTGAGCAACTTCGCCGTCGTCTTCTCGCTGCTCTTCTGGGGCTCCGTGATCGGCGGCTTCGCCGGCGTCTTCCTCGCCGTCCCGCTCTCGGCCTTCATCGCCGTCGCCTACCGCTTCGTCGCGCGCGAATACTTCTCGAAGCCGGTCGCCCCCGCCGCGGAGCTCCCGGCGCCCGCCGCGGAATCCGCCGGACCGCGAACCTGACCGCCCCGGGCGGCGTTTCCACCGAGAGATGGCCGACGACCCCCCGCCCCCGCCCGACGCCGCCGCGGCCTCCGCGGCGGAGGACGTGGCGCTGATGGAGCGGGCCGCTCGCGACGACCTCGACGCCTTCTCGGCCCTCGTCCGGAAGCACGAGCGGCCCCTCGCGAACTTCTTCGCCCGCAGCGGCGCCGCGGACGTCGAGGACCTCGCGCAGCAGACCTTCCTCAAGCTCTGGCGGACGCGGCGCGGATACCGTCCGACCGCGAAGTTCACGACGTTCCTCTACCTGCTCGCCCGGCAGGTCCTGATCGACTCCGCCCGCGCCGCGCAACGCCGCGCCGGCCTCCACGAGCGGGCGGGCGCCGAGATGGACGCCGTCGAGCCCGCGCCCGCCCGGCGCGGCGAGTCCGGCGACGCGGAGGCCGCCCTCGCCTGCCTCTCCCCCGCCCTTCGGGAGACCGTCGTGCTCGTCGTGATGCAGGGCCTCGCCTACCGCGAGGCGGCCGAGGCGCTCGGCGTCCCGGTCGGCACCGTGAAGTCCCGCGTGAACGCCGCCCTCGCGCAGATGCGGGAATTCCTCTCCCGCTGACCGAACCATTCCGCCGCCGCGCGCGTTTGCAGTTCTGACGCGATGATCCCCTCCCCTTCCCTTCCCGCTCCCGCCCCCGCCCTCCAGCACGCCCTCGCCGACCACCCCGGCTGCGCGGCCCTCCTCGGCGCGCTCGCCGCCGCGCCGG